>NZ_CP014342.1:2758142-3116284 GCF_001618685.1 Geobacillus subterraneus | reverse complement strand
AGCCGGTAACATTCACGTGCCGATCGGCAAAGTATCGTTTGACAGCGAAAAGTTGGTTGAAAACTTCGCGACGGTTTACGAAGCGATTTTGAAAGCGAAACCGGCAGCGGCCAAAGGAACGTATGTTAAAAACGTGACGGTTACGTCGACGATGGGCCCTGGCATTAAAGTTGACCCGACGACGGTAGCGGTTGCGCAATAACGGTTGACTTTTGTCGGCTAGTTTGTTAAAATATCATTTGGCTGAACAAACGAATATCATTTGTACCGTAGACAGTAGGTGCCCGTTTGAGGCTTAATTTCCTACCGAGGTATGTGGACGATAGACAGCGCGCCATCGATAGCGGCGCGTTGAACGATACCTCCATGTCTACGCGGCATGGGGGTTTTTTATTGAACCGCCAAACGGTATAAGTGGTATTCCACTATTTTCTTTGCAGGAGGTGCAGGACGTGTCGAGCGCGATTGAACTGAAAAAACAAGTGGTCGCTGAGATCGCGGATAAATTCCGTGCCAGCAAGGCGACCGTCATCGTCGATTACCGCGGCTTGAACGTGGCGGAAATGACCGAGCTGCGCAAACAGCTGCGCGAGGCAGGCATTGAGTTCAAAGTGTACAAAAACACGATGACCCGCCGGGCGCTCGCGGAAATCGGCCTGGAAGGATTGGATGAGGTGTTTACCGGCCCGAACGCCATCGCGTTCAGCAATGAAGATGTCGTAGCGCCGGCGAAAATTTTAAGCGACTTTGCGAAAACGCATGAGGCGTTGGAAATCAAAGGCGGCGTCATCGAAGGGAACGTCGCCAGCAAGGAAGAAATCGACGCCTTGGCAAAACTTCCGTCCCGCGAAGGGTTGCTCTCGATGTTGCTTAGCGTTCTTCAAGCCCCGATCCGCAACTTTGCGCTTGCGGTTAAAGCGGTGGCCGACAAACAAGAGGAACAAGGCGCGTAATGGCGCATATCGATGTGCATAACGAACATTACACAAGGAGGAAACGATGATGACAAAAGAACAAATCATTGAAGCAGTGAAAAATATGACGGTATTGGAATTAAATGAATTAGTAAAAGCCATCGAAGAAGAATTTGGCGTAACGGCTGCAGCTCCGGTTGTTGTCGCTGGCGGCGCAGCAGCTGGCGCTGAAGCAGCGGCTGAGAAAACAGAATTTGACGTCATCCTCGCTGACGCTGGCGCGCAAAAAATTAAAGTCATCAAAGTCGTTCGCGAAATCACTGGCCTCGGCTTGAAAGAAGCGAAAGACTTGGTTGACAATACGCCGAAACCGATCAAAGAAGCTGTTTCGAAAGAAGAAGCTGAAGAAATTAAAGCAAAACTTGAAGAAGTTGGCGCGAAAATTGAAGTGAAGTAATTGGCGTCGCTATAAAAAAAGAGGCTGGCCCGGGCAAGGGGCGGCCTCTTTTTTGTTACACTATATATCAGGAGCCAATGCGGCTTGCCGATAGAGGAGGGATGATGGTGAGCGAACATTATTACTCAGCGAATCCGACGTCCGAGCGAAATCCGCAAACGTGGACGTTTACGTTGCGCGGGCATGAGTTCCGCTTTATGACTGACAGCGGGGTGTTTTCAAAACGCGAGGTTGATTTCGGCACACGTTTACTGATTGAAACGTTTCAAGAACCGGACGTTGCCGGCGATTTGTTAGATGTCGGCTGCGGGTACGGTCCGATCGGGCTGGCCTTAGCCAAATCGTTTCCTAACCGGCGCGTCCAAATGATCGATGTGAATGAGCGGGCGCTGGAGCTGGCCGAAGCAAACAAACGGGCGAACGGCATCCATAATGCGAACATTTATAAAAGCGACTTGTTTTCGGAAGTGGGGGAACAGCGATTTGCGGCGGTGGTCACCAATCCGCCGATCCGGGCCGGCAAGCGGGTTGTTCATGCGATCTTTGAGCAAAGCCGGAACCACCTCGTTGATAGCGGGGAGCTATGGGTGGTCATTCAAAAGAAACAAGGTGCCCCATCCGCGCTGCAAAAGTTAAACGAATGGTTTGCCGCTGTTGAGGTCGTCGCGAAGAAAAAAGGATATTATATCATAAAGGCGAAAAAATGTTGACACCGTTTTTTTATTGTGGTAGTATTATAAAATGCTAAATATGCACATTTCCCGCGTAAAGGGGATGACGTATAATTTTGGATACAATGGAAAAAATGATAAAATCAATAAACAGCTAAACATATGGTTTTCTATTGGATAGAAACCATTTTCTTTTTTTCTCCATCCAACGCCTGGTTTCCTCGCGCCGGGAGCATGTTGAATCCCCTAAACGAAACGGCGGTGCCACAGCCAAGCCGTTTCCATCCGGACGGCGGGGGCCGGCCGCATGCATGCCTAGCGCTTTGCCCCGGAATGACGGAGCGGCCAGACCGTCTTGGCGGCATATTCCGCCAAGACGGGTGAATGGTTGCGATGTTCCGCTTCCGGTTTTCACTAATGTCTACATTTGAGGGGTGAATCACTCTTGACAGGCCGACTAGTTCAATACGGGCGACACCGCCAGCGAAGAAGTTATGCACGCATTAGCGAAGTGCTGGAATTGCCGAACTTAATTGAAATTCAGACGTCCTCCTATCAATGGTTTCTCGATGAAGGGCTGCGGGAAATGTTCAAGGAAATTTCCCCGATCGAAGACTTTTCCGGCAATCTTTCTCTTGAATTTATCGACTATAGCTTAGGGGAGCCGAAATACTCGGTTGAAGAGGCAAAAGAGCGCGATGTTACATATGCGGCGCCGCTTCGCGTGAAAGTTCGCCTCATCAATAAAGAGACGGGCGAAGTGAAAGAACAAGACGTATTTATGGGCGATTTTCCGCTCATGACGGAAACCGGCACGTTTATCATCAACGGAGCGGAACGCGTCATCGTCTCCCAGCTTGTCCGCTCGCCAAGCGTCTATTACAGCGATAAAGTCGATAAAAATGGGAAACGCGGCTATTCGGCGACAGTGATTCCAAACCGCGGCGCATGGCTTGAATATGAAACCGATGCGAAAGACGTCGTTTACGTCCGCATCGACCGCACCCGTAAACTGCCGGTTACGGTGCTTCTTCGTGCGCTTGGGTTCAGCTCCGACCAAGAAATCATCGACTTGCTCGGCGATAACGAATATTTGCGCAATACGCTCGAAAAAGATAATACCGACAGCACGGAAAAAGCGTTGATCGAAATTTATGAGCGCCTCCGTCCGGGCGAGCCGCCGACGCTCGAGAACGCGAAAAGTTTGCTCGCGTCGCGCTTTTTTGACCCGAAACGCTACGACCTGGCCAGCGTAGGGCGCTATAAAATCAACAAAAAACTTCATATTAAAAACCGCCTGTTTAACCAACGGCTGGCGGAAACGATTGCTGATCCGGAAACGGGAGAAGTCATCGCCGAAGCCGGAGCGATGATCGACCGCCGGACGTTGAACCGCCTGTTGCCGTATTTAGAAAAAGGCGCCGGGCTGCAGACGTACCGTCCGGCTGAAGGGGTGGCGGACGGGCAAATTTCGGTGCAAACGGTAAAAATCTATGCGCCCAATGACCCGGACAGTGAAAAAGTGATCAACGTCATCGGCAACGGTTTTATTGCCGAGGATGTGAAACATATTACACCGGCGGATATTATTGCGTCAATCAGCTACTTCTTTAACTTGCTTCACGGTGTCGGCGGTACGGATGATATCGACCATTTAGGCAACCGCCGCCTTCGTTCGGTTGGCGAACTGCTGCAAAACCAGTTCCGCATCGGCTTGTCGCGCATGGAACGCGTCGTGCGCGAGCGCATGTCGATCCAAGATACGAACACGATTACACCGCAGCAGCTGATCAACATCCGTCCGGTGATCGCGGCGATTAAGGAGTTTTTCGGCAGCTCGCAGCTGTCACAATTTATGGATCAGACGAACCCGTTGGCTGAACTGACGCATAAGCGCCGCCTGTCCGCGCTTGGCCCTGGCGGATTGACGCGCGAGCGTGCCGGGTTTGAGGTGCGCGACGTTCACTACTCGCACTACGGACGGATGTGCCCGATTGAGACGCCAGAAGGTCCGAACATCGGGTTGATCAACTCGCTGTCCACCTATGCGAAAGTGAACAAATTCGGCTTTATTGAAACACCATACCGACGCGTCGATCCAGAAACAGGGAGAGTCACAGATCAAATTGATTATTTAACGGCCGACGAAGAAGACAACTATGTCGTGGCGCAAGCGAACGTGCCACTTTCCGAAGACGGAACGTTCCTTGAAGAAAACGTCATCGCCCGTTTCCGCGGCGAAAACATTGTCGTCAAACGCGACCGCGTCGACTATATGGACGTTTCGCCAAAACAAGTCGTTTCGGCAGCGACGGCGTGCATTCCGTTTTTGGAAAACGACGACTCGAACCGCGCCTTGATGGGGGCGAACATGCAGCGCCAAGCGGTGCCGCTGCTCGAGCCGGAGGCGCCGATCGTCGGCACGGGGATGGAATATGTCTCGGCGAAAGATTCGGGAGCTGCTGTCATCTGCAAGCATCGTGGCATCGTCGAGCGCGTTGAGGCGAAAGAAATTTGGGTGCGCCGGCTCATTGAAGTGGACGGCAAAGAAGTGAAAGGTGATTTGGACAAATATCGGCTGCTCAAATTCATTCGCTCGAACCAAGGAACGTGCTATAACCAGCGGCCGATTGTGAAAAAAGGCGACATCGTTGAAAAAGGTGAAATTTTAGCTGACGGCCCATCGATGGACAAAGGGGAACTGGCGCTCGGCCGCAACGTGCTCGTCGCCTTTATGACGTGGGACGGTTACAACTACGAAGATGCGATCATCATGAGCGAACGGCTCGTCAAAGAAGACGTGTATACGTCGATCCATATTGAGGAATATGAGGCGGAATCGCGCGACACGAAGCTCGGCCCGGAAGAAATTACGCGCGACATCCCGAACGTCGGCGAGGACGCGCTGAAAAACTTGGATGAGCGCGGCATCGTCCGCATCGGTGCGGAAGTGAAAGACGGCGACTTGCTCGTCGGTAAAGTGACGCCAAAAGGGATGACTGAGCTGACGGCTGAGGAGCGGCTGCTGCACGCGATCTTCGGGGAAAAAGCGCGCGAGGTGCGCGATACATCGCTGCGTGTTCCCCATGGCGGCGGCGGCATTGTTCTGGACGTGAAAGTATTCAATCGCGAAGATGGCGATGAACTCCCGCCAGGCGTCAATCAGCTCGTCCGCGTCTACATTGTGCAAAAACGGAAAATTTCCGAGGGCGACAAAATGGCGGGGCGCCACGGAAACAAAGGGGTTATTTCCCGCATTCTTCCGGAGGAAGATATGCCGTTCTTGCCGGATGGCACGCCGGTCGATATTATGTTAAATCCGCTCGGCGTTCCGTCGCGGATGAACATCGGGCAAGTGTTTGAGCTGCATCTCGGCATGGCGGCGAGAAAGCTCGGTTTGCATATTGCTTCCCCGGTCTTTGACGGTGCAACGGAGGAGGATGTGTGGAACATTCTCGAAGAGGCCGGCCTAGCGCGCGATGCGAAAACTGTGCTGTATGACGGCCGGACGGGTGAACCGTTTGACAACCGCGTATCGGTCGGCATCATGTATATGATCAAGCTCGCCCATATGGTCGACGACAAGCTCCACGCCCGTTCAACCGGCCCGTATTCGCTCGTCACCCAGCAGCCGCTCGGCGGCAAGGCGCAGTTCGGTGGCCAGCGCTTTGGCGAGATGGAAGTATGGGCGCTTGAGGCGTACGGAGCGGCGTATACGCTGCAAGAAATTTTGACCGTCAAGTCCGACGATGTCGTCGGCCGCGTCAAAACGTACGAAGCGATCGTCAAAGGGGAAAACATTCCGGAGCCGGGTGTGCCGGAGTCGTTTAAAGTGTTGATTAAAGAGCTGCAAAGCTTAGGCATGGACGTCACGATTTTGACGAGCGACGAACAAGAAATCAACATGGAAAACTTTGATGATGACGACGACCATGCACCGGATGCCATTATGGTAGACGTGAAACCGATCGAATCGGAAGAAGTCGACGAAGAAAAAGACGCGGTGACGAAAGAGTAACCGGCAATGGCGGCTAGGCGGGGAGCGTTCCCCGCCATAGGCCGTTAAAGCGAACGGATGGCGAACAAGCCACGGAGTAAAACCGACGGATCAAAGAGGGAGGTATACCCCTTGCTAGATGTCAATAAGTTTGAGTACATGAAAATCGGGCTCGCTTCCCCGGAGAAAATTCGTTCCTGGTCGTACGGTGAGGTCAAAAAACCGGAAACGATCAACTATCGGACGTTAAAGCCGGAAAAAGACGGCCTGTTTTGCGAGCGCATTTTCGGCCCGACGAAAGACTGGGAGTGCCATTGCGGCAAGTATAAGCGCGTCCGCTACAAAGGCGTCGTGTGCGACCGCTGCGGCGTCGAAGTGACGCGTTCAAAAGTCCGCCGCGAACGGATGGGTCATATCGAGCTCGCCGCCCCGGTTTCGCACATTTGGTATTTCAAAGGCATCCCGAGCCGGATGGGCCTTGTACTTGACATGTCGCCCCGGGCGCTTGAGGAAGTGATTTACTTTGCTTCGTACGTCGTCACCGACCCGGGCGATACGCCGCTTGAGAAAAAACAGCTGCTATCGGAAAAAGAATACCGCGCCTATCGCGAAAAATATGGCCAATCGTTTCAGGCGTCGATGGGGGCTGAGGCGATTAAAAAGCTGCTCCAAGACATTGACTTGGATAAAGAAGTGGCCACGCTGAAGGAAGAGCTGAAAACAGCGCAAGGGCAACGGCGCGCCCGCATTATTAAACGGCTTGAGGTGCTTGAGTCGTTCCGCAGCTCAGGGAACGACCCGGCTTGGATGGTGCTTGATGTGCTGCCAGTCATTCCGCCGGAACTCCGTCCGATGGTTCAGCTCGATGGCGGACGGTTTGCGACATCGGACTTAAACGACTTATACCGCCGTGTCATTAACCGCAACAATCGCTTGAAACGGTTGCTTGACCTTGGCGCACCGAACATTATCGTTCAAAACGAGAAACGGATGCTGCAAGAGGCCGTCGATGCGTTGATCGACAACGGCCGCCGCGGCCGCCCGGTGACCGGGCCGGGGAACCGTCCGTTAAAGTCGCTTTCCCACATGCTGAAAGGAAAGCAAGGACGCTTCCGGCAAAACTTGCTCGGCAAGCGGGTCGACTATTCTGGCCGTTCCGTCATTGTCGTCGGTCCGAACTTAAAAATGTATCAATGCGGACTGCCGAAAGAAATGGCGCTCGAGCTGTTTAAGCCGTTTGTCATGAAGGAGCTCGTTGAGCGGGGCTTGGCGCACAACATTAAAAGCGCGAAACGGAAAATTGAGC
This sequence comes from Geobacillus subterraneus, assembly GCF_001618685.1. Taxonomy (GTDB): domain Bacteria; phylum Bacillota; class Bacilli; order Bacillales; family Anoxybacillaceae; genus Geobacillus; species Geobacillus subterraneus. The sequence goes on along the minus strand of NZ_CP014342.1, from coordinate 3,108,939 downwards.
GCGTGCATCCTGAAGTATGGGATGTGCTCGAGGATGTCATTAAAGAACATCCGGTGCTGTTAAACCGCGCCCCGACGCTTCATCGCCTCGGCATTCAGGCGTTTGAGCCGACGCTTGTCGAAGGGCGGGCGATCCGTCTTCATCCGCTCGTTTGTACGGCGTACAACGCTGACTTTGACGGCGATCAAATGGCGGTGCACGTGCCGCTGTCAGCCGAAGCGCAAGCGGAAGCGCGCCTGTTGATGCTGGCGGCGCAAAACATTTTGAACCCGAAAGATGGGAAACCGGTCGTTACGCCTTCGCAAGACATGGTTTTAGGAAACTATTACTTGACGATGGAACGCGAAGGGGCGGTCGGCGAAGGCATGGTATTCAAGGATACAGACGAGGCGCTGCTTGCCTACCATAACGGCTATGTCCATCTCCATTCGCGCATCGCCATCCATGCCGGTTCGCTGAAAAACGAAACGTTTACCGAGGAACAAAACAACAAGCTGCTCTTGACAACCGTCGGGAAGCTCATTTTCAACGAAATTTTGCCGAAGTCGTTCCCGTACATTAACGAGCCGACGACGGAAAATATTGAAGGGCGGACACCGGATAAGTACTTCCTGGACAAAGGGGTCGACGTGCGTGAAGAGATCCGCAAGCGCGAACTCGTGCCGCCGTTTAAGAAAAAAGTGCTTGGGCAAATTATCGCCGAAGTATTCAAGCGGTTCAAAATTACTGAAACATCAAAGATGCTTGACCGCATGAAAGATCTCGGTTTCCAATACTCAACGAAAGCCGGCATTACGATCGGCGTTGCCGACATCGTCGTTTTGCCGGAAAAACAGGAAATTTTGGATGAAGCCCAGGCGAAAGTCGACACGGTTTTGAAGCAGTTCCGCCGCGGGTTGATTACCGACGAAGAGCGGTATGAGCGCGTCATCTCTGTTTGGAGCGCGGCGAAAGATAAAATCCAAGACTTGTTGATGAAGTCGCTTGATAAGCGCAACCCGATCTTTATGATGAGCGATTCTGGGGCGCGCGGTAACGCCTCGAACTTTACACAGCTTGCGGGGATGCGCGGCTTAATGGCCAACCCTGCCGGCCGGATTATCGAGCTGCCGATCAAATCGTCGTTCCGTGAAGGCTTAACGGTATTGGAATACTTTATCTCGACACACGGCGCGCGGAAAGGGTTGGCGGATACGGCGTTGAAAACGGCCGACTCAGGCTATCTCACGAGACGTCTCGTTGACGTGGCGCAAGATGTCATCGTCCGCGAAGAAGATTGTGGCACCGACCGCGGCATTTTAGCGCGGGCGTTAACGGATGGCACGGAAGTCGTCGTCAAGCTTGAAGAACGGCTTGTCGGCCGCTATGCGCACAAGACGGTGCACCATCCGGAAACGGGGGAAGTGATCGTCCGCAAAGGTGAAATGATTACAGAAGATATCGCTAATGAGATCATCAAGGCCGGCATTACAGAAGTATGGATTCGCTCCGTCTTCGCCTGCAACACGCGTCATGGCGTGTGCAAAAAATGCTACGGCCGCAACATGGCGACCGGCATGGACGTCGAAGTCGGCGAGGCGGTCGGCATTATCGCTGCCCAATCAATCGGCGAGCCGGGCACGCAGCTGACGATGCGGACGTTCCATACAGGCGGCGTCGCCGGGGACGATATCACTCAAGGTTTGCCGCGGGTGCAAGAGCTGTTTGAAGCGCGCAACCCGAAAGGGCAAGCGGTCATTTCGGAAATTGACGGCACGGTCATTTCGATTAATGAAACGCGTGACAATCAGTACGAAATTGTCGTGCAAAGCGAAGTCGAGACGCGCTCCTATGTGGCTCCGTACAATGCGCGTCTGAAAGTCGAAGAAGGCCAGCACGTCGAACGCGGCCAAGAGCTGACGGAAGGTTCGGTCGACCCGAAACAGCTGTTGCGCGTGCGCGATATTACGTCCGTCCAAGAATACTTGCTCCGTGAAGTGCAAAAAGTGTACCGGATGCAAGGGGTCGAAATTAGCGATAAGCATATTGAGGTCATGGTGCGGCAAATGTTGCGCAAAGTGCGCGTGATCGATGCCGGCGATACGGATGTGCTGCCAGGCACGCTTTTGGACGTTCATCAGTTCACGGATGTCAACGCTCAAGCCATCCGCGAAGGAAAGCGGCCGGCAACAGCTCGTCCGGTGCTGCTCGGTATTACGAAGGCGTCGCTTGAAACGGATTCGTTCTTGTCAGCGGCTTCGTTCCAAGAAACGACACGCGTCCTGACCGATGCGGCGATCAAAGGAAAACGGGATGAGCTGCTCGGCTTGAAAGAAAACGTCATTATCGGCAAACTCGTCCCAGCCGGAACAGGCATGGCCCGCTATCGCAACGTGAAGCCTGCCGTCAAGAAGGAAACGGCTGGCGATACCGTTCCGTCTAAATAAAAAGCTACCAGGATGGTCGGCTAAGGTGTTCTTGGCCGGCCCTTCCTTAATGAAAAAATCCAGTTGACAACGGACAGAGAAAATGGTAGTCTAATAAAGGTGTTCCAACAACCTGGTACTTTGGAGGATATGTTACATGTCTTATGAAAAAGTATTACAGGCTGGGAAAATCGTCATTGGAACCAAACAAACGATAAGGGCTTTAAAGGAAGGGAAGGCAACGGAAGTGATCGTAGCGGTAGATGCCGACTCGCCGATCATCGAAAAAGTGACGGCGGCAGCCAATGAGGCGAACGTGCCAGTCACAAAAGTCGATTCGATGAAAAAACTCGGCAAGGCATGCAAAATCCAAGTCGGCGCAGCTGCGGTGGCGATCCTTCGTTGATTGCTTTGCCTTTAAAACCTTTGTTTGCATAAACGATGAACCACCTGGATATGTGGGCTTAAACGATGCATGTGAAAGGAGGATTTTTTCATGCCTACAATTAACCAATTAGTCCGCAAAGGACGCGAGAAAAAAGTATTTAAGTCGAAGTCCCCTGCGTTGAACAAAGGGTACAACAGCTTCAAAAAAGAACAAACGAACGTGTCGTCTCCGCAAAAGCGCGGCGTATGCACGCGTGTCGGCACGATGACGCCGAAAAAACCGAACTCGGCTCTCCGGAAATACGCTCGTGTCCGCCTGACGAACGGGATTGAAGTGACGGCTTACATCCCGGGGATCGGCCACAACTTGCAAGAACACAGCGTCGTGCTCATCCGCGGCGGACGTGTGAAAGACTTGCCAGGGGTGCGCTACCATATCGTCCGCGGTGCATTGGATACAGCCGGCGTAGCAAACCGGATGCAAGGCCGTTCGAAATACGGCGCGAAAAAGCCAAAAGCAGCGAAAAAATAATGAAGCGAAGAGAATGTTTTCCTGAAGGGAGGAAAAACTATGCCACGTAGAGGCCCTGTTGCTAAACGTGACGTATTGCCAGATCCGATTTACAACTCGAAGCTTGTCACCCGTTTGATCAATAAAATTATGGTTGACGGAAAAAAATCGAAAGCACAAAAAATTCTTTACACTGCTTTTGATATTATCCGTGAACGCACGGGTAAAGATCCAATGGAAGTATTCGAGCAAGCGTTGAAAAACGTTATGCCGGTATTGGAAGTGCGCGCTCGCCGCGTCGGTGGGGCGAACTACCAAGTTCCGGTCGAAGTCCGTCCGGACCGCCGCGTTTCCCTCGGATTGCGCTGGCTCGTGCAATATTCCCGCCTTCGCGGTGAAAAAACGATGGAAGAACGCTTGGCGAACGAGATCATGGACGCCGCCAACAACACAGGCGCATCGGTGAAAAAACGCGAAGATACGCATAAAATGGCTGAAGCGAACAAAGCGTTTGCCCATTACCGCTGGTAAGGAGCGCTGCCTTAAGGGAATAGGTGAGAAGGCACGACTGATGCTGCCTGTTCACCTATCTTCCTATATATTGTGGCCCTTCCGGCTGCGTGCTGTATAACTTCTCTAAAAAAGAGATTGCGCCATAGATGGCGACGCCATCTGCTTATATTTTATTTTGTAAGGAAGGAGAAAATAACCACTATGGCAAGAGAGTTCTCCTTAGAAAACACTCGCAACATAGGGATCATGGCGCACATTGACGCCGGGAAAACGACGACGACGGAACGGATCTTGTTCTACACAGGCCGCGTTCATAAAATCGGGGAAGTGCACGAAGGCGCAGCCACGATGGACTGGATGGAGCAAGAGCAAGAACGCGGGATTACGATTACGTCGGCGGCGACAACGGCGCAATGGAAAGGCCATCGCATCAACATCATCGACACGCCGGGGCACGTCGACTTCACGGTTGAGGTTGAACGTTCGTTGCGCGTGTTGGACGGAGCCATTACAGTTCTTGATGCCCAATCCGGCGTAGAACCGCAAACGGAAACGGTCTGGCGTCAAGCGACCACATACGGTGTTCCGCGGATCGTATTCGTCAACAAAATGGACAAAATCGGCGCGGACTTCTTGTATGCGGTAAAAACGCTCCATGACCGTCTGCAAGCGAACGCTCATCCGGTGCAGCTGCCGATCGGCGCTGAAGATCAATTCACCGGCATTATCGACCTTGTCGAAATGTGCGCGTATCATTACCACGATGAGCTCGGCAAAAACATTGAGCGCATCGAAATTCCGGAAGACTACCGCGACTTGGCGGAAGAATATCACGGCAAACTCATTGAGGCCGTTGCGGAACTCGATGAAGAGCTGATGATGAAATATTTAGAAGGGGAAGAAATTACGAAAGAAGAGCTGAAAGCCGCGATCCGTAAAGCGACGATCAGCGTTGAATTCTACCCGGTTTTCTGCGGTTCGGCCTTTAAAAACAAAGGTGTTCAGCTGCTTCTTGACGGGGTTGTCGACTACTTGCCGTCTCCGGTAGACATTCCGGCGATTCGCGGCATCATTCCGGATACGGAAGAAGAAGTGACTCGCGAAGCGCGTGACGACGCTCCGTTTGCGGCGCTGGCGTTCAAAATCATGACTGACCCGTACGTCGGGAAATTGACGTTCTTCCGCGTCTACTCTGGAACGCTCGATTCCGGTTCGTACGTCATGAACTCGACGAAACGCAAACGTGAACGGATCGGCCGCTTGCTGCAAATGCACGCGAACCACCGTCAAGAAATCTCAACAGTCTATGCCGGCGACATTGCGGCGGCCGTAGGTTTAAAAGAAACAACGACCGGCGATACTCTTTGTGATGAGAAAAATCTCGTCATCCTTGAGTCGATGCAATTCCCAGAGCCGGTTATTTCGGTGGCGATCGAACCGAAATCGAAAGCCGATCAAGACAAGATGGGTCAAGCGCTGCAAAAACTGCAAGAGGAAGACCCGACGTTCCGTGCGCATACCGATCCGGAAACAGGACAAACGATCATTTCCGGGATGGGCGAGCTGCACCTCGACATTATCGTCGATCGGATGCGCCGCGAATTCAAAGTCGAAGCGAACGTCGGTGCGCCGCAAGTTGCTTACCGTGAAACGTTCCGCAAGTCGGCGCAAGTTGAAGGCAAGTTCATTCGCCAGTCCGGCGGTCGCGGTCAATACGGTCACGTTTGGATCGAATTCTCGCCGAACGAGCGCGGCAAAGGCTTTGAATTTGAAAATGCCATCGTCGGCGGGGTCGTTCCGAAAGAGTACGTGCCGGCCGTTCAAGCTGGATTGGAAGAAGCGATGCAAAACGGCGTCTTAGCCGGCTATCCGGTTGTCGACGTTAAGGCGAAACTGTTCGACGGATCGTACCACGATGTCGACTCGAGTGAGATGGCGTTCAAAATTGCCGCTTCGTTGGCGCTGAAAAACGCTGCAACGAAGTGTGACCCGGTTCTGCTTGAGCCGATTATGAAAGTGGAAGTCGTCATCCCTGAGGAATACCTCGGTGACATTATGGGTGACATCACATCCCGCCGCGGCCGCGTCGAAGGGATGGAGGCGCGCGGGAACGCCCAAGTTGTTCGTGCTATGGTTCCGCTGGCCGAAATGTTCGGTTATGCGACATCGCTCCGTTCGAACACACAAGGGCGCGGAACGTTCTCGATGGTGTTTGACCATTACGAAGAAGTTCCGAAAAACATCGCCGATGAAATTATCAAAAAAAATAAAGGCGAATAATTGATTTCTCTTGCTAGTTTCGCTATAAATACTTATGTAAGACTTGGGAACATTTTGTTCCCAAGCATCCTATACTTACTTAACTATATCAATCCATATTTTATTTAAGGAGGATCTTTCTCATGGCTAAAGCGAAATTTGAGCGTACGAAACCGCACGTCAACATTGGCACGATCGGCCACGTTGACCATGGGAAAACGACGTTGACAGCTGCGATCACAACAGTTCTTGCGAAACAAGGGAAAGCGGAAGCAAGAGCGTACGACCAAATCGACGCAGCTCCGGAAGAGCGTGAACGCGGAATCACGATTTCGACAGCGCACGTTGAGTATGAAACGGACGCTCGTCACTATGCGCACGTTGACTGCCCAGGCCACGCTGACTACGTCAAAAACATGATCACGGGCGCAGCGCAAATGGACGGCGCGATCCTTGTTGTATCGGCTGCTGACGGTCCGATGCCGCAAACGCGCGAACACATTCTTCTCTCCCGCCAAGTCGGTGTACCGTACATCGTTGTTTTCTTGAACAAATGCGACATGGTGGACGATGAAGAATTGCTTGAACTCGTTGAAATGGAAGTTCGCGATCTTCTCTCTGAATACGACTTCCCGGGCGACGAAGTGCCGGTCATCAAAGGTTCGGCATTAAAAGCACTCGAAGGCGACCCGCAATGGGAAGAAAAAATCATTGAACTGATGAACGCGGTTGACGAGTACATCCCGACTCCGCAACGTGAAGTAGACAAACCATTCATGATGCCGGTTGAGGACGTTTTCTCGATCACAGGCCGCGGTACGGTTGCGACGGGCCGTGTTGAGCGCGGTACGTTAAAAGTCGGCGACCCGGTTGAAATCATCGGTCTTTCGGACGAGCCGAAAACGACGACGGTTACGGGTGTAGAAATGTTCCGTAAGCTGCTTGACCAAGCGGAAGCTGGCGACAACATCGGTGCGCTTCTCCGCGGTGTATCGCGTGACGAAGTTGAGCGCGGCCAAGTATTGGCGAAACCGGGCTCGATCACGCCGCACACGAAATTTAAAGCGCAAGTTTACGTTCTGACGAAAGAAGAAGGCGGACGCCATACTCCGTTCTTCTCGAACTACCGTCCGCAATTCTACTTCCGTACAACGGACGTAACGGGCATCATCACGCTTCCGGAAGGCGTAGAAATGGTTATGCCTGGCGACAACGTTGAAATGACGGTTGAACTGATCGCTCCGATCGCGATCGAGGAAGGAACAAAATTCTCGATCCGTGAAGGCGGCCGCACGGTTGGTGCTGGTTCCGTATCGGAAATCATTGAGTAATTGAATGAAAAAGGATGTCCAGCAACTGGACATCCTTTTTCTTTTGACTGTTCACTTTGGCTATAAAATTTTTCTCTTCGCCTAAGTCTAAGAAGGGATGATTTAATCTGCGGCGGCGGTTGTATCATTCAACCTCGTTCTATATCGTCTATATCGGAAATGATCTTGAACAGCGGCGGCATGGCGAGGGCGCTCTTTTTTCTTTTGGCGGCGTCTTTTCCAAATCCCACCGCCTACGCATCGTGTTGAAAACGACGCGGCCGCTATGTATAATGAAGAAGTGCGGGAAAAGCGAAGAAATGACTTGCAATCTCGCTTACATACGAGTATAATATCAAATGTTGGTCTTTGACTGCGATGAAGCGGAAGGTTGCTGACACACCCGGCCGCTTTGCCACGGCCATGTGCGGGAAATTTCCGCGGAGAAGTCTATTTTCAAAATAGGCGAAGAAGGAGGGAAAACCAAATGGCAAAAGAAAAAATTCGCATTCGTTTAAAAGCTTATGATCATCGGATTTTAGACCAATCGGCGGAGAAAATCGTCGAAACCGCAAAACGTTCTGGAGCAAAGGTGTCGGGTCCGATCCCGCTGCCGACGGAAAGAACGGTCTATACGATTTTGCGTGCCGTTCACAAGTACAAAGACTCCCGTGAACAATTTGAAATGCGGACACATAAACGTTTGATCGACATCATTAATCCGACTCCGCAAACGGTGGATTCGTTAATGCGGTTAGATTTGCCGTCGGGCGTTGATATTGAAATTAAACTGTAATCTAGTCGACTAGGAGGTGTGACAAATGACGAAAGGAATCTTAGGAAGAAAAATCGGTATGACGCAAGTATTTGCGGAAAACGGCGATTTGATTCCGGTAACCGTCATCGAAGCGACGCCGAACGTCGTGCTGCAAAAGAAAACGATCGAAAACGACGGTTACGAAGCGATTCAATTAGGTTTTGAAGATGTAAGCGTAAAACGCGCCAACAAACCGCAAATCGGCCATGCTGCCAAAGCAAATACGGCACCTAAGCGCTTCATTCGTGAAATCCGCGGCGCCAACGTGGATGAATATGAAGTTGGCCAAGAAGTAAAAGTTGACATTTTCAGTGAAGGCGACATCGTCGATGTCACGGGCATTTCCAAAGGGAAAGGCTTCCAAGGCGTTATTAAACGTCACGGCCAATCGCGCGGACCAATGGCTCACGGTTCCCGTTACCATCGTCGTCCAGGTTCGATGGGGGCGATCGCGCCGAACCGCGTATTTAAAACGAAAAACCTGCCAGGCCGCACAGGCGGTGAGCGGGTCACGATCCAAAACTTGAAAATTGTCAAAGTTGACCCGGAACGCAACTTGCTGCTCATTAAAGGCAACGTACCAGGCCCGAGAAAAGGGTTAGTCATCGTGAAAAGCGCCGTTAAAGCGAAGGCGAAATAACACTTGGCCAAGAAAGGAGGAACTACGTAATGCCAAAAGTAGCATTATATAACCAAAACGGTCAGACGATCGGAGAAATCGAATTAAACGATGCCGTTTTTGGGATTGAACCGAATAAACACGTATTGTTCGAAGCAGTCATTATGCAACGCGCCTCGATGCGCCAAGGAACACACAAAACGAAAAATCGCGCTGAAGTGAGCGGCGGCGGCCGCAAACCATGGCGTCAAAAAGGGACTGGACGCGCCCGTCAAGGTTCGATTCGCGCTCCGCAATGGCGCGGCGGCGGTACGGTCTTTGGTCCGGTTCCGCGCGACTACAGCTACAAACTGCCGAAAAAAGTTCGCCGTTTAGCCATTAAATCGGCACTGTCTTCGAAAGTGCTGGAAAACGACATTGTTGTATTGGACCAACTGTCGCTTGAAGCACCGAAAACGAAAGAAATGGTAAAAATTTTAACTAACCTCGCGGTTGACCGGAAGGCGCTCATTGTGACCGACGAGCTGAACGAAAACGTTTATTTGTCGGCGCGCAACATCCCGGGCGTCAAAGTCGTTTCTGCCAACGGCATCAACGTGCTTGACGTGTTAAACCACGACAAGCTCGTCATTACGAAGGCGGCCGTGGAGAAAGTAGAGGAGGTGCTTGCATAATGAAAGACCCTCGCGACATTATTAAGCGCCCCATCATCACGGAAAATACGATGAACTTGGTCGGGCAACGGAAATATACGTTTGAAGTGGACGTCAAAGCGAACAAAACGGAAGTGAAAGACGCTGTTGAGAAAATCTTTGGCGTCAAAGTTGAGAAAGTCAACATTATGAACTATAAAGGGAAATTTAAACGCGTCGGCCGTTACAGCGGCTACACGAACCGCCGCCGCAAAGCGATCGTAACGCTGACGCCGGACAGCAAAGAAATCGAACTGTTCGAAGTGTAATATTCATGACGAAGGAGGGACATACCGATGGCGATTAAAAAGTATAAACCGACATCGAACGGCCGTCGCGGCATGACGGTGCTTGATTTCTCGGAAATTACGACAGATCAGCCGGAAAAATCGCTGCTTGCCCCGTTGAAGAAAAAAGCGGGCCGCAACAACCAAGGGAAAATCACGGTTCGCCATCAAGGCGGTGGCCATAAGCGCCAATACCGGATTATCGATTTTAAACGTGACAAAGACGGAATTCCTGGACGCGTTGCTACGATCGAATACGATCCGAACCGTTCGGCGAATATTGCACTCATCAACTATGCTGACGGCGAGAAACGCTACATTCTCGCGCCGAAAAACTTAAAAGTCGGCATGGAAATCATGTCCGGCCCGGACGCAGACATTAAAGTTGGCAATGCGCTGCCGCTTGAGAACATTCCGGTCGGTACGCTCGTCCACAACATCGAGCTGAAACCAGGCCGTGGCGGTCAATTGGTGCGTGCAGCCGGCACATCGGCGCAAGTGCTCGGGAAAGAGGGTAAATACGTTATCATTCGTTTAGCTTCTGGCGAAGTGCGCATGATTTTAGGCAAATGCCGTGCCACAGTCGGTGAAGTAGGCAACGAGCAACACGAACTTGTCAACATCGGGAAAGCAGGGCGCGCTCGCTGGTTAGGCATCCGCCCGACAGTTCGCGGTTCGGTTATGAACCCGGTTGATCACCCGCACGGCGGTGGTGAAGGGAAAGCACCGATCGGACGCAAATCGCCGATGACGCCATGGGGCAAACCGACGCTCGGATACAAAACGCGCAAAAAGAAAAACAAATCGGATAAATTCATCGTCCGTCGCCGCAAGAAGTAATGAACGAGTGCAATTAAGAAGGGAGGTTCACTTATGGGTCGCAGCTTGAAAAAAGGTCCATTTTGCGATGAACATTTGATGAAAAAAATTGAAAAGCTCAATGAAACTGGGCAAAAACAAGTGATCAAAACATGGTCTCGCCGTTCGACGATCTTCCCGCAGTTTGTCGGCCATACGATCGCCGTATATGACGGCCGCAAACATGTACCGGTCTACATTACAGAGGACATGGTCGGGCATAAACTTGGTGAATTTGCGCCGACGCGCACGTTCCGCGGCCATGCCGGCGATGACAAGAAAACAAAACGGTAATGAGAGGAGGTTCTGAATATGCAAGCTAAAGCTGTTGCGAGAACCGTTCGCATCGCCCCTCGTAAAGCGCGGTTAGTCATTGATTTGATCCGCGGGAAAGAAGTCGGTGAAGCGTTCGCCATTTTGCGTCACACGCCGAAAGCCGCTTCCCCGATCATCGAGAAAGTGTTGAAATCGGCTGTTGCCAACGCTGAACATAACTATGACATGGACATCAACAACTTAGTTGTTTCTCAAGCGTACGTAGATGAAGGCCCGACGCTGAAACGTTTCCGTCCGCGCGCGATGGGACGGGCAAGCGCCATTAATAAACGCACAAGCCACATTACAATCGTCGTTTCAGAAAAGAAGGAGGGATAATCCGTGGGTCAAAAGGTCAACCCGATCGGTCTGCGCATCGGCATCATTCGTGACTGGGAATCGAGATGGTATGCGGAAAAAGACTATGGAGATCTGTTGCACGAGGACTTAAAAGTCCGCGAATACATTAACAAACGCCTGCAAGACGCGGCCGTCTCCCGCGTGGAGATTGAACGTGCAGCGAACCGCGTCAACGTAACGATCCATACAGCCAAACCGGGCATGGTCATCGGGAAAGGCGGTTCAGAAGTTGAAGCGCTCCGCAAAGCACTCGCGCAATTGACGGGCAAACGTGTCCATATTAACATCGTCGAAATTAAAAAGCCGGATCTGGACGCGAAACTCGTTGCTGAAAATATCGCTCGCCAGTTGGAAAACCGCGTTTCGTTCCGCCGTGCGCAAAAACAAGCCATTCAACGGGCGATGCGCGCTGGGGCGAAAGGGATTAAAACGATGGTTTCCGGCCGTTTAGGCGGTGCCGATATCGCTCGTTCGGAACATTACAGCGAAGGGACGGTTCCACTCCATACGCTGCGCGCTGACATCGACTATGCGACGGCAGAAGCGGATACCACGTACGGAAAAATCGGCGTCAAAGTATGGATTTATCGTGGGGAAGTCCTTCCGACAAAGAAAAAGGCTGAGGAAGGAGGAAAATAATCATGTTAATGCCAAAACGCGTCAAATATCGCCGCGAACATCGCGGACGGATGAAAGGCCGCGCGAAAGGCGGTACGGAAGTTCATTTCGGTGAATTCGGCTTGCAAGCATTGGAATCGGCTTGGATTACAAACCGACAAATCGAAGCAGCCCGCCGGGCGATGACTCGTTACATGAGACGGGGCGGGAAAGTATGGATTCGCATTTTCCCATCCAAACCGTATACAGCTAAGCCGCTTGAAGTGCGGATGGGTTCCGGTAAAGGGGCGCCGGAAGGATGGGTTGCTGTTGTCAAACCGGGCAAAGTCATGTTTGAAGTGGGCGGTGTTTCCGAGGAAGTGGCACGTGAAGCATTGCGTTTGGCTTCTCACAAGCTTCCGATCAAATGCAAATTTGTAAAACGTGAAGAAACTGGTGGTGAAGCGTAATGAAAGCGAAAGAAATCCGTGATTTGACCACTGCCGAAATCGAGCAAAAAATTCAATCGTTGAAGGAAGAATTATTCAACCTTCGCTTCCAGCTGGCGACAGGCCAACTGGAAAACACGGCGCGCATCCGCCAAGTGCGCAAAGACATCGCCCGTATGAAAACGATCATTCGCGAACGCGAGCTCGCTGCCAATAAATAATGTTTGAGAGGAGGTTTGCGGAATGAGCGAACGCAATCAACGCAAAGTGTACGTCGGACGGGTCGTATCGGACAAAATGGACAAAACGATTACCGTTTTAGTTGAAACGTACAAAAAACATCCGTTATACGGCAAACGCGTGAAATACTCGAAAAAATATAAAGCACACGATGAACACAACGTTGCGAAAGTCGGCGACATCGTAAAAATTATGGAAACTCGCCCGCTGTCGGCAACGAAACGCTTCCGCTTAGTCGAAGTCGTCGAAAAGGCAGTTGTTCTGTAATCGTTCTTCACTTAGTTCGGGGAGATAATTCCGAAAGGAGGTTTCGTCGATGATTCAACAAGAATCTCGCTTAAAAGTAGCTGATAACTCTGGCGCACGCGAAGTGCTTGTCATTAAAGTGCTCGGAGGTTCGGGCCGCCGCTACGCGAACATCGGTGATGTCGTTGTAGCTACGGTTAAAGATGCGACGCCAGGTGGCGTTGTTAAAAAAGGTCAAGTCGTTAAAGCGGTTGTCGTCCGCACGAAGCGTGGGGTACGCCGTCCAGATGGTTCGTACATCCGTTTTGACGAAAACGCCTGCGTCATTATCCGTGATGACAAAAGCCCGCGCGGCACGCGTATTTTTGGGCCGGTTGCCCGCGAATTGCGCGATAAAGACTTCATGAAAATCATTTCTTTAGCTCCGGAAGTTATTTAATGGAACGGAATCACGTTTCAAGGAGGTGCGAATGCGATGCATGTAAAAAAAGGTGATAAAGTGCAAGTAATCTCCGGCAAAGACAAAGGCAAACAAGGCGTCATCCTAGCGGCATTTCCGAAGAAAAACCGCGTCATCGTTGAAGGTGTCAACATCGTGAAAAAGCACGCGAAACCGTCGCAAGCAAATCCGCAAGGCGGCATTATTGAAAAAGAAGCGCCGATCCACGTTTCCAAAGTGATGCCGTTAGATCCGAAAACAGGCGCACCGACGCGCATCGGCTACAAAATTGTCGACGGCAAAAAAGTGCGCTATGCGAAAAAATCCGGAGAGATTTTAGATAAATAACCGTGATGCAAGAAAGGAGGTACCTTTATGAACCGCCTGAAAGAGAAATATCTAAAAGAAGTCGTGCCTGCTCTCATGAGCAAGTTCAACTATAAATCGATCATGCAAGTTCCGAAAATCGAAAAGATCGTCATTAACATGGGTGTCGGCGATGCGGTGCAAAACCCGAAAGCATTAGACAGCGCCGTAGAAGAGTTGACATTGATCGCTGGCCAACGCCCGGTTGTGACGCGCGCGAAAAAATCGATCGCCGGCTTCCGCCTCCGTCAAGGAATGCCGATCGGCGCGAAAGTCACCTTGCGCGGCGAACGGATGTATGAATTTCTCGATAAATTGATCTCGGTCTCGCTTCCGCGCGTGCGCGACTTCCGCGGCGTATCGAAAAAGGCGTTTGACGGGCGCGGCAACTATACGCTTGGCATTAAAGAACAGCTCATTTTCCCAGAGATCGACTACGATAAAGTCAACAAAGTGCGTGGCATGGATATCGTGATCGTCACGACGGCCAACACGGATGAAGAAGCGCGTGAACTGTTAACGTTGCTCGGCATGCCATTCCAAAAATAATGATCCCATAACGCAAGGGAGGCGAAATCGTGGCTAAAAAATCGATGATCGCGAAACAAAAACGGACGCCGAAGTTTAAAGTAAGAGCGTACACCCGCTGCGAGCGCTGCGGCCGCCCGCATTCGGTTTACCGCAAATTTAAACTTTGCCGTATTTGTTTCCGTGAACTCGCATATAAAGGTCAACTTCCAGGCATTAAAAAAGCCAGCTGGTAATCAACCCATTGATTGGGAAGGAGGTAAAACAAAATGGTGATGACAGATCCAATTGCTGATATGCTGACTCGCATCCGCAATGCGAACATGGTGCGTCACGAAAAACTCGAAGTCCCGGCTTCGAAAATCAAGCGGGAAATCGCCGAGATTTTAAAGCGCGAAGGGTTTATTCGTGATGTGGAATATATCGAAGACAACAAACAAGGGATTCTCCGCATTTTCTTGAAATACGGTCCGAACAACGAACGCGTCATTACCGGGCTGAAACGCATCAGCAAACCGGGGCTGCGCGTGTACGTCAAAGCCCACGAAGTGCCGCGCGTCTTAAACGGCTTAGGGATCGCCATTCTTTCGACGTCGCAAGGCATTTTAACGGATAAAGAAGCTCGTCAAAAAGGCACGGGCGGCGAAGTAATCGCCTACGTTTGGTAATTTATTCGCTCAAGAATGGAGGTGTGTTTGACATGTCACGTGTCGGCAAAAAACCAATTGAAATTCCTGCCGGTGTCACCGTTACTGTGAACGGCAATACCGTTACGGTCAAAGGGCCGAAAGGGAAATTAACCCGCACGTTCCACCCGGATATTACGATCAACGTTGAAGACAATGTGATCACCGTTACGCGCCCAAGCGATGAAAAACATCACCGCGCGCTCCATGGCACGACGCGCAGCTTGCTCGCTAACATGGTCGAAGGCGTTTCGAAAGGCTATGAAAAAGCACTTGAGCTTGTCGGTGTCGGATACCGTGCATCGAAACAAGGGAAAAAACTTGTATTAAGCGTCGGTTACTCCCACCCGGTCGAAATTGAACCGGAAGAGGGGCTTGAAATTGAAGTGCCTGCAGCGACGAAAATCATCGTCAAAGGGGCAGACAAGCAGCGCGTCGGTGAACTGGCAGCCAACATTCGCGCCGTGCGTCCGCCGGAGCCGTATAAAGGCAAAGGCATTCGCTACGAAGGCGAACTTGTGCGCTTAAAAGAAGGCAAAACTGGTAAATAACGCGGCATAGCGAAGCGAAAGGAGTGACATTCGATGATCACGAAAGTTGACCGAAACGCGGTCCGTAAAAAAAGACACGCGCGCATCCGCAAAAAAATCGTCGGCACGACTGAACGTCCGCGGTTGAGCGTGTTCCGTTCGAACAAACATATTTACGCCCAAATTATCGACGATACGAAATCGGCAACGATTGTCAGCGCCTCAACATTGGATAAAGAGTTCGGTTTAGATTCGACAAACAACATTGATGCGGCGAAAAAAGTCGGCGAGCTTGTCGCCAAACGGGCGTTAGAAAAAGGCATTAAACAAGTCGTGTTCGACCGCGGCGGGTATTTGTATCATGGACGGGTTAAAGCATTAGCGGATGCCGCCCGCGAAGCCGGCTTGGAATTCTAATTAAAGGAGCATTCCCGTTAGGAGCTTTTCCGGGGACTTGATCAAAAAAAGCCCTCTTGGTATGATACAGGGGTGTCAACCACATCACTCACCATACCAAGGAGGACTTCAGATGAATTGTACACAAAACTATAAAATTGATCAAGTAACCGAACAAACGCTTGTCGTGGGTATTGATATCGCGAAACGAACCCACTACGCCTGCTTCGTGGATGACCGGGGGCGCGTGCTTCGCAAATCGTTCCCGATCTTCCAGTCGAAAGAGGGGTTTCAACAGCTGTATAAAGCGATTCAGGGGGCGATGCAAGCGTTCGGGAAGTCAGAGGTGATCGTCGCCGTGGAGCCGACCGGGCACTACTGGTTGAACCTGGCCTACTTCCTCGAGGAGCACGGGATCCCGTTGGTCATGGTCAACCCGGCGCATGTGTGCCGGTCGAAAGAACTTGATGACAACCTGCCGACGAAACACGACGCCAAAGACGCCCTGGTCATTGCCAGACTGGCAAAAGACGGACGATTCCTCGTTCCCCGGCTGCTGCACGAGATTGAAGCCGATTTGCGCGTGGGGAGCACGCTCAAAGAGAAGCTCCGCAAGGAACAGACGGCGGTGAAAAACGCGATCGTCCGCTGGACGGATCGGTATTTTCCAGAGTTTTGGACCGTGTTTCGTGACTTGGGGAAAACGGCGCTTTCGGTGTTGGAGTGGACGCCGCTTCCGGCTGATATGGCCGGCCGGACGGTGGAGGAGCTTCTTGAGGTGTACCGGCAAAGCGAAGGGATGAAATGCCCGCAGAAGGCCAAAATTCAGGCGTTGATCAACACCGCGAAGGACTCGATTGGGGTGACGGAAGGGACAGCGATGGCCCGGTTTGAGATCGCCGCGCTCGTCCGCCGATACCGCCAATTGGAGGCGGAGATCGCTGCACTGGACGCCGAGTTGAAGGCATTGGTTCAAACGACGATGGAGTACCAATGGTTGAAAACGGTCGACGGGTTGGGAGACGCCACGATCATCGATCTGCTGGCGGAGATCGGCAGCTTCGCCCATTATCGGGACCCGCGCCAATTGGTGAAGTTGGCGGGCCTGACGCTCAAGGAGAACTCCTCCGGCCAGCGCAAAGGGCAAAAGCACATCTCCAAACGGGGACGGAAACGGTTGCGCTCGGTGCTGTTTCGGGCGATGATTCCGCTGATTCGGCATAACGAGGCGTTTCGCGAGCTGCATGAGTATTATACGACCCGATCCGTCAATCCGCTGACCGGAAAGCAGTCCATCGTCGCCTTGTGCCGGAAGCTGTTGAATGTGCTGTTTGCGATTTGTACGAAGAAACAAGCGTTTGACGCGGAGCGAATGAAACAGGACGTCTTGTCCCAGGTGCAACGGGCGGCCTAAGGCCTCCCCCCTGCGAACGGAAGAATCGTTGGACAACGAGATGACACCGGAGAAGCTGGCGTGATTTCATCCATTCGACCTTGAGTCCCTAAAGGAGCTTGGCCGGCCTCCGCCTGATGACGAGACCGAACGAGGGAATGTTGGCGCGAAGACGCCCGGAGACATGGGAGGGTTCGTCCTCATCAGCGACGCGGAGATCCAAAGGGTGCATCGAATATGCTTCCCCCCGCGGCAGGAAAATATAACCAGCCGTGGCCGCGAAGCGCACCCTAGGTCTGTAAGATATCCACAAAACTGAAAAAGGATGTAAGGGATTTTGTCGAAAAATATTTTTTGGACACCCCTGAGAGGCCGAAAAGCCTTGATAGATCAACATTTCTAGAGGGAGGGACAACGATGCGTCGTATCGATCCAAACAAACTTGAATTGGAAGAGCGTGTAGTCGCGGTAAACCGTGTAGCAAAAGTCGTGAAAGGCGGACGTCGCCTGCGCTTTTCGGCTTTAGTCGTCGTCGGCGATAAGAACGGCCATGTCGGATTTGGCACAGGGAAAGCGCAAGAAGTTCCGGAAGCGATCCGCAAGGCGATTGAAGATGCGAAGAAAAACTTAATGGAAGTGCCGATCGTTGGCACGACGATTCCGCATGAAGTCATCGGCCATTTTGGTGCTGGGGAAATCATTTTAAAACCGGCTTCCGAAGGTACCGGGGTTATCGCCGGTGGTCCGGCTCGCGCGGTATTGGAGCTGGCAGGCATCAGCGACATTTTGTCGAAATCGATCGGTTCGAACACGCCAATCAACATGGTGCGCGCAACGTTCGACGGATTAAAGCAATTAAAACGCGCCGAAGACGTAGCAAAATTGCGCGGCAAAACAGTCGAGGAACTGTTAGGATAAGGAGGGAACGATCATGGCAAAAAAATTGGCGATTACCCTCACGCGCAGCGTGATTGGCCGTCCGGAAGACCAACGCATTACCGTGAAAACACTCGGCTTGCGGAAAATGCATCAAACGGTCGTTCATAATGACAACCCTGCCATCCGTGGGATGATTAATAAAGTCGCTCACCTTGTGAAAGTAAAAGAAATCGAAGAATAAATGGGATCATAAGGAGGTGCTTCGCCATGAAACTTCATGAATTGCAACCAGCGCCGGGTTCCCGGAAGAAAGCTGTCCGTGTCGGCCGCGGGATCGGTTCGGGCAACGGCAAAACGTCTGGCCGCGGTCATAAAGGTCAAAAAGCCCGCTCCGGCGGAGGGGTTCGCCTTGGTTTTGAAGGGGGCCAAACGCCTTTGTTCCGCCGCCTGCCGAAACGCGGGTTCACGAACATCAACCGAAAAGAATACGCGGTAGTCAACTTAGATAAACTGAACATTTTTGAAGACGGCACGGAAGTTACACCGGAATTGCTGCTTGAAACAGGTGTGATCAGCAAGCTGAAGTCGGGCGTGAAAATTTTAGGCAAAGGCCAAATCGAGAAAAAGTTAACGGTCAAAGCGCATAAGTTCTCGGCATCGGCGAAAGAGGCCATTGAGGCGGCTGGCGGTAAAACTGAGGTGATTTAATGTTTCGGACAATCTCCAACTTTATGCGCGTCAGTGATATTCGAAACAAAATCATTTTCACTCTTCTTATGCTCATCGTGTTCCGCATCGGAACATTCATCCCTGTTCCGAGCGTGAACACCGATGTATTAAAACTGCAAGATGAACTAAATGCGTTCGGCGTCCTGAACATTTTTGGCGGCGGGGCGCTGCAAAACTTTTCGATTTTTGCCATGGGGGTTATGCCCTACATTACGGCATCCATTATCGTCCAGCTGCTGCAAATGGACGTCGTTCCGAAATTCACGGAATGGTCGAAGCAAGGCGAGATGGGCCGGCGTAAATTAGCTCAGTTTACCCGCTATTTTACGATTGTGCTTGGATTTATCCAGGCGCTCGGCATGTCCTACGGCTTCAACAATTTGGCCGGCGGGATGCTCATTCAAAATCCGGGCATTGGCACGTATTTGTTGATCGCGGTTGTCTTGACCGCTGGCACAGCCTTTTTAATGTGGCTTGGCGAACAGATCACCGCCAAAGGTGTCGGGAACGGGATTTCGATCATTATTTTTGCGGGGATCGTTTCCGGCATTCCGACGATCTTGAACCAGATTTACGCCCAACAATTTGAAAATGTCGGAGAAGACTTGTTTTTGCGCATCGTCCGGCTGCTGCTCGTAGCGCTAGCAGTGGTCGCTGTGATTGTTGGCGTTATTTACATTCAGCAGGCGTTCCGGAAAATACCGATTCAATATGCCAAACGGCTTGAAGGCCGAAACCCGGTCGGCGGTCATTCAACCCACTTGCCGCTCAAAGTGAATCCAGCCGGGGTCATTCCGGTCATTTTCGCCGTATCGTTTTTAATTGCACCACCGACGATTGCATCGTTTTTTGGCACGAATGACGTAACATTGTGGATTCGCCGAACGTTTGACTATACTCATCCGATTGGCATGACGATCTATGTCGTGCTTATTATCGCGTTCACGTACTTTTACGCGTTTGTTCAAGTCAACCCGGAACAGATGGCCGATAACTTGAAGAAGCAAGGCGGCTATATCCCAGGCATCCGCCCTGGAAAAAATACGCAAGAGTATGTCACGAAAATTTTATACCGATTGACGCTGGTCGGTTCGCTCTTTTTAGCGGCCATTGCCGTGCTGCCCGTGTTCTTTGTGAACTTTGCGAACTTGCCGCCTTCCGCACAAATCGGCGGTACGAGCTTGCTCATCGTTGTCGGCGTGGCTCTTGAGACGATGAAACAGCTTGAGAGTCAGCTGGTAAAACGCCATTACCGAGGATTCATCAAATAAAGAAGGCAAGAGTGGCCAGTTCTTGCCGGTAGGGGGAGTTAGGATGAATTTAGTGCTGATGGGGCTGCCAGGTGCCGGCAAAGGCACGCAAGCCGAGAAGATTGTAGAAACGTATGGAATTCCGCACATTTCAACCGGGGATATGTTTCGGGCGGCGATCAAAGAAGGGACACCGTTAGGGCTGCAGGCGAAACAATATATAGATCGCGGCGACCTTGTTCCTGATGAGGTGACGATCGGCATCGTCCGTGAACGGTTGAGCAAAGACGATTGCCAAAACGGCTTTTTGCTTGACGGGTTTCCGCGCACGGTCGCCCAAGCGGAGGCGCTGGAAACGATGCTGGCTGAAATCGGCCGCACGCTTGACTATGTCATCCATATCGATGTTCGCCAAGACGTGTTAATGGAGCGCCTCACAGGCAGACGAATTTGCCGCAACTGCGGAGCGACGTACCATCTTGTCTTTCACCCGCCGGCTCAGCCTGGCGTATGCGACAAGTGCGGAGGCGAGCTGTACCAGCGCGCTGACGATAATGAAGCGACGGTGGCCAATCGGCTTGAAGTCAATACGAAACAAATGAAGCCATTGCTCGATTTCTACGAGCAAAAAGGCTATTTGCGCCACATTAACGGCGAACAAGAAATGGAAAAAGTATTTGCCGACATTCGCGAATTGCTCGGGGGACTCGCTCGATGATCATTTATAAGACCGCGCATGAAATTGCCCTGATGCGCGAGGCGGGAAAAATCGTTTCCCTTACCTTAGAAGAGCTGAGAAAGCATATTCGCCCCGGGGTAACGACAAAGGAACTGGACGCCATTGCGGAGGAAGTGATTCGTTCCCATGGCGCCATTCCGTCGTTTAAAGGATATCAAGGGTTTCCGGGGAGCATTTGCGCCTCGGTGAATGAGGAACTCGTGCACGGAATTCCCGGCGATCGCATGTTGCGTGAGGGCGACATTATTACGGTTGATGTGGGGGCTCAGTATGAAGGTTATCATGCTGACTCAGCCTGGACGTATCCAGTTGGAGAGATCGACGCCGAGACAAAGCAGCTGCTTGACGTGACGGAACAATCGTTGTATGTCGGGCTCGCCGAGGCGAAGCCAGGCGCCCGTTTGACGAACATTTCCCATGCGATTCAAACGTATGTCGAAGCGCGCCATTTTTCCGTCGTCCGCGAGTATGTCGGGCACGGAATTGGTCAACACTTACATGAAGACCCGCAAATCCCTCATTACGGTCCACCGAACAAAGGACCGATTTTGCGGCCGGGGATGACCTTATGCATCGAACCGATGGTCAATGCGGGCAGCCGTTACGTGAAAACATTGGCTGACGATTGGACTGTCGTCACGGTGGACGGAAAACGGTGTGCCCATTTCGAACATACGATTGTTATTACGGAGCATGGCTATGAAATTTTAACCGTTTCTTAAAAGCTCCGAGTGCCGTGGCAACCGCTATGAGGAGCTGATGTAGATATCGCCCGCCTGATGTCCGTTCGGTTTTGCGTAACACAATGTTACTCATTCGAAGGAGGGAGAGCCGCTCGATGGCGAAAGACGATGTAATTGAAGTGGAAGGCACCGTCATTGAAACATTGCCAAATGCGATGTTTCGTGTAGAATTAGAAAATGGGCACACGGTGTTGGCCCATGTGTCCGGCAAAATCCGCATGCACTTCATCCGCATTTTGCCTGGCGATAAAGTGACGGTCGAGTTGTCGCCTTATGATTTAACGCGTGGACGGATTACGTATCGATATAAATAAAGAATGCACTCCGTTTAATAGGGAGGTAAACAACATGAAAGTGAGACCATCTGTCAAACCGATTTGCGAAAAATGCAAAGTCATTCGCAGACGCGGCAAAGTAATGGTCATTTGTGAAAATCCGAAACATAAACAACGTCAAGGGTAATTTCCAAGGAGGTGTACAATATGGCACGTATTGCAGGTGTCGACATTCCGCGCGATAAACGAGTAGTCATTTCGTTAACATACATTTATGGGATCGGCAAACCGACTGCGCAAAAAATCTTAAAAGAGGCAGGCGTATCGGAGGATACACGCGTTCGCGATTTGACGGAAGAGGAGCTTGGCCGCATTCGTGAAATCGTTGGCCGCTTGAAAGTGGAAGGCGATCTGCGCCGTGAAGTATCGTTAAACATTAAGCGGTTAATGGAAATCGGCTGCTATCGCGGCCTGCGTCATCGCCGCGGATTGCCGGTTCGCGGTCAAAACACGAAAAACAATGCCCGCACGCGCAAAGGCCCGCGCCGTACGGTAGCGAACAAGAAGAAATAATCAAGCAAAGGAGGTCATTTGACGAATGGCACGCAGAACAAACACTCGCAAACGCCGCGTAAGAAAAAACATTGATACGGGCATTGCCCATATTCGTTCGACTTTCAACAACACGATCGTAACGATTACGGACGTTCATGGCAACGCCATTGCTTGGTCGAGCGCTGGCGCATTAGGATTCAAAGGTTCGCGTAAATCGACGCCGTTTGCGGCGCAAATGGCCGCAGAGGCAGCGGCGAAAGCGTCGATGGAGCATGGCATGAAAACGGTCGAAGTGAACGTGAAAGGTCCGGGGGCTGGCCGCGAGGCAGCGATCCGTGCGTTGCAGGCAGCCGGATTGGAAATTACGGCGATCAAAGACGTCACTCCAATCCCGCACAATGGATGCCGTCCGCCAAAACGTCGCCGCGTGTAACGCCCCTGTATAGAATTTGAACCATTGTCAATAATGGGATATGATAAAGACCATGGCAGGGGAGCCGGCTTCGTCCGCCGGCAAGCGTAGATCTAGATTCATGGGGGAATGTTATTAGGCGTGTACCGTTTGGTCGGGGTCTCGACGTTTTGAAGGAGGGTATAATAATCGATGATTGAAATTGAAAAGCCGAAAATTGAAACGGTCGAACTGAGCGAAGATGCCAAATACGGCAAATTCGTAGTCGAACCGCTTGAGCGTGGATATGGTACAACCTTAGGGAACTCCTTACGTCGTATCCTATTGTCTTCACTCCCTGGTGCGGCTGTGACATCGGTGCAAATCGACGGTGTACTGCACGAGTTTTCAACGATTGAGGGCGTCGTCGAAGATGTGACAGCCATCATTTTGAATGTTAAAAAGTTAGCGTTGAAAATTTACTCAGACGAAGAGAAAACGTTGGAAATCGATGTGCAGGGGGAAGGAGTTGTCACGGCTGCCGATATTACTCACGACAGCGATGTAGAAATTTTAAACCCGGACCTTCATATTGCTACGCTGGCGGAAGGCGGTCGCCTGCGCATGCGCATGACCGCCAGACGGGGGCGTGGGTATGTCCCGGCTGAGGCGAACAAGCGCGAAGACCAGCCAATCGGCGTGATTCCGATCGACTCCATTTATACGCCGGTCTCCCGAGTTTCCTATCAAGTCGAGAACACGCGGGTCGGTCAGGTGACAGACTATGACAAATTGACGATTGACGTGTGGACCGACGGAAGCATCGGGCCGAAAGAGGCCATTTCCCTTGGGGCGAAAATTTTAACCGAGCACTTGAACATTTTTGTCGGCCTGACGGATGAAGCACAAAATGCCGAGATCATGGTAGAGAAAGAGGACGACCAAAAAGAAAAAGTGCTCGAAATGACGATCGAGGAACTCGATCTTTCTGTCCGTTCCTACAACTGCTTGAAACGTGCCGGCATCAACACCGTTCAGGAGCTGACGCAAAAAACGGAAGAAGATATGATGAAAGTGCGCAATCTCGGCCGCAAATCGCTTGAAGAAGTGAAGGCGAAGCTGGCCGAGCTGGGGCTTAGCTTGCGTAAAGACGATTAAGCACCAGCTTCCGCCGGCGGGGCGGAAACGCGCGTTACCATAGATTTCGCGTTGGGCGTCAACCGATCATGACGGCAATGAGGAACATATTATTTTACAAGGGAGGGACATTCGATGTCGTACAGAAAATTAGGACGCACGACTTCTCAACGAAAAGCATTGCTTCGCGATTTAGCAACGGACTTAATTATCAACGAACGCATCGAAACGACTGAGGCACGGGCAAAAGAATTGCGCTCGGTCATTGAAAAAATGATCACGCTCGGCAAACGCGGCGATTTGCATGCCCGCCGCCAAGCAGCGGCGTTTATTCGCAAGGAAGTCGCCAACAGCGAAACCGGTCAAGATGCGCTGCAAAAGCTGTTCAGCGACATTGCGCCGCGCTACCAAGATCGCCAAGGCGGCTATACGCGCATTATGAAACTTGGTCCTCGCCGTGGTGACGGGGCGCCGATGGTCATTATCGAACTCGTGTAACGGTTTCATTTCAACAAGGGCGAGACAGTTTCTTTTGAACTGGATCTATGCCCTTTTTTTGTTTACCATCATTTAGCAAAGTATAGTCGAGAATGTGACGAGGCAAGGAGAAACCATTATGGCCGAACCGATCCTTTCGATCGAAGGAGTGTATTTCCGTTATCTGAATCAATCGGAGTATGCGGTGCAAAACGTGAGCTTCCAAGCCGAGCGCGGAGAGTGGCTGGCGATTGTCGGCCATAACGGATCCGGCAAATCGACCATCGCCCGGCTGTTGATCGGTCTGCTTCGGCCGGAGCGGGGCGCCATTCGCTTGTTCGGTCGCCCCCTTGATGAGACGACCGTTTGGGATGTACGCCGCCGTGTCGGCATGGTGTTCCAAAATCCAGATAACCAATTTGTTGGGACGACCGTCGAAGACGATATCGCCTTTGCCCTCGAGAACAACGGCATCCCGCGCGATGAAATGGTCGAGCGCATCCATGAAGCTGTCCACCAAGTGCATATGGAGTCGTTTCTTGAGCACGAGCCGCACCGGCTTTCTGGCGGGCAAAAGCAGCGTGTCGCCATCGCCGGCATTTTGGCGCTCCGCCCTGATATGATCATTTTGGATGAAGCGACATCGATGCTTGACCCGCGCGGGCGGGAAGAGGTGCTCGAGACGGTTCGCCGCTTGAACCGGCAACAGCGCATTACAGTATTGTCGATCACGCATGATTTGGAGGAAGCGGCGAAAGCCGACCGCATCATCGTGATGAACAAAGGAGAGGTCATGGCTGAAGGGACGCCGGAGCAAATCTTTCGGCTTGGGGGCAAGCTCGAGCGCATCGGCCTTGATTTGCCGTTTGCCGTGAAAATGGGCAGCCGCTTGCGGGAGCGAGGCATTCCGCTTCGCTTAGGACACTTGACGACGGAGGAGTTGGTCGAAGAGCTATGGACATTGTATTCGAAAAAGTAGAGCATGTATACAATGCCCGTTCGCCGCTCGCCCGCCGGGCGCTGTATGATGTGAATGTAGCCATTGCGGGCGGGATGTATGTCGCGATTGTTGGCCATACCGGCTCGGGGAAATCGACGCTCCTTCAGCACTTCAATGGCCTGCTGCAGCCGACAAGCGGCACGGTGAAGATCGGCCAAGAGACGATTACCGGCACCCGGCGGCCAAAGCAGCTCAAACCGTTGCGCAAAAAAGTCGGGATTGTGTTTCAGTTCCCAGAACATCAACTGTTCGAAGAAACGGTTGAGAAAGATATTTGCTTTGGTCCGCTCAACTTCGGCGTGCCCGAGGACGAAGCGAAACGAAAGGCAAAGGAACTGATCAAGCTTGTCGGGCTTAGCGAGGACGTGCTGGCTAAATCGCCGTTTGACTTAAGCGGCGGACAAATGCGGCGCGTCGCTATTGCCGGCGTGCTGGCGCTTGAACCGGAAGTGATCGTGCTTGATGAGCCGACCGCTGGGCTTGATCCTCGTGGCCGCAAAGAAATCATGGAGATGTTTTATCGTCTCCACCGTGAAAAACAGCTCACGACCGTGCTTGTCACCCACAGTATGGAAGATGCCGCCCAATACGCGGATGAAATCGTCGTGATGCACGAAGGAACCGTATGGGGCCAAGGAACACCGGAAGAGATTTTTCGTGACGCCGAGCGGCTTGCCGCCATCGGCTTAAGCGTACCGGAAACGGTCAAGTTGAAGCAGGAGCTAGAAAAGCGGTTTGGCGTCACCATTCCGTCGCCATGCTTAACGATCGAACAGACGGCTGACGCCATCCGCCAATTGTTTTCTAAGGTGAGCGTCCATGACTAATCATTTGATTATCGGGCAATATGTGCCCGGCCATTCGCTGGTTCACCGTTTAGATCCACGCGCGAAGCTGCTGATCGTGTTTGCCTACGTCCTCATCGTTTTTTTGGCGAACAATGTGGCAACCTATGCGGCGCTGTCGTTGTTTACGTTCGCTTTTGTGGCGCTGTCGCGCATCCCGTTTTCGTTCATTATGCGCGGCTTAAAGCCGATTTTATGGGTCGTTTTGTTTACGATGTTATTGCATGTATTCATGACGAAAGAAGGGGACGTTGTTTACCGGATCGGCGCTCTTTCCATTTATGAAGGCGGCATTCGGCAAGGGATCTTTATTTCGTTGCGGTTTTTGCTGCTTGTGCTCATGACGACGATGCTGACGCTGACGACGACGCCGATTGAAGTGACCGATGGCGTGGAAAGCCTGCTCGGGCCGCTCAAAAAAATGCGCGTGCCCGTCCATGAGCTCGCCTTAATGATGGCGATTTCGCTTCGCTTTATTCCGACGCTCATGGAAGAGACGGAAAAAATTATGAAGGCGCAGGCAGCGCGCGGCGTCGACTTTTCCGGCGGCCGTTTTTCCGAACGGGTGAAAGCGATCGTCTCGCTGCTTGTGCCGCTGTTTATCAGCTCGTTTAAACGGGCCGACGAGCTGGCGACAGCCATGGAGGCGCGCGGCTACCGCGGCGGGGAAGGGCGGACGAAATTTCGCCAGCTCGTCTGGAAGCCGTTGGACACTGCTTTTTTAGCCGCCACTACGCTATTGGCTGTATTGCTTTTTCTATTACGCTCATAGCGGAGGACTGTCATGACAAGACGGATGAAATGTGTGATAGCATATGATGGCACGGATTTTTCCGGCTATCAAGTTCAGCCGGGAAAACGGACGGTGCAAGGCGAGCTCGAGGGAGTGCTCAAGCGGATGCATAAAGGGAGTGACGTGCGGGTCGCAGCTTCGGGGAGGACGGACGCCGGCGTCCACGCCTACGGGCAAGTCATTCATTTCGATACGCCGCTCGCTCTTTCCCCTGAGCAGTGGAAAAAGGCGTTAAACGCTCAGCTTCCGGACGATATCGCCGTCCGCTCGGTGGACGAGGCAGACAGCACATTTCATGCCCGTTTTTCCGCCAAAGCGAAAGAGTATCGCTATAACGTATGGACCGCGGCCGAGCGCGACGTATTTCGCCGCTATTACTGCGCATGGCACCCGTACCCGCTCCACATAGACGCCATGAATGAGGCGCTTGGCTTGCTGAAGGGGACACACGATTTTACGAGCTTTTGTTCGGCCAAAACAGCGATGGAGGATCGTGTGCGCACCATTTACCACGCCGAAATTGAAGCGGACGGCCCAATGCTTCAATTTCGTTTTATCGGCACCGGCTTTTTATACAATATGGTGCGCATCATCGTCGGCACGGTGCTTGAGGTCGGCCAAGGGAAACGCCCCCCTGCCGACATCAAGTCGCTGCTTGCAGCGAAAGACCGACGGCTCGCCGGCCCAACCGCACCGGCCGAAGGGCTGTACTTATGGCATGTGTACTATGACCGTGAAAGTTTCGACCATAAATAGAGGAGCTGCCGTTTGTCGCATCAATTAGCCAAAAACTCCTCAAGCATCGCGGGTGCGATTGCCCCCTCCCGCTCTGCATGGGGAGGAGGCCAAACGTTTGCCTGAAATGGATGGAAGACAGATCTGGTGCGCAATGCCCCTAAAAGTGAAACGGGAAACGCCCGCTTCTGCAAGTGGAGGCATGACAACGAATCCTCGTGTAACATTTTCTTGACATTGGCGCGCCGGCAAGCTATCATATCATATGGCATGTATTTTCCACGATTAGCCCCGGACAGCAATCGTGTTGAAATAAACAATCCACTTACTTGTTCATTTTTCTTTTAGGAGGGAACTACATTGCGTACGACTTACATGGCGAAACCGAATGAAGTAGAGCGTAAATGGTACGTTGTCGACGCAGCTGGCAAAACGTTAGGCCGTTTAGCTAGCGAAGTAGCGGCGCTGTTGCGCGGCAAGCATAAACCGACGTTCACTCCGCACGTCGACTGCGGGGATCACGTGATCGTCATCAATGCGGACAAAGTCGAACTGACAGGGAAAAAATTAACGAAAAAACTGTACTATCGCCACAGCTTACATCCAGGCGGTTTGAAAGTAAGAACAGCGCTCGAGATGCGCACGAACTATCCGGAACAAATGATTGAACGGGCGGTGCGCGGCATGCTTCCAAAAGGCAGCCTTGGCCGTCAAATGTTCAAAAAACTGCACGTTTACCGCGGAAGCGAGCATCCGCATCAAGCGCAAAAACCGGAAGTATACGAACTTCGCGGATAATTGACAAGGGAGGGTATTTATTTTGGCACAAGTACAATATTACGGTACAGGTCGTCGCAAAAGCTCAGTTGCCCGCGTCCGCCTCGTCCCGGGCGATGGACGCATCATCGTCAATAAACAAGACATTCGTGAATACATTCCGTCGGAAGCGCTCATCGAAATGGTAAAACAGCCGCTCGTTTTGACGGAGACGCTCGGCAGCTATGACGTTTTAGTGAACGTCCAAGGCGGCGGATTTGCTGGCCAAGCTGGCGCCATTCGCCACGGCATCGCCCGCGCGCTGCTTGAAGTGGATCCGGAATTCCGTGCGGTATTGAAGCGCGCTGGCTTGCTGACGCGCGATGCCCGCGTCAAAGAACGGAAAAAATACGGGCTCAAAGGCGCCCGCCGCGCTCCGCAGTTCTCGAAACGTTAATCATATCCTTCTGCTCCAGCCCAGCCAATTTGGCTGGGCTTTTTGCTTATTTCTGCCTTTCGTCCGCGCGTATGAATGCGCCTGATCGTTAAACACTACATCGTAAAGGAGCGTGAAAAACGATGGCAGTCATCACTTCATTGGCGGAGAAAAGGCAGGAAAAGCAGCTTCGCTATGAGCGAAAAATGTTGCGGGAATTATCGCTCGAGAAATTGCGGGCCAAAGTGCTTGAACATTTTGTCCCTTTCTACCATATGTATCGAATTTTCCCGTCTGTTGTCGAGGAAGGCTGCATTGACTTGGCCATTGAAGCGTACTTGCTCGGCGCCCATTACAGCCGGTTCGGCTATTACGGGGAACCGGCCGACAGCGTGCGCCAGCGCTGCGCCCAAGAGGAAAAATATTTGGTCGACACGCTGTTTGACTTTCTTTGCTTTTGGGGAAATATCGACGATGACATCCGAAGCGAATCGCTTTACTATGCATGTGAGCAATATATCGGCAGCTGGTGGACAGAAGGATTTGAACGGGGAAAAAAACGGCGCCGGCTAAAACTTCATTAAATGAGTTCTATTCCCGCGCCTTGTCCCATATAAGATAGAGAAGGGAAACGCGCGGGAGGAGAAACGATGAAAAAGAAGTGGAAGTGGCTGGTCGCTTTTGCTGCCGTCACCATCACCGGTTTTTTGCTATTTCCATCTTTATTTTCTGATCTTACATCGACAAAACCTTGGAATCTCCCGTTATCGGGGAGAATTATCGTATTAGACCCCGGACACGGCGGACCGGACGGCGGCGCTGTCGGCGGCGAGGTGCTAGAAAAAGAAATCGCGCTCAACGTGGCGAAAAAATTGCGCGATTACTTGCAGCAGCAAGGGGCGCTCGTCCTTATGACGCGGGAGACGGACCGCGACTTGGCCAGTCCGTCAACGCGCGGCTACAGCCGGCGGAAAACGGAGGACTTGCATGAACGAACAGCATTCATTAACAAGTCGAATGCCGATCTATTTATCAGCATTCATTTAAACGCCATCCCATCCCCACGCTGGCGGGGAGCGCAGACATTTTATTATGGCTCGTTCATCGAAAACGAGCGGCTGGCGAAATTTATTCAGGCTGAGTTGCGGCGGAACTTGGAAAACACTCACCGGGTGGCGAAAATGATTGACACGGTCTATTTGCTGAAACATGCGAAAAAACCTGGCGCGCTTGTGGAGGTCGGATTTTTGTCGAACCCGGACGAGCGGGAACTGCTCGCCTCTGACCATTACCAGACGCAGCTCGCCGCCTCCATTTACAAAGGGGTATTGCGCTACTTTTCGAACGAACACACACCTCGCGAATAGCGGGGGGTTTTTTGTGAGTAGGACAGTGGCGGCTAAACATGCTCTTTGCCAAAGGGAACCAGAAATCCCCATTCCCACTATAAGTAAGTGGGAATGGAGGCTGAACATGGCGGTTTCCCAACAGTTTATGGTATAGTCAATTATAGAAACAGTCATTGATTTGAAAAGGGTTGGTGAATACGATGCTGACGGAAAACGAAGTGCGGGCCATTTTGGAAAAAATGAAAGATCCATTTTTAAACAAAACGTTTAAGGAAACGAACGCGATTCAAGAAATTAAAATCAAGGAAGAAAAGAACCATGTCAGCGTAAAAATCGCGCTCGCGAAAATCGGTACGCCTGACCAGCTCCGCGTGCAAACATCGATCGTTCAGCAGTTGAAAGACGCAGGCGCCGCTTCTGTCGGACTGCGGTTTGCCGAACTGCCGCGAGAAGTGATTGAGGAATATAGCGAGAATAAGCAAGGAACGACGTATATCGCCATCGCCAGCGGTAAGGGTGGGGTCGGGAAATCGACCGTCTCTGTCAATTTGGCGGTTGCGCTCGCCCGGCTTGGCAAAAAAGTCGGGTTGATCGACGCCGATATTTACGGATTTAGCGTACCCGACATGATGGGGATCACCGAGCGCCCGACAGTAAGGGGCGATAAGATTATCCCCGTGGAACGGTTTGGGGTAAAAGTCATTTCGATGGCCTTTTTCGTCGAGGACAACGCCCCCGTTATTTGGCGCGGACCGATGCTAGGGAAAATGCTCAACAACTTTTTTAAAGAAGTCGAGTGGGGCGATTTAGACTATCTATTGCTTGATCTGCCGCCGGGGACAGGCGATGTCGCCCTAGATGTACATACGCTCTTGCCGTCGTGCAAGGAAATTATCGTCACAACCCCGCATCCGACCGCCGCGTTTGTCGCTGCCCGCGCCGGAGCCATGGCGCTGCGCACCGAGCACGAGATTATCGGTGTCATCGAAAACATGTCGTATTACGAAAGCCGCAAAACAGGCGAACGGGAATACGTCTTTGGCAAAGGCGGCGGGGAAAAGTTGGCAAAAGAGCTGCAAACAGAGCTGTTAGGGCAGCTGCCGCTTCAGCAGCCGGATTGGAATGAAGACGACTTCGCCCCGTCCGTCTATGCGGAAGATCATCCAATCGGGAAAATTTATATGGATATCGCCCGTAAAATTGCTGCGAAATACTAATCAGCTGAAACAGCAAAGCGTCCGATGGCCTTGAGTCGCCTGCGCTCGTCCCTTTGAGCGTTGACAGCTTTTGGCACACGGACGCTTTTTGTTTGATTACCCGCCTCCACCTTGTTGGTTGCCGCCTCCCCCTTCTTCCCCTTCTCCTTCTCCCCCTTCTCCGCCTTCCTCTCCTTGTTTTCCTCCGCCCTGTTGGAGCGTTTCTGCCGCTTTGGTTAGCATATCTTGAATTTTTGCCTGATACAGCGGACTATTTAGCGTTTCTGTGATCACCTTTTGCAAATGCTGACGGAACTCTTTGCTTTTTAATACATCGATCATCGCTTTTTGCACTTCGGGATCTTTTAGGATGTCGATCATCATTTCTTGGTATTCGGGGTCTTTCATGAGTGCTTTCATCATTTTTTCGTGTTCTTTTTGCAACCCTTTAGCGAAGCTTTCCGCGAACTTCGGGTCTTTGAACGCATTTTCCCAAAATTTCTTTCCTTGATCAGACGTCAACACTTGCTGCAGTGTCTCTTTGACAGCCGTTTGATCCATAACGAGCTGCTGCTTCATTTGGTCTTCCGACATAATATCTTGAATCGCCTTTTTCCCCTCGTCCGTTTTTAAAATGTCGACGACCATTTTCTTCGTTTGCTCATAGTCCGGGGGAGGAGGGCTGATTTCTTGAGGAGCACAAGAGCTAAGAACGAGAAAACTGAGCAAGAGGAGCGGTATGCACTTGTTCATAAAAATGAGCTCCTTTCTGCAAAAATCCCTCACCTTTAATATGAATGTTGACGAAAAAAATATGCATTTGGACGAGCGGAAGCTGGCTTTTTCAAGAGGGCGCTGGTAAAATGTTAAGCGGATTATGATGAAATGATGGAGGATGAAGCAAACTGTGAACAGCCGCAAATGGGTGCGCTTATTTTTAACTACGCTGCTGATCGGGGGGATTGCTGCAGCAGCTGTCGGTATGGTTTTGAACTGGAAAGAGTTCGGCCATCTTCTTCTGCGTTTGGATATTGTTGAGTTTATGGCCGTGTTGCTATGGCATATTGGCGTTGGCTTTATTTTTAGCGTCATTAGCCAAGCGGGGTTTTTTGCCTATTTGACCGTTCACCGCTTTGGGCTTGGGATTTTCCGTTCGCTATGGAATGCGGTGCAGCTTGTTTTGATCATGTTTGTGCTGTTCGATTTAGTGTACTT
Source organism: Geobacillus subterraneus (assembly GCF_001618685.1). Classification (GTDB taxonomy): domain Bacteria; phylum Bacillota; class Bacilli; order Bacillales; family Anoxybacillaceae; genus Geobacillus; species Geobacillus subterraneus. The sequence continues at coordinate 3,076,236 of NZ_CP014342.1, read as the reverse complement.
TCGTTACATGGCGTTTGCAACAAACGGGGAGTCGATTATCCCCTATATACTGACTGCTTTGTTCGTTTTAGCGGTCGGATTGGCCGTTGCCTATGTCAAGAGTGTGCAAACGAATAAAGGAGCTTTCGTCCCAGCTTTATTCTTTATGGTCGTCGTGACAATCGTTGAATGGTTCCCGGTTTTGCGTATCAATGACCAAGATTGGCTATATTTGATGTTGATTCCACTGTTAGTATGCAATGCGTACCAGCTTCTTATACTGCATAAGTTGACAGGCGGCGCGAAACAATAAGTGGCAGTAAGGCGCCGCCTGTTCTTTTTACCCTCTTGAACCGAGAATCCTCACTTTCAAGCGAAGCCTTTCATGCGTAAATGATCCAAGGCACGATAGAACGTTGAATCATCGGATGCCTAGGGCTGAAACGACCCGAAGCCACGCTCAGGGAGACGAGAGATGGTTTTCGTCATGGGACTAGGAAGCCCTCGCTTCCAGCGTTAGCTAAGCGGTGAACAGTTCACTCAACCCCCTTGCTCTCAGCCTCACCGTTCGCTAACAATTCGGAAAGACTGGCGTTTTTATAGCCATTTTCTTTCATCGCCGCAATAATTTTCGGCAACGCTTTTGCAGTTTGTTTCGCCGAATCGGAGGCATGAAGAAGCACAATATCCCCGGGCTCTAAATCGTTCGTAACGTTTGCTACAATTTGCTCTGTTCCAGGGTTCAGCCAGTCTTTCGAGTCGATGCTCCAATGTACAACAGTATAGCCGAGAGATTCCGCAATTTTGAGTACGTTTTTATTAAAGTTCCCCCCTGGTGGGCGCAACAGTTCGACATTTTTAACTCCCAATGTATCAAACACTTTTTCCGCCATCATTAAATCCTGGCGGATTTTGGCGTTCTCAAGTTCTGTGTAGTTGACAAAATTATATCCCATGCTGCCAATTTCATGCCCTTCTTCTTTGATCCGTTTCACAACAGTCGGATGGCGTTCGGCCCAGGAAGCTGATAAAAAAAAGGTTGCGTTTTTAATCCCATGCTGCTTTAAGACGTCTAAAATTTTGTCGGCATTTTCATCTCCCCAGCTAATGTCAAACGTCAACGCCACTTCGTCACGGTCATTGTCTACTTTGTACACCGCTTTTGGTCCGGAAGAAAGCGAAAAAACCGGACGGTTCACCTCATAAGCGTATAGAACGACAGCGGTAAAAAAGGCGGAACAAATAATAATGAGAGCTTTTTTCAACGTCCGCCCATTCAGCGCATAAAACAAGGCGTCCATCCCCCTTTAAACAGTTGTCCTATGTACATCTTATGCAGTCAGCCATCATCGTTATGAAACATATTTGCCATGCTCTTTGCGGCAATGGAGGCAAGGAAGAAAACTGAGGATGGAGGTGGAACGCTATCCTATCATTTCCTTGCAATATCAGATGAAAAATGTATTGCATTTTTTATTTTAAAGTGTTATATTAATAACCGTCGCTAATCGGACTGGCTGTTCGACAGCGATGAGCAGTCAAAAAGATTGTAAACAGAAAAACAGTTGACACCGAAAACACTTTGTGTTAGTATAAAGAAGCTGCTTGCGAGAGACAAGTTGTTTAGACTGTTTCTTGTGAGAGTAAAGCAAAACTTGGAGTAAAGCAAAGCTTGCGTGTGCGAGTGAACTTAACAAAACCGAGCTCCTCGGCGCAAGATGGCACGATTGATCTCGCTCCTTGAAAACTGAACGAAACGAAGCGCAAACGAAAAGCTGAGGCCGCCCGTCTATCGGCGAAACGCGCTGGAGGGCCTGCGAGGAGGCTATCGCCGCCGCAGCAGGCCCGAAGCGTCGCGAGCTGATGGCGGCCGAAGCTAGACAATACGAAAAGCTGAGGCCGCTTGACACGTTTGGTGTCGGTGCCGAAGCTTACAAAGCCAATCAACTTTCTATTGGAGAGTTTGATCCTGGCTCAGGACGAACGCTGGCGGCGTGCCTAATACATGCAAGTCGAGCGGACCGAATGAGAGCTTGCTCTTATTTGGTCAGCGGCGGACGGGTGAGTAACACGTGGGCAACCTGCCCGCAAGACCGGGATAACTCCGGGAAACCGGAGCTAATACCGGATAACACCGAAGACCGCATGGTCTTCGGTTGAAAGGCGGCCTTTGGCTGTCACTTGCGGATGGGCCCGCGGCGCATTAGCTAGTTGGTGAGGTAACGGCTCACCAAGGCGACGATGCGTAGCCGGCCTGAGAGGGTGACCGGCCACACTGGGACTGAGACACGGCCCAGACTCCTACGGGAGGCAGCAGTAGGGAATCTTCCGCAATGGACGAAAGTCTGACGGAGCGACGCCGCGTGAGCGAAGAAGGCCTTCGGGTCGTAAAGCTCTGTTGTGAGGGACGAAGGAGCGCCGTTTGAACAAGGCGGCGCGGTGACGGTACCTCACGAGAAAGCCCCGGCTAACTACGTGCCAGCAGCCGCGGTAATACGTAGGGGGCGAGCGTTGTCCGGAATTATTGGGCGTAAAGCGCGCGCAGGCGGTTCCTTAAGTCTGATGTGAAAGCCCACGGCTCAACCGTGGAGGGTCATTGGAAACTGGGGGACTTGAGTGCAGGAGAGGAGAGCGGAATTCCACGTGTAGCGGTGAAATGCGTAGAGATGTGGAGGAACACCAGTGGCGAAGGCGGCTCTCTGGCCTGTAACTGACGCTGAGGCGCGAAAGCGTGGGGAGCAAACAGGATTAGATACCCTGGTAGTCCACGCCGTAAACGATGAGTGCTAAGTGTTAGAGGGGTCACACCCTTTAGTGCTGCAGTTAACGCGATAAGCACTCCGCCTGGGGAGTACGGCCGCAAGGCTGAAACTCAAAGGAATTGACGGGGGCCCGCACAAGCGGTGGAGCATGTGGTTTAATTCGAAGCAACGCGAAGAACCTTACCAGGTCTTGACATCCCCTGACAACCCAAGAGATTGGGCGTTCCCCCTTCGGGGGGACAGGGTGACAGGTGGTGCATGGTTGTCGTCAGCTCGTGTCGTGAGATGTTGGGTTAAGTCCCGCAACGAGCGCAACCCTTGCCTCTAGTTGCCAGCATTCAGTTGGGCACTCTAGAGGGACTGCCGGCGAAAAGTCGGAGGAAGGTGGGGATGACGTCAAATCATCATGCCCCTTATGACCTGGGCTACACACGTGCTACAATGGGCGGTACAAAGGGCTGCGAACCCGCGAGGGGGAGCGAATCCCAAAAAGCCGCTCTCAGTTCGGATTGCAGGCTGCAACTCGCCTGCATGAAGCCGGAATCGCTAGTAATCGCGGATCAGCATGCCGCGGTGAATACGTTCCCGGGCCTTGTACACACCGCCCGTCACACCACGAGAGCTTGCAACACCCGAAGTCGGTGAGGTAACCCTTACGGGAGCCAGCCGCCGAAGGTGGGGCAAGTGATTGGGGTGAAGTCGTAACAAGGTAGCCGTACCGGAAGGTGCGGCTGGATCACCTCCTTTCTAAGGGGAAAAGCGAAGGCCGCCCGCCTGTCGGCGAAACGCGCTGGAGGGCCTGCGAGGAGGCTGTTGCCGCCGCAGCAGGGCCGAAGCGTCGCGAGCCGATGGCGGCCGGAGCTAGACAGTACGAAAAGCGGAAGCGCCGCGATCGGCTCTCGAAGCCAAATGTTCTTCACCCGCAGGGGTGCTTGCACCCCGAGGGGGAAGGTTATTTGGCAGAAGAGAGCCAGGCGCTGGAGCTAGACAATACGAAAAGCGAAGGCCGCGAACGGCCGACCATTAACAAATCGCGCTTTCGTTTCGTTCAGTTTTGAAGGAATGAGAATTCCTTCAAAAGCGCCTGTGCCTGCGTCTGCTAGCAGGTTCAGGGAAGCAAGATTCCTCGGCACAAAGCCGCAAGGAAGTTTGTTCAAAGAAGTCGCTTTGCGTCTACAAGTGAATTCAGAGAAGCTGGATTCCTCGACGCAAGACTGCAGAGAAGTGAATTCAATGAAGTAGTCTCGTTCCTTGAAAACTAGATAACCGGAAAAGCTGAGGCGCCGAAATTTCGCCTAAAGGCCGCCCGCGTCCTGCGGGCAACGGCGAAATATCGCCATCCTGGCGATCTCGAAGCCAAATGTTCTTCACCCGCAGGGATGCTTGCATCCCAAGGGAGGAGGTTGTTTGGCAGAAGAGAGCTAGGCGCCGAAGCTAGACAATAAGGAAGAAGCCGAGACGCTGTAGGTTAAGCTAGAAAGGGCGCACGGTGGATGCCTTGGCACTAGGAGCCGATGAAGGACGGGGCAAACGCCGAAACGCTCCGGGGAGCTGTAAGCAAGCGTTGATCCGGAGATGTCCGAATGGGGGAACCCCCTGTCCGTAATGGGACAGGATCCATGCCTGAATCCATAGGGCATGGAGGGCACACCCGGGGAACTGAAACATCTTAGTACCCGGAGGAGAAGAAAGCAAACGCGATTCCCTGAGTAGCGGCGAGCGAAACGGGAACAGCCCAAACCAAGAGGCGTGCCTCTTGGGGTTGTAGGACCGCTCATATGGGAGTGAGAAAGGAACGGGGTAGACGAACCGGTCTGGAACGGCCGGCCAGAGAAGGTGAGAGCCCTGTAGTCGAAACTTCGTTCCCTCCCGAGCGGCTCCTGAGTACGGCGGGACACGGGAAATCCCGTCGGAAGCAGGGAGGACCATCTCCCAAGGCTAAATACTCCCTAGTGACCGATAGTGAACCAGTACCGTGAGGGAAAGGTGAAAAGCACCCCGGAAGGGGAGTGAAAGAGAACCTGAAACCGTGTGCCTACAAGTAGTCAGAGCCCGTTCATGGGTGATGGCGTGCCTTTTGTAGAATGAACCGGCGAGTGACGATGGCGTGCGAGGTTAAGCCAGGAAGGCGGAGCCGCAGCGAAAGCGAGTCTGAACAGGGCGCATGAGTACGTCGTCGTCGACCCGAAACCAGGTGATCTACCCATGTCCAGGGTGAAGGCCGGGTAACACCGGCTGGAGGCCCGAACCCACGCACGTTGAAAAGTGCGGGGATGAGGTGTGGGTAGGGGTGAAATGCCAATCGAACTTGGAGATAGCTGGTTCTCCCCGAAATAGCTTTAGGGCTAGCCTCAAGGTAAGAGTGTTGGAGGTAGAGCACTGATTGGGCTAGGGGCCCTCATCGGGTTACCGAACCCAGTCAAACTCCGAATGCCAATGACTTATCCTTGGGAGTCAGACTGCGAGTGATAAGATCCGTGGTCAAGAGGGAAACAGCCCAGATCGCCAGCTAAGGCCCCTAAGTGCACGTTCAGTGGAAAAGGATGTGGAGTTGCGAAGACAACCAGGATGTTGGCTTAGAAGCAGCCACCATTTAAAGAGTGCGTAATAGCTCACTGGTCGAGTGACTCTGCGCCGAAAATGTACCGGGGCTAAACGTGCCGCCGAAGCTGCGGGATGACCGTTGGTCATCGGTAGGGGAGCGTTCTAAGGGCAGAGAAGCCAGACCGGAAGGACTGGTGGAGCGCTTAGAAGTGAGAATGCCGGTATGAGTAGCGAAAACAGAGGTGAGAATCCTCTGCGCCGAAAGCCTAAGGGTTCCTGAGGAAGGTTCGTCCGCTCAGGGTTAGTCGGGACCTAAGCCGAGGCCGAAAGGCGTAGGTGATGGACAACAGGTGGAGATTCCTGTACCACCTCCTTCCCGTTTGAGCGATGGGGGGACGCAGGAGGATAGGGTGAGCAGGCGGCTGGAAGAGCCTGTCCAAGCAGTGAGGCTGGCCAGTAGGCAAATCCGCTGGCCGTAAGGCTAAGCTGTGATGGCGACGGATTCGATCCGGAAGTCCCTGATTCCACACTGCCAAGAAAAGCCTCTAGCGAGGGAAGAGGTGCCCGTACCGCAAACCGACACAGGTAGGCGAGGAGAGAATCCTAAGGCGCGCGGGAGAACTCTCGTTAAGGAACTCGGCAAAATGACCCCGTAACTTCGGGAGAAGGGGTGCTCTTTCGGGTGAAGAGCCTGGAAGAGCCGCAGTGAAAAGGCCCAAGCGACTGTTTATCAAAAACACAGGTCTCTGCGAAGCCGAAAGGCGAAGTATAGGGGCTGACACCTGCCCGGTGCTGGAAGGTTAAGGGGAGCGCTTAGCGCAAGCGAAGGTGCGAACCGAAGCCCCAGTAAACGGCGGCCGTAACTATAACGGTCCTAAGGTAGCGAAATTCCTTGTCGGGTAAGTTCCGACCCGCACGAAAGGTGTAACGACTTGGGCACTGTCTCAACGAGAGACCCGGTGAAATTATACTACCTGTGAAGATGCAGGTTACCCGCGACAGGACGGAAAGACCCCGTGGAGCTTTACTGCAGCCTGATATGGAATTTTGGTATCGCTTGTACAGGATAGGTGGGAGCCTGAGAAGCCGGAGCGCCAGCTTCGGTGGAGGCGTCGGTGGGATACCACCCTGGCGGTATTGAAATTCTAACCCGCACCCCTTAGCGGGGTGGGAGACAGTGTCAGGTGGGCAGTTTGACTGGGGCGGTCGCCTCCCAAAAGGTAACGGAGGCGCCCAAAGGTTCCCTCAGAATGGTTGGAAATCATTCGGAGAGTGCAAAGGCACAAGGGAGCTTGACTGCGAGACGGACAGGTCGAGCAGGGACGAAAGTCGGGCTTAGTGATCCGGTGGTTCCGCATGGAAGGGCCATCGCTCAACGGATAAAAGCTACCCCGGGGATAACAGGCTGATCTCCCCCAAGAGTCCACATCGACGGGGAGGTTTGGCACCTCGATGTCGGCTCATCGCATCCTGGGGCTGTAGTCGGTCCCAAGGGTTGGGCTGTTCGCCCATTAAAGCGGTACGCGAGCTGGGTTCAGAACGTCGTGAGACAGTTCGGTCCCTATCCGTCGCGGGCGCAGGAAATTTGAGAGGAGCTGTCCTTAGTACGAGAGGACCGGGATGGACGCACCGCTGGTGTACCAGTTGTCCCGCCAGGGGCACCGCTGGGTAGCTATGTGCGGACGGGATAAGCGCTGAAAGCATCTAAGCGTGAAGCCCCCCTCAAGATGAGATTTCCCATCGCGTTAGGCGAGTAAGATCCCTCGAAGATGACGAGGTCGATAGGTCCGAGGTGGAAGCGTGGCGACACGTGGAGCTGACGGATACTAATCGATCGAGGGCTTAACCTAGAAAAGCGGAGGCCGCCTGCTTATCGGCGAAACGCGCTGGAGGGCCTGCGAGGAGGCTCGAACCAAGCAAAGCTTGGTTCTGCGTGGGTGGTGCCACAGGAGCGTATGCAATGTGTCGCCGCCGCAGCAGGACCGAAGCGTCGCGAGCCGATGGCGGCCGGAGCTAGACAAAAAGCGGAAGCGCCGCGGCTTCTTCCCCACACGGTTATCTAGTTTTGAAGGAATGAACTTCCTGTTGACAAAAACAACAACATGAATATAATAATTAATGTCTAAACCAATAAATCATTGCCTAGTGATGATAGCGGAGAGGAAACACCCGTTCCCATCCCGAACACGGAAGTTAAGCTCTCCAGCGCCGATGGTAGTTGGGGCCAGCGCCCCTGCAAGAGTAGGTCGTCGCTAGGCAATGTTATATCATTAAGCACATTGGGGAGATTTAGGCGATATATAGTTTCTCCATCTTTCCGCAATAGCTCAGCGGTAGAGCAACCGGCTGTTAACCGGTAGGTCGTAGGTTCGAATCCTACTTGCGGAGCCATTTTTACGCTTCCATAGCTCAGTAGGTAGAGCACTTCCATGGTAAGGAAGAGGTCACCGGTTCGAGCCCGGTTGGAAGCTCCATCGATTTTTGGCCCGTTGGTCAAGTGGTTAAGACACCGCCCTTTCACGGCGGTAACACGGGTTCGAATCCCGTACGGGTCACTCCTTTTTAAATCAACCGTCCTTTAAGGACGGTTGATTTAAAAATGTATAATCGAGTGCAACAAAGGCATAATAATTATCAGATTCAGCACTTGTTTTACGACGTTGGGCTATAGCCAAGCGGTAAGGCAACGGACTTTGACTCCGTGATGCGCTGGTTCGAATCCAGCTAGCCCAGCCATTATTTTTTTGTACATAAAACGAGACAACGAGCGCTCCATCCTCGAAATCGCTGCGAGTTGCCTCGACGCACCGGGCTTCCTTGAAACAGCTAGTAGAGGAAGAGGCAGGTAGAGCTCGTCAGTACGTAGAGTGTTATGATCACCATGAGCCATTAGCTCAGTAACGAGCAATGCATCTTCGGGTTAACTGCGAGTTGCCTCGACGCACCGAGCTTCCTTGAAACAGCTAGTAGAGGAAGAGGCAGGTAGAGCTCGTCAGTACGTAGAGTGTTATGATCACCATGAGCCATTAGCTCAGTAACGAGCAATGCATCTTCGGGTTAACTGCGAGTTGCCTCGACGCACCGGGCTTCCTTGAAACAGCTAGTAGAGGAAGAGGCAGGTAGAGCTCGTCAGTACGTAGAGTGTTATGATCACCATGAGCCATTAGCTCAGTAACGAGCAATGCATCTTCGGGTTAACTGCGAGTTGCCTCGACGCACCGGGCTTCCTTGAAACAGCTAGTAGAGGAAGAGGCAGGTAGAGCTCGTCAGTACGTAGAGTGTTATGATCACCATGAGCCATTAGCTCAGTAACGAGCAATGCATCTTCGGGTTAACTGCGAGTTGCCTCGACGCACCGAGCTTCCTTGAAACAGCTAGTAGAGGAAGAGGCAGGTAGAGCTCGTCAGTACGTAGAGTGTTATGATCACCATGAGCCATTAGCTCAGTAACGAGCAATGCATCTTCGGGTTAACTGCGAGTTGCCTCGACGCACCGAGCTTCCTTGAAACAGCTAGTAGAGGAAGAGGCAGGTAGAGCTCGTCAGTACGTAGAGTGTTATGATCACCATGAGCCATTAGCTCAGTAGGTAGAGCATCTGACTTTTAATCAGAGGGTCGGAGGTTCGAGTCCTCCATGGCTCATCATGATGCGGAAGTAGTTCAGCGGTAGAACACCACCTTGCCAAGGTGGGGGTCGCGGGTTCGAGTCCCGTCTTCCGCTTTGAAGAATGGGGCCTTAGCTCAGCTGGGAGAGCGCCTGCTTTGCACGCAGGAGGTCATCGGTTCGATCCCGATAGGCTCCATCAAGAGCAGTCGACTTTACAATATGAAGTCGGCTGCTTTTTTTGTTCCTATCTCGTCCGGAATATTCCAACTTCGCAAGGGAATCGGAAGTAGGCCGGGGGAATCTAAATGGCATAAATATTCGAAAAAGTGTCGAGTTGAGTCATCCTCCCTCTTTCCCCTACAATAAGGGTATAAGGGGAAACGGGAAAGGAGAGGAAGACAGCATGAAATCAATCTCTATTATCGGTGTACCGATGGATTTAGGGCAGACGCGCCGAGGCGTCGATATGGGACCGAGTGCGATCCGCTATGCGGGTGTGATCGAACGGCTGGAACGTCTGCATTACGATATCGAAGATTTAGGGGATATTCCAATCGGAAAGGCGGAGCGATTGCACGAACAGGGCGATGCAAAGCTTCGTAATTTGAAAGCGGTTGCGGAGGCGAATGAAAAGCTCGCTGCGGCTGTTGATGAGGTGGTCAAACGGGGGCGCTTCCCGCTTGTGTTAGGCGGCGACCATAGCATCGCGATCGGTACGCTCGCTGGGGTAGCCAAACATTATGAGCGGCTCGGCGTCATTTGGTATGACGCGCACGGCGATGTCAACACCGAGGAGACGTCGCCATCTGGAAATATTCATGGCATGCCGCTGGCGGCAAGCCTTGGTTTCGGTCATCCAGCGCTGACACGGATCAGTGGATACAGCCCGAAAGTCAAACCGGAACATGTCGTGCTGATCGGGGTTCGCTCGCTCGATGACGGGGAGAAGAAGTTTATTCGTGAAAAAGGGATCAAAATTTATACGATGCATGAGGTCGACCGGCTTGGGATGACGAAAGTGATGGAGGAAACGATCGCCTATTTAAAAGAACGGACAGATGGCGTCCACCTGTCGCTCGATTTGGATGGGCTTGACCCGAGCGATGCGCCAGGGGTTGGCACGCCGGTGATTGGCGGGCTAACGTATCGGGAGAGTCATTTGGCCATGGAGATGCTCGCGGAAGCGCAAATCGTTACCTCCGCTGAATTTGTCGAGGTCAATCCGATTTTAGATGAACGGAACAAAACCGCCTCTGTCGCCGTAGCGTTGATGGGGTCATTGTTTGGAGAGAAACTCATTTGACAGGTTGCTTGGTGAGCCGTTCAACTTCACTTTTCCTCGCTGTGACTACGAGGGGTTGCCATTCGTTTGGCCTCCCCTCTTTTTTCACTTCTATGGTACAATAAACATGTTGCATGAAACTTTTCGCAATGAAGCGCCGTAATATAAGATGAGCCGTAAAGGCGGAGGTATTGTATTTTATGGAGCTATTTATTAAAAAAAAAATTAAGGCGATCCGAAAAGGCGACCAAAACGCATACGCCGATCTTGTCGATTTGTATAAAGATAAGATTTATCGCCTTTGCTACCGAATGCTCGGAAATCGCCACGAGGCGGAAGATGCGGCGCAGGAAGCGTTCATCCGCGCCTACGTTCATATTGACACGTACAATCCCGATATGAAGTTTTCGACGTGGCTATACCGCATTGCCACGAACTTAACGATCGACAAATTGCGGAAGCGGAAACCGGATGTGTATTTGGATGAGGAATTGAACGGCACGGACGGATTGACGATGCAGGCCCAGCTTCCCTCCCGCGAAGTGTCACCTGAAGAGGCGGTGGAAAGCCTGGAGCTCCAGGAGACAGTCCAGCGGGCGATTGAGCGGCTGCCGGAGAAATACCGAAGCGTGATCGTACTAAAATATATGGAAGATTTGTCGCTGCAGGAGATCAGTGAAATTTTAGGGTTGCCGGTTGGTACGGTGAAAACGAGGCTGCATCGCGGCCGTGAAGCGTTGCGCAGGCAACTGGGCCATTTATAAGAGGGTGGGAGATTATGGAATGTTCGAAAGAAATGGTATCACTCATGCATAGCTATCTTGACGGCGATCTTCAGCCGGAGGAGGAGCTGCGGTTAAAAGAGCATTTACGTTCGTGCGCCGCTTGTGCCGCCCATTTTCATGAGCTAAAAAAAACGATCGCCTTTCTGCAATATGCCTCCCATGTGACCGCGCCGCCATCATTTATGGCATCGGTGATGGAGTCGATGCCGAAAGAGAGAAAGACCGCGCGGCTGCGCCGTTGGCTGCACGGGCATCCGCTGCTGACTGCTGCTTCGTTGTTTCTCTTTCTTACGGTGGGAAGCGTGGCTTCCTCGTGGGGGGAAAAAGGAGCGTTTTCCGTTTCGGCTGATGAACACGTGATGATCCGCGACCATACAGTTATCGTGCCAAAAGGTGAAACGGTCAAAGGGGATATCGTCGTTCGCAACGGATCGATTCGGATTGAAGGAACGGTAGATGGGGATGTGACGGTGATCCACGGGGAGAAATATATGGCGTCGGCCGGGCGGGTGACAGGGGAAGTAAAAGAAATTAATCAAGTGTTCGAATGGATTTGGTATAATATTAAAGAGAGGGCCAGCCGTGCGCTCCAATCGTTTGAATGATGGCAGCCATCGTCCGATGGCTTTTTCCATGACCATCAGAAGGTTGGAATTAGAGATAAAGGAAGTGTGAAGATGTCCTTCGAAGAGCTCCCCATCGTGTCGTACTTATTGAAAGTCGTCGACATCCTTGTTGTTTGGTATGTCATTTATAAATTGATTATGATGATTCGCGGGACGAAGGCCATTCAGCTGTTAAAAGGCATTTTTTTAATTATTTTAGTCCGTTTTGTGAGCAATTATCTCGGGCTCACCACGCTGCAATGGTTGATGGATCAGGCGATCATTTGGGGCTTCCTCGCGATCATCATCATTTTTCAGCCCGAACTGCGGCGCGCCCTCGAGCAGCTCGGCCGTGGCCGCCTTTTTACCCGCAGCACTGTCAATGAAGATGAAGAGCGGCTGCGGATGGTCGAGGCGATCGTGAAAGCGACCGAGTATATGGCAAAACGGCGCATCGGGGCGCTCATTTCCATTGAGCGGGAGACCGGGATGGGTGATTATGTTGAAACCGGGATTATGCTAAACGCACACGTATCGCCGGAGCTGCTCATTAATATTTTCATTCCGAACACCCCGCTTCATGACGGGGCGGTAATTATTCAAAAAAATCAAATTGCTGCGGCCGCCTGTTATTTGCCGCTATCGGAGAGTCCGTTCATTTCAAAGGAACTCGGGACGCGCCATCGGGCGGCGCTCGGCATTAGTGAAGTAACCGACAGCATCACCGTCGTTGTGTCCGAGGAAACGGGGGCGGTGTCAGTAACGAAAAACGGCGAGCTGTACCGCGATTTAACGATTGATGAATTCCGGGAACTGTTGACAGGCGAGCTGGCTCCGGCTGCGAAGACCGCCGCTTCTTCCCGTTGGCAATGGAGGGGGAAGAAACATGGATAAATTAATGGACCATCCTTGGTTTATTCGCGTCGTCTCTTTATTGCTGGCTATTATGCTGTATATGTCGGCTAATGTGGGGGCGAAAACCGGCGAGCAGACACGCAATACATTTGGCCAGGAAGATACGGAAACATTGATCGATATTCCGGTTGTCGCTTATTATGACGAGGAAAACTTGATCGTGTCCGGCGTGCCGAAATATGTCAATGTCACGCTCCAAGGTCCGGCAAGCATTGTCAAGCCGACGGCGCTGCAACGGAATTTCGAAGTGTACGTCGATTTAACCGATTTGCCGTTAGGGACGTATACGGTGCCGATCAAATACAAGGACATCTCGGAGAAACTGAAAGTGAACATTCAACCTTCCTCGGTGAAAGTGACGATCCGCGAAAAAGTATCGAAACGCTTTCCGGTTGGCGTCGAGTTTTTTAACCGAAATAAAATGCCTGATGGTTATTCTGTCGGGGAACCGACCGTTGAACCGGGCACCGTGATGATTACCGGGGCGAAAGAGCTGATCGATGAGATTTCGTTTGTGAAAGCGATCGTCGACTTAGAAGGAGCGACAGAAACGCTGACGAAGGAAGTGCGGGTTCGAGTGTACAGCCGACGCGGTAATGAAATAGATGTTGAGCCACAGCCATCCGTTGTGGAAGTGACGGTGCCGGTAAACAGCCCAAGCAAGACCGTGCCACTTCAAGTGCAAACAACCGGGGAGCTGCCGGATGGGGTGCATCTTGTTAGCGTTAATCCGGAGCCGAACCGGGTGACGATTTACGGGTCAAAAGGCGTATTGGACCAGATTCAACAACTCGACGGGCTAAAGGTCGATCTGGATGATATTACGGATGATACGACAGTAGAGCTTGATGTTCCGCTCCCCGACGGGGTGAAAAGCGTCGAGCCGACCAAGATCAAGGTGCACATCGATGTGGAAACGGACGAGGCGCGCACATGGGAAGATGTGCCGATTGCTGTTGTCGGTTTGCCGGATTCGTACGAGGCTGATTTTTTGAAACCGCTAGGCGGAAAAATTAACGTTCGTCTCATCGGCCCGCCTGATATCGTCCGCGGTTTGACGAAAGATGATGTCCGTCTCTATGTCGATGTCAGCGGGCTCGATGCCGGTGAACACCAAGTCCCTATCCGGTGGGACAAACCCGAACAAGTCCGATGGGAGCCATCGGCGGAAACGGCGATGGTCGAGATTAGTGAAAAAGCAGTTGCACAATAAATTGTACAGTAAGGAGAGAGTGACCGAATGGGTAAATATTTTGGCACCGATGGAGTACGCGGAGTAGCGAATCGTGAGCTGACGCCGGAATTGGCGTTTAAAATCGGCCGCTGCGGCGGATACGTGCTGACGAAAAGTGCGGAGCGTCCGAAAGTGTTGATCGGACGCGACACGCGCATTTCCGGGCATATGTTGGAAGGCGCGCTCGTCGCCGGACTGCTCTCGATTGGGGCGGAAGTGATGCGCCTTGGCGTCATCTCTACGCCGGGCGTCGCCTATTTGACGAAAGCGCTCGGGGCGCAAGCCGGCATCATGATTTCTGCTTCCCACAATCCTGTGCAAGATAACGGCATTAAATTTTTCGGGCCGGATGGGTTTAAACTGTCGGACGAGCAGGAGGAAGAAATTGAAGCGCTGATCGACAGCCCAGAGGATATGCTGCCGCGGCCGATTGGCTCGTCGCTCGGCCAAGTCAACGATTACTTTGAAGGTGGACAGAAGTACTTGCAATATTTAAAACAGACGATTGATGAGGACTTTTCCGGGATGAAAATTGCCCTCGACTGCGCGCACGGGGCGACCTCATCGCTTGCCACCTACTTGTTTGCTGATTTGGACGCCGACGTCATCACGATGGGCGCTTCCCCAAACGGCCTCAACATTAACGAAGGAGTCGGTTCCACCCATCCGGAGGCGCTGGCGGCGTTTGTGAAAGAAAAAGGAGCCGATGTGGGGCTCGCGTTTGATGGCGATGGCGACCGTCTGATTGCCGTCGACGAGCGTGGCAACATCGTGGACGGTGACCAAATCATGTACATTTGCGCCAAATATTTAAAAGAAACAGGCCGCCTCAAGCATCAAACCGTCGTCTCGACCGTCATGAGCAATCTCGGGTTTTACAAAGCGCTCGAGGCGCAAGGCATCCAAAGCGTGCAAACGGCGGTCGGCGACCGCTACGTCGTCGAGGAAATGAAAAAGAACGGTTACAATCTCGGCGGCGAGCAGTCCGGACACATTATTTTCCTGGACTACAACACGACAGGAGACGGGATGCTGACGGCGCTCCAGCTCGTGAACATTATGAAAATGAAAGGCAAGCCGCTCTCCGAACTGGCGGGGGAAATGAAAAAGTATCCGCAGCTGCTTGTGAACGTCCGGGTGGCGGATAAAGAAAAAGCGATGGAAAACGAACAGGTCAAAAAGGTTATCGCAGAAGTGCAAGCAGAAATGAACGGCAACGGCCGCGTCCTTGTCCGTCCATCGGGAACCGAACCGCTTGTGCGTGTCATGGCCGAGGCCCCGACTGAAGAAGCCTGCCGTGCTTATGTCGAGCGGATTGTCAATGTGATTCGCCATGAGATGGGTGTGGAATAATCATTCGATGGGACAACCGCCCTATGCATAAACGGAACGTTCGCTTCCGTTTATGCATAGGTTATTTTATATAAACGGATGTATCGATGATAGTTGACGCCGCTGGGAATGTGCTGTAATATTAACGTTGTTGCCCTTTCCCTGAAAGGAGGCGATAGCGGAGCGGAGATCGTGAAACGACGGCTTGTCGCAACGGCTTGTAGGACAAAGACAGCGCAAATATCGTTGGTTGTTGCTTCGTTTTGACGACAAAAAAGCGCCTGGACTAAGCGCGGGAACGGAAGCGCGCTTAGTTGACGAGGAGGAGGTTTATCGAGGGTTTCGGCGGATGCCTCCCGGCTGGAGCGATGACAGCCGCAAGTCCTCTCTTAAAACAAAGGGGTGACCCTTTGCACAAAGGGGAGGATGTCATCGCGCAACTAGAAGGGGGAGTCTGCCGCAGCGACGGCGAGGCCCCGTTGTTCTTTGACAACTGAACATGGAAGGATCTCGTTAGCGGCAGCCTCCGATGGTAAAGGAGGAAATGTGGCCATGTGCGGCATTGTTGGTTATATCGGTTATCAAGATGTGAAAGAGATTTTGTTGCGCGGATTGGAAAAGCTCGAATATCGCGGCTACGATTCGGCGGGGATCGCCGTATTAAATGAGAACGGGGTTCATGTATTTAAAGAAAAAGGACGGATTGCCGATTTGCGCCGCATCGTTGACCCGAACGTCAACGCGACGATCGGTATCGGCCATACGCGCTGGGCGACGCACGGGGCGCCAAGCCGGGTGAACGCCCACCCGCACCAAAGCGCGTCCGGCCGCTTTACGCTCGTGCATAACGGCGTCATCGAAAACTACGAGATGCTGAAGCGCGACTACTTGGCTGATGTCGAGTTCCGAAGCGACACGGATACGGAAGTGATCGTCCAGCTCGTGGAACAATTCGTCCGTGACGGGCTGACAACGGAAGAGGCGTTCCGCAAAACGCTCTCGCTGTTAAAAGGGTCGTACGCCATCGCCATGATTGACGCGGAAAACGAGGAAACGTTGTATGCGGCGAAAAACAAAAGCCCGCTTCTTGCCGGTCTCGGTGACGGCTTCAACGTCGTGGCGAGCGATGCGATGGCGATGCTTCAAGTGACGAACCAATTCGTTGAACTGATGGACGGCGAAATGGTGATCGTCACGAGCGAGAACGTCACGATTCAAACGCTAAACGGTGAAACAGTCGAACGGAAGTCATTTACGGCTGAGCTCGATGCGAGCGACATTGAAAAAGGGACGTATCCGCATTACATGCTGAAAGAAATTGACGAGCAGCCGTTTGTCATCCGCCGCATCATTCAAAAATACCAAGACGAAAACGGCGGATTGACGATTGACCAAGCGATCATCAACGAAGTGCTGAACGCCGACCGCTTATACATTGTCGCGTGCGGAACGAGCTATCACGCCGGTCTTGTCGGCAAGCAATTGATCGAGTCGTGGGCGAAAATTCCAGTCGAAGTGCACATCGCCAGCGAATTTTCGTACAATATGCCGCTTCTGTCGGAAAAACCGCTCTTCATCTTTATCTCGCAAAGCGGGGAAACGGCCGACAGCCGCGCCGTGCTCGTGCAAACGAACAAACTTGGCCATAAAGCCATTACAATCACCAATGTCCCAGGCTCGACGCTGTCGCGGGAAGCGGACTATACGCTCTTGTTGCACGCCGGCCCGGAAATCGCCGTCGCCTCGACGAAAGCCTACACGGCGCAAATCGCGGTGTTGGCGATTTTAGCGGCGACTGCGGCGAAAGCGAAAGGCCTCGAATTGAATTTTGACCTGACGAAAGAGCTCGCCATCGTCGCCAATGTGATGGAAATGCTATGCGACGCGAAAGAGGAAATGGAGAACATCGCGAGCGACTACTTGACGCTGACGCGCAATTGCTTCTTTATCGGCCGTGCGGTTGACTACTACGTCTGCTTGGAAGGCGCGCTGAAACTGAAGGAGATCTCTTACATCCAAGCGGAAGGGTTCGCCGGCGGCGAGCTGAAACACGGCACGATCGCCCTTATCGAAGATGGCACGCCGGTCATCGCCCTCGCCACCCAAGAGCACGTCAACTTAAGCATTCGCGGCAACGTAAAAGAAGTCGTCGCCCGCGGCGCGAACCCATGCGTCATCTCGATGCGCGGCTTGGAAGGCGACGACGACCGCTTCGTCATCCCGGCCGTCCATCCGGACCTTACGCCGCTTGTTTCCGTCGTGCCGCTGCAGCTGATCGCGTACTATGCCGCCCTGCATCGCGGCTGCGACGTCGACAAACCACGCAACTTGGCGAAAAGCGTGACGGTGGAGTGAGCGGTTCGTTGGGAAAAGGCTGTTGGTAAGTGACAAAAAAGCCTTATACTCGCGATCGTATCGAAGCGAAACAAATTCAATTCAGTTTGATTGGCAACGAGGATGGGATTCCAATTAGGGAGAAGGAAATAGGATTGAAGGGAATCGAGAAAGGTACCTAAAGGTGCTTTTCTCGATTTTTTATTTGGAGCCAAAAGAGGAGAAATGGATCGTGAATGTTAGTTAATTGATCAAGCAAGGCTTCGAAAAGAGATAAATTAGAATCGAAACAAAAATTTTACATATAAGGGGAGTTATCAAGATGAAAAATATGGTGTAATATCCGTGGCGCTAGTTGGGCGTTAGAACTCAACTAGCCCGAGTGTGGCCAGCGAATAGGCTAACAATATGCCATCGAGCGCTACTTCAAATCCGATCACGGAATTCGCTCGAATCTCTGTGATCCGGTATTGGTCAACCAGACCCGAGAACACCGTCTCGATCACTTTGCGTTTTTGTTGGATCCACTTCTCCCATGCCCCGGACGGGCGATGTTTCTGGTTTTTTCGAGACGGAGTCCAAAGCGCCATTTGGTATTCTTCGTACAGCCTTTTTTGCCAGTCGCGGCTAATGAACCCTTTGTCCCCGAGGTGAAAGGGATGAGGGATTTGGATTATCACGCTTTCGACTGCGATTCGATCATGGCAGGAGGCTTCCGTCACCACATAGCCCATAGGCAACCCTTGATCGGTCACTTGAAGGTGCAGTTTCCATCCGTCGTACCATTGCTTTTTTGAAGCGCAATACCCGATGTCGGCGATTCCTTGAAACCGTTTGACACGATGCATTCTCGCAGCATGGCACAATGGAAGCGGCAAGCTATCGACCACGGCATAGGCATGATGTTGGCCGCGTTTTGCCAGCTCATGGCGGATCCATTTGATGGCAAAGCGCAGTGCCCGACAACGACGGTTGTATCGGGAACGTTCAAGAAACTGCCCGTTTGTGAACAAATTTCCGGTGACAAAGCGATGCCATGCCCGTTCGGAAGAAAAACCAAGCAGTTTCCCCAAAATGTGAATCGCTATGATCACGCTATCTTCTTGCTTTACCAAATGGCGGTTGCGGCGTTGAAGATGCGTCTGAATCAATGACAGTTGGGCGGAGACAAAAAAGAAAATGGCGGCATATTGCTTTTGAATCTTGGCCCGATCTGCAGTAAAATGAAAGTGCTCTTGCATGGGGATTCTCCTTTTCGAATGGTAGGTTGCACTTTCATTCTACAGGAGATCCGCCAGGCAAGGGCTATTTTTATGCTTGATCAAGTTTATCTAGCACCACGGGTATAGTATCATATTTTTCTTTTTGAAAGATGCTTATACGTACATATAAGGAGGGGTTTTTATGAAGCATATCCGAATGACGGTGGTCCTTACGTTGTTGTTATTGGTGTTAGTTGGCTGTGCCAAACCGAAAGTGGAGCAAACGGTAAAACTATATACATGCTCATTAAAAGATTAACCTTCGTATAACTGATGCCCACTCCGGTGATACTGCTCCTAAGGAAAAGCATGGGAAAGGAGCGGAATTCTGCACGAAACGTCTCAAAATCACCGACCATCACGGATGGACGCCCCGGAAACTCCGCAAGCAGGAACGGAAGATCAAAAACGCTCATCTCCGCCAACGCGTGATGGCCGTCCGCCTGGTCATGGAAGGATAGTTGGGCAAAGAGGTTGCTTCCATGGTCAATGTGTGCCGCCAAACCGTTTCCCATTATGTGTCGCTGTTTAACGAAGGCGGTCTTGAACTCCTGCTTCATCGGGATGTTGCCCCTGGGCGGGAGCCGTTTCTCACCGAAGAACAGCAGGAAGAGATCAAACACCTCGTGTTGACCACGACACCTGCGGAGCTGGGCTGGGACATCGCTTCGGCGTGGAATACGAAGATCCTTCAATCCTATGTGCACCACCGTTATGGCATCTCCATTTCCCGCGAAGCCTTGCGAAAACTCTTGCATCGAAAAGGGCTTTCTTGGACCCGGCCGACCTACACGTTGGCAAAAGGAGACCCGGACCGGCAAAAAAACTTCGAGAGACAAATGGATCTGATAAAAAAAACGTAATCGGTTCGGATTCCGTCCTGTTGTACATCGATGAAACGCATATCCGGTCGTATCATGTGCTGCGTACGACATGGTCGGAGGTTGGCCATCAAAAGCAAGTGCCGACGTTCGGCCATCATGCCCACGTATCGCTGTTTGGCGCGGTTCACGTCCATGATGGCGAAACGGTTCTTCATCCAGCAGGGGCGGCCAATGCGACAACGTTTTTGGATTTCCTGCGAGTTCTCAAAGAGCGTTACCCGGACCGACTCATCGTCTTGGTGCTGGATAACGCCCGAATTCATCATGCCAAAATGGTGAGAGAGTGTTTGCGGGAAGAAGGACAGTGTTTTCACTTCCTTTCCCTTCCTCCGTATTCTCCGCAACTGAATCCGATCGAACGCTTGTGGAAATGGCTGAAAGACACCGTCATCGCCAATGTGTTTCACAAAGATCGAAACGATATCGCCCAAGCCATTGCCCGGTTTGTGGACTACATTCATGAACGCCCCGAGGAAGTGCTGCAACGCCTGGGGTGTGCAGCGTAATCGAGAAGTTAACTTTTCATGGTGCATCTATATAGTTTCCTCCACACAGGAGACTGAATATTCAGTCTCCTGTGTGGAAAGGGAGAATCCCCTTATCTCATCTATTTACATTATTTGGTTAATTGTAACGTTCTTCAAACATTCGTTGAAGGCTTTCATGGGCTTCAGAAAATCCCCGCAACTTTCGCCCTGCCCATTTCTCATTAAAATCTTGGATGGTCAAATTGAAAGATGAAATGCATGAGATGGCCAAGTGGATGTTTACGAAGTATTGTGGTTTCTGAGATAATGATTGAAAAGCGTAGTGGTTGAACTTATAATTAAAAGTAATCATGGACATGCTATTACCGTATATTATTTCAGGGTGGTGATAGCATGTGCGACTGGAAGGAGGAAGAAGAAATGGCTATGTTGCAGAAAGAATTGGATGATAAGAAAAAGAACGTTGATACACATAAAATTAATGCCATTTTAAAAAGAGGAATTAAGCGCTACGATAAAGTGCTAGAAAAACTATCTAAAAACTAATGGTAGAAAAACTTCATCCTGAAGAGTTGCGCTACATCCACGATGAGATGGTGCGTCACTACGGCGGAATACCTGGAGAGAAAGACCCTGGTATGATTGAATATGTATGTCAGAAGCCGTTTGTGAACTTGTTTGGAAAAGAAATGTACCCTTCCTTATTTGAAAAGGCTGCTGTTTACATGATTGCCATAGCAACCGGACATTACTTTTTAGATGGCAATAAACGGACGGCGGTGATGGCAGCATATTCTTTCTTGATGAAAAATGGGTATGAGTTAATTGTTTCGGATGATGAACTATTTGAAATGTGTATCAAGGTTGCTAAAAAGGAAGTACGTGAGAAAGAATTGGCAAATTGGTTATCAAATCATTCATGTGTATCGAGTGGAGATTATCTAGATGATGAAGAGTAGCCGGTTGCTTACAAAATACGAAACTGGTTACTCTTTTTTGATTGCAAAAAATTAAATTTACCTCACATTTCACACCCTTCCAACAAAATTGGGGGGATTTTTGTGTCTAGTGTCAAATGAATATTTGCTCGTGGCAGCCGTTTTTCACCGGCCTTCTAAAGCCCTGAGGTAATATGTCAAGGTGAAAAATCATCGAAATGGGAAATTCGATTGTTGGATGATCGGGAAAAGGTAATACTTAGTCGATCACTCGTTCTGAACAACAATACGTCTTGCTGCACCCTTTGAAGAGGGGATGTGCTGCTTCCTTCTAAGGAGCTCATCGAAGCGTGCTTTCGCATTCATAATGATCAAAAAGGTGGATTCGGGGTATGAAGCGGCGAAATCCATATTCTGTTTTCGATCACATCTTTGGATAACGGTTTATTCTTTTGCGAGGACGGCGATGAAGAATAGCTGTTTTTTGCCGTCTCCATTTTTGCACCGAAGCATTCCTCCGCACAGGGGGGATGCTTTTTTATCGTGTTTAACAATAAGAATATCATTAAAATCAATAATTATTTATTGAAAAACGATAAATCAACGATTACAATAAAAGCAAAAACGAATCAGTGAGGTGCTTGTGGTGAAACGAGAAACGCTTTTTTTGAAGGTGGCCTTGGTGTTGATCGGCCTTCCGGTTCTGGCGTTGTGCTTGTTTTTGGTGCCGGCGCTTGCGAAGGTGGCGGTCAAGCTGGTGCCGGCGTTCCCTTGGATCAAGTATTTCGTTTATCTTGTGTTTGAGGCGTCCGCGCTGCCGTTTTATTTTGCGCTCTATCAGGCGTTTCGGCTGTTGACGTATATTGATCAAAACAGCGCGTTCTCTGAGCGGTCGGTCGAGGCGTTAAAGAAGATCAAATCTTGCGCTGTCGTCATCTGTGGGCTCCATCTGCTCGCTTTGCCGCTGTTTTATCTTTTTGCCGAAAAGGACGATGCTCCGGGGGTCATTTTCGTCGGGCTGCTGGTGCCGTTTGCGTCGCTCGTGATCGCTGTCTTTGCCGCGGTACTGCAAAAGCTGCTGCAACAAGCCGTTGACATCAAACAAGAAAACGAGTTGACGATTTGAGGTGAATGACATGCCGATCATCGTGAATCTTGATGTCATGTTGGCGAAGCGGAAGATGAGCGTCACGGAGCTGTCGGAGAAAGTGGGGATTACGATGGCGAATTTGTCAATCTTGAAAAACGGAAAAGCGAAGGCGATCCGCTTTTCGACGTTAGAAGCCATTTGCAAGGCACTCGACTGCCAGCCCGGGGACATTTTGGAGTACCGAAGCGATGAAGGGGAATCGCATTCGTAAGCGGGGGAGGGGACGGCTTGAAAGGGGAGAAATACGCGGCAGCGGCGGGGGAATGCCCGCCTTGCTGGCTGGTTGCGGTTCGGAGGTGTCTCTGTTCTGGAAAAGCGCGGCTCAGCAAAGCGTTTGTGCAGCTTGTTCGCTTCGGTTGGGCGCAGGCGTTGTCCTGCGTGTTTCCGGTCGTTATTTTTGCTTCATTGGCGCTGACGAAGCTCGTGCCGCTTCCTTTGTTGCCGCGGTATGACTGGCTGCTTGTCATTTGCCTTCTCATGCAATGGTGGATGGTGCGATCCGGGCTGGAAACGCGCGATGAGCTCAAAGTCATTACTGTCTTTCACTTGATTGGGCTTGCATTAGAGCTGTTTAAGGTGCATATGGGATCGTGGTCGTATCCGGAGGAAGGATATACGAAACTGTTTGGCGTGCCGCTGTACAGCGGCTTCATGTACGCGAGCGTCGCAAGCTATCTTTGTCAGGCGTGGAGACGGCTGAAGGTGGAGCTCGTGCGCTGGCCGCCGTTTGGGTTGGTCGTTCCGTTGGCGGCGGCGATTTACGTGAACTTTTTTACCCACCATTATTGGATCGATGTTCGCTGGTGGTTAGCAGGCCTTGTGATCCTCGTTTTTTGGCGCTCGTGGGTCGCGTATGAGGTCGGGGGAATTCGGTATCGGATGCCGCTTGTTCTGTCCTTTTTGCTGATCGGTTTTTTCATTTGGATCGCGGAAAACATCGCCACCTTTTTCGGGGCTTGGCAATATCCAAACCAAGCGAAGGCGTGGAGCCTCGTTCATGTCGGGAAAGTCAGCTCGTGGGTGTTGTTGGTCATTGTCAGTTTTCTCATCGTGGCGACATTAAAGCAAGTGAAAGGAAAATCTGCCGCTGACACCATCGCCAATGATGAACAACAGGCGCTGCGGACGGGACAATGAAAATGCGTTTCTAAACGCGTCAAGCCGAGCAGGGCTAAAGGGAACCATGCTCGGCTTTTTGATTGAGCAGGGATTTCCCTGGATTGTCCAACGGTTTGTCAGATGGCGGCGGCCGCACCGTAAAGCCGCTTCGTGTTCGCGGTGATGGCCGTTTTGACTTGGTCCATCTCCTGGCCATAGTGCGCCGCCACGGCGCGGGCGGAGTCAAACAGCAATAACGGCGTCGTCGGTTTTCCGTGAAACGGACCGGCAAACGGCCATGGGCCGTCCGTTTCGAGGAGCAGCTGTTCAAGCGGGATGAGGGACAATAGCTCTTTGTCGCGCTCGCGGTAGCATACCTCGGGAGTGACGGAAATGTAGTAGCCGCACTGGACGATGCGTTGTACGGTCTCTGGATTTGCCTTCAGCCAATGGAAATGGGCGTGCCGGACGCCAGCCTGCTGCACGATGGCCAAGGCGGTTTTGGCCCGGTCGTAGACGGCGTGAAGCACGAGCGGCAAAGAGGCATCGACGGCGATGGCAGCGATTTGTGCCAACAAGTCATGATAGGCAGGCAGTTTGGCGCACGCTTCAGCAGAATAGTACGGCAGCCCGACTTCGCCAATGGCCGACAAAAGCGGCCGTGCTTGCTTGATGAGTGACGTCCATTCATTCCAATCGGCCGCGTTGGGCAGCGGCTGTTCCGGATGAAAGCCGATGGCGGCGTAGACGAAAGACGGAAACCGTTGCTTGAGCTCCAGCGTTCGGTGACTTGAGCGCAAGTTGGTTGAGACGGCGACGACGCCGGTAATGCCTGCCTCTTGCCAACGTTCGATTTGTTCGCAGATGTTCATATATTGATCGAGATGAATATGGGCGTCGATCATGGTTGTAAATCCCTCCGCTGTTTAGGGGGCAAGCCACGTTTTTGACCATTTTTCAATTTCACGCATGACAGGTTCCAGCGCTCGCCCTTTCTCTGTTAACGAATACTCAATACGAACAGGCGTCTCCGGAAACACTTCCCGTTTGACAATCCCTTCATTTTCTAAATCTTTTAGCCTCTCTGATAAGACCCGGCCGCTTACGCCGATGGCTGATTCAATATGGCAAAAACGTTGCGGGCCGGCAAGCAGCTGGTAAATGATTAAGCCCGTCCACCGTTGGCTTAACAATCCCATGGCTTTTTCAAATCGAGGACAAAGTGTCTTATCCAATTCACTCATCTCCTTTACCTTCATTATAAACTGCTTTGTCTGCTGGTAAATCATCATAACGCTCGTCAATCTTGCGTCGAGTTGAACGTAGGGCGAAGGAACTGCGCCGATCGCAGCTTTCTGTTTTATGTATATTATAAATGAGTTTTTACAGATAAATGAATTACATTTACAAACAAATTTACTTGACTAACGTATGTATCGAATATATACTTACTTACATAAAGTAAGTTAATATTTATTTGTTATTTAAAAAGACGGCAAGGGGGTGATTTCGTGAATTTTCATCGCAAGCCTGCCACATTCGTTAGTCAAGTGAACATGAAGGTGGAAAATATCGAGCGTTCCATCGTGTTTTACGAACAGGTCATCGGGTTTCAAGTGTTAGGGCGGACTGATCGAACCGCTTCGTTGACCGCAGATGGCCAGACCGTTTTGTTGTTTATTGAACAGCCGGAAAACGTGATTCCGAAACGCGGCCGGACAACAGGGCTTTACCATTTTGCGATTTTGCTTCCGACGCGAGCCGATTTAGGGAGAGTGTTGAACCATTTGCTTCGTATCGGTTATCCGCTGCAAGGGGGCGCTGATCATTGGGTAAGTGAAGCCATTTATTTGGCGGATCCGGATGGAAACGGAATTGAACTATATGTTGATCGCCCGTTTTCAACATGGAGATGGGAAAAAGGAGAGGTAGCCATGTCGACGGAACCGTTGGATGTGGATCGCTTGATCGCTGCCGGGAAAGGAGAGGTTTGGCATGGCCTTCCGAAGGAGACATTGATCGGGCACATTCACTTGCACGTTTCTGAATTAAAACGAGCCGAACAATTTTACACAGAAGGATTGGGATTTGACGTCGTTAATCGATACGGGCGTCAGGCGCTGTTTCTTTCGACAGGAAAATACCACCACCATATTGGCTTGAATACATGGAATGGGGTCGGTGCCCCGATGTCGCCAGCCAATAGCGTAGGCCTTGACTCATTTACACTGATGCTGCCGGATGAAGAAACGAAAGAAAAGGTTGCTGTGCAGTTAATGAAGATCGGCGCCTCGGTTGTGGAAGAAAACGGCTCATTGGTGACAGCGGATCCTTCGGGAAATCGGATCGTGTTGCGAGTTTCACCATAGAGGTTTGGCGCATAGACGTATGGGCAACATTCATTATCAGGAAGGAAAAGGCGGTGCAAACCATGGGCTTTTTTGAAAAGTTGTTAAAAAAAGCGACCAAGGAGGAAGAAACGATGGCAAACGACACATTGCGTATCGGGATTATTTTAGGGAGTACTCGGCAAGGGCGTGTAAGCCCACAAGTCGGAAAATGGGTGAAAGAGCTTGCTGATCAACGCGGAGATGCGCATTATGAGATCGTTGATATTGCTGATTTTAACTTGCCGTTTTTCGGAACGACAGATGGAACGGAGCCGGGCATCGCTGCTTGGAATGAGAAACTGGCTAGCCTTGACGGATTCGTATTTATCGTCCAAGAATACAATCATAGCATCACCGGGGCGTTAAAAAATGCGCTTGATTGGGCTCGTGAAGCTTGGAACAACAAGGCAGCAGGAATTGTCAGTTACGGTTCGACCGGCGGGGCTCGCGCCGCTGAACATTTGCGTGGAATTTGCGGCGAGCTAAAAATCGCTGATGTCCGTACACATCCGACATTGTCGTTATTTACCGATTTCGAGAATGGAACCGTGTTTAAGCCACAGGCATTTCATGTGGAACAAGTCAACGCGATGCTTGATGAGCTTTTATTATGGAGTCGGGCGTTAAAAGCGGTGCGATAAAAGGAAGGAGAACGAATGATGGTGCAAAAATATGAATGGGCGTTGTTGATTTTGCGGATGGTTTTAGGATTAACGTTCTTGATTCACGGCATCGCCAAATTCCAAATGGGGCTTGGCAACGTAGCCGGTTGGTTTGAAAGCATCGGTGTTGTCGGAGTCCTCGGTTATATTGTCGCCTTCATTGAATTGACTGGGGGCGCGGCCTTAATCTTAGGATTGGGAACAAGAATGATTTCGGCGCTGCTTGCTTTCGTAATGCTTGGGGCGATCTTTACCGTCAAGCTGCCAGCTGGTTTCATGGGCAATGGACAAACCGCAGGGTATGAATTGGATGTCGCCTTATTGTCCATAGCAATTGCCCTTTGTCTAAGCGGCAGCCGGCTATTCGCCTTGGACAATAAATGGTTTGGATCGCCAAAGAACGAATCAGACGAGATGCTTCTGTCTTTTCAACGTGAAGCACACGTTGCGGGAAAGATCAAAATCATTCCGCACGTGTGCTTTTTTTGCCCGACGGCTGTTTTTTCGCCGTCTTGCTGTTTAGCTCCATTCCTTATCAATCCGATATTTGCGGATGCGGTATTGCAAGTTTTGCCGGCTTAAGCCGAGCGCTTTGGCCGTTTTCGTAATGTTGAAGCCGTGATGTTGCAGCGCCTTGCGGATGTAGTAAATTTCCACTTCCTCCATATACTTTTCGAGCGGCAGAATGTCTTCAGTATCAAACAAAAAGTCCGTTCTCGGCGCGTCGGGCGTGAGTTTTGTGCGGAAAGAAGCTGGGAGATGGTCGAATGTGATCGTTTCCCCGCCATCCATCATTTCCAACGTTTCATTGATCACCGTTTCCAGTTCGCGCACATTGCCGGGCCAGTCGTAGGCAAGAAACGCCTCCTCCACGTCGTCATCGAGCTGTTGCACGTTCAAGCCGTAGCGCTCATTGCCTTGGCCGATGAAATGGGCAGCCAGCGGCAAAATGTCTTCCTTCCGTTCGCGCAGCGGCGGCAGGACGATGCAATGAACAGCCAGTTGGTAATAGAGCGGTTTAAACAGCTGTCCCGCCTGCACAGCGTCGATCGGATCACCGCTTGTTGAGGCGATTAGGCGGACGTCGGCCTGAACCGGATCCCGGCCGTGAACACGGAAAAATTGCTTGTCTTGCAGAAAGCGATATAGCTTTTTTTGCAGCGGGAGGCTTAATGCGTCGATGTCATTGAGCAGCACCGTGCCGCCATCGGCTTGTTCGAACAGCCCAGGCTGAATATCACCTTGTTCTTCGTTGCCAAACAGCGTCACTTCCATCCATTCATCAGGGAGCGCCAAACACGTTTGCGCTAAAAACGGTTTGGCCCGCCGTCCGCTGTCGTGGTGGATGCCTGTAGCAAACAGCTCTTTGCCGGTTCCTTTTTCTCCGATGAGAAATACAGGCGCATCGGAGCGGGCAGCATGTTTGGCGAGCCGGATCGCCGTCTGCATTGATGCGCTATGGCCGACAATATGCGTGAACGTGTGGGCGGTTTCCCCGCGGTGCCGCTGTTCTTGAAGGAGCTTGCGGAATTTGGTGACGTCTTTGGCGATTTCCACCGCCCCGATGATGTTTCCGTCTTTTCGCAGCGGATGCGTCTGGTTGATCGTTGTCACGGCCTGTCCTTTATTGTTAAAATACGTCTGCTGTTGATTGACGGTGCTTTCTCCGGTTTGCAGCGTCTGAAGCAGCGTGCTCGGCTGTTTCGGGTCAAAGCGGAAGACGTCTAAAATATTTTTATCGAGCACATCCTCGATGTCCATGCCCTCGATGTCGCGCATTTTCCGGTTGTAAATGATCGTTTTGCCTTGTTTGTCGACGGCGTGAATGCCGAGGTCGATCATCTCGATAATTTGTTCATAGATCGATAATAGCGCTTCCACGTCGCGATTCACATAGGGCACCCCTCTTTTTTAGGAATTATTATACCACACGCTTCGCTCCTGTACAGAAAATAAAGCAAATTTTTTTTGCACCCTTCCTTTGCGTAAAAAAGGAGGGTGCTATGGAGGATGCAAAGGCTGCATCCGGTCTTGAGTAAAGGGGAAGGATGGATTCAATCGAACGAATGGATCGGTTGATTTCCAGGAGGAGTCTAGGGCCAATCAGAAGGTGTAAAGGCGAAAGAAACGGGGATAATAGGAAAAGGACAATGGTTGACAAAAAGAAAAAGTTGAAATACGCCATAAAATTTTGCATAATATAACTATGGAAGCGTTTCATTGTGGAAATTTTTTTTGCCTAATAAGGGGGATGACATGGATGGTGCAGCCGTATAAACATGAACCGTTCACTGATTTTACTGTGGAAGCGAACCGCCAAGCGTTTTTGGCGGCGCTCGAAAAGGTCGAAGCCGAGCTTGGACGCGACTATCCGCTCATTATCGGCGGCGAGCGCATCATGACCGAGGACAAAATCACGTCGATCAACCCGGCGGACAAGGCAGAAGTGATCGGCCGGGTGGCGAAAGCGAATCAAGAGCTCGCCGAACGGGCGATGAAGGCCGCCGATGAAGCGTTCCGCACGTGGAGCCGAACGAGCCCGGAAGCGCGGGCGGATATTTTGTTCCGGGCGGCGGCGATTGTGCGCCGGCGCAAGCATGAATTTTCCGCTTGGCTCGTGAAAGAAGCAGGGAAGCCGTGGCGCGAGGCGGATGCCGATACAGCGGAAGCGATCGACTTTATGGAGTATTACGGGCGGCAAATGTTGAAGTTGAAAGACGGCATTCCGGTGGAAAGCCGTCCAGGGGAAACGAACCGCTTTTTCTATATTCCGCTTGGCGTCGGCGTCGTCATTTCACCGTGGAACTTCCCGTTTGCCATTATGGCGGGGACAACGGTTGCTTCGCTTGTGACGGGCAATACGGTACTGTTAAAGCCAGCGAGCGCGACGCCGGTCGTGGCGTACAAGTTTGCGGAAGTGCTCGAAGAAGCCGGGCTTCCGGCCGGGGTGCTGAATTACATCCCGGGCAGCGGCGCGGAAGTCGGCGACTATTTGGTTGATCATCCGCGCACGCGGTTTATCAGCTTCACCGGCTCGCGCGATGTCGGCATCCGCATTTATGAGCGCGCGGCGAAAGTGCAGCCGGGACAAATTTGGCTGAAGCGCGTCATCGCGGAAATGGGCGGCAAAGACGCCATCGTCGTTGACAAAGAAGCCGATCTGGAATTGGCGGCGCAATCGATCGTCGCCTCGGCGTTTGGCTTCTCTGGTCAAAAATGCTCGGCGTGCTCGCGCGCGATCATCGTCGAAGATGTGTATGATCAAGTGCTCAGCCGCGTCGTCGAGCTGACAAAACAGCTCAACGTCGGCGACCCGGCGGAACAGGCGACGTTTATGGGACCGGTGATTGACCAAAACGCGTACAACAAAATTATGGAATATATCGAAATCGGAAAACAGGAAGGCCGTCTCATGACCGGCGGGGAAGGAGACGATGCAAAAGGCTTCTTCATCCAGCCGACGGTGTTTGCCGATGTCGATCCGAATGCGCGCATCATGCAAGAGGAAATTTTTGGGCCAGTGGTCGCGTTCGCCAAAGCGCGCGATTTTGACCATGCGCTCGAGATCGCGAACAACACAGAATATGGCCTGACAGGCGCTGTCATTTCGCGCAACCGGGCAAATCTCGAAAAAGCGCGGCAGGAGTTCCATGTCGGCAACTTGTACTTCAACCGCGGCTGCACGGGAGCGATCGTCGGCTATCAGCCGTTTGGCGGCTTCAACATGTCAGGGACGGATTCGAAAGCCGGCGGTCCGGATTACTTAATCCTCCATATGCAAGCGAAAACGGTGTCGGAAATGTTTTAATGCCGGGGCGGCCGCGGCCGCCCTTTTCCTATCGGGGGAGAAACAGAAAGGGGGATTGTGATGACGACAAAGTCCGAACAGCTCATTGCGAAGACGGAACAATACGGGGC
The DNA here is from genome assembly GCF_001618685.1 of Geobacillus subterraneus. GTDB lineage: Bacteria > Bacillota > Bacilli > Bacillales > Anoxybacillaceae > Geobacillus > Geobacillus subterraneus. The sequence continues at coordinate 3,046,068 of NZ_CP014342.1, read as the reverse complement.
GCGCAACTACCATCCGCTGCCGATCGTCATCTCGGAAGCGGAAGGAGTATGGGTGAAAGACCCGGAAGGCAACCGCTATATGGATATGTTAAGCGCTTATTCGGCGGTGAACCAAGGTCATCGTCATCCGAAAATTATTGCGGCGCTGAAAAAGCAGGCGGATCGCGTCACCCTCACGTCGCGCGCGTTCCATAACGACCAGCTCGGTCCGTGGTACGAGAAAGTATGCCGATTGACAAAAAAAGAAATGGCGCTGCCGATGAACACGGGCGCCGAAGCGGTGGAAACGGCGCTCAAAGCGGCGCGCCGCTGGGCGTATGACGTCAAAGGCGTCCCGGACAACCAAGCCGAAATCATCGTTTGTGAAGGAAACTTTCACGGCCGGACGCTTGCCGCCGTGTCGCTGTCGTCCGAACCGGCTTATAAACGCGGGTTTGGGCCGCTGTTGACGGGCGTGAAAATCATCCCGTACGGCGATATCGAAGCGCTGAAAGCCGCGATCACGCCGAATACAGCGGCATTTCTTGTTGAGCCGATCCAAGGCGAAGCGGGCATCCGCATCCCGCCGCAAGGATTTTTAAAAGCGGCGTATGACGTATGCAAAGCGAACAACGTCCTGTTCATCGCGGACGAAATTCAAACCGGACTCGGCCGGACCGGGAAGCTGTTTGCCTGCGACTGGGAAGGCGTCGTGCCCGATATGTATATTTTAGGAAAAGCGTTGGGCGGAGGGGTGTTCCCGATCTCGTGCGTCGTCGCCAACCGCGATATTTTGTCGGTTTTTGAGCCCGGTTCGCACGGCTCGACGTTTGGTGGCAACCCGCTCGCTTGCGCGGTGTCGATCGCGGCGCTCGAAGTGATTGAAGAAGAGCGTCTAACGGAGCGTTCGCTTGAACTTGGCGAATACTTCCTTTCGAAACTAAAACAAATTCAAAACGACGATATAAAAGAAATTCGCGGGCGCGGCTTGTTTATCGGCGTTGAGCTGCATGGCCCCGCGCGCCCGTACTGTGAGGCGCTGAAAGAGCAAGGCTTGCTTTGCAAGGAAACACACGAGACGGTCATTCGCTTTGCACCGCCGCTCATCATTACAAAAGAAGAATTGGATTGGGCGTTTGAACGGATTGTGAATGTCTTGTCTCGGCCGGCTGCCAGTCCAAAACAGTGAGAATCGAAAAGAAACCGTTGACGCGTATATGCTGTGAAGCGAAGAAGGAGCTGACCCAAAAGTCCGCCAAAAAGCGGGCTGTTGGAGTCAGCTCTCTTCATGTTGTACATCCTTTGTTAAACGGAAGGGGGATTCCGCTTCTATTCGCTCCCTGATTGATGCCACTAGGACGATTGTTTGTCCCTAGCGGCTTTTTTAGGAACCCGTCTTTCGCTCTGTTTTTTGCTTTGCGGCGGCCGCTGATTTTCTGCTAAGATAGGGAAAGGATGGTGCGGATGGAGCATACCCATCATACAGAGACGAAGAGCGAGTGAATGGAGGAAGGAACCGTGCAGGCATGGATCACTGATTTTATGGAGCAATTTGGCTATATCGGCATTTTTTTTATGATCGCACTGGAAAATATCTTTCCGCCGATTCCATCGGAAGTCATTTTGCCGTTTGGCGGGTTTATGACGACATATACCACCTTGACGGTTCCCGGCGTCATTGCGGCAGCGACAGCGGGTTCGGTTGTCGGGGCATTGGTGCTGTACGGCATCGGCCGGCTGTTGTCGGTCGAGCGGCTCGAGCGGATCGTTGACCGTTGGGGCGGATGGTTGCAGGTGAAGCCGGAAGACATCGATAAGGCGAACCGGACGTTTCAGCGTTACGGAGTGTGGGCGGTATTCGTTGGCCGTATGATTCCGCTCGTGCGCAGTTTGATTTCGATTCCCGCCGGCATGGCGAAGATGAATATTTGGTTGTTTTTCTGGCTGTCGGTGTTGGGAACGCTCATTTGGAATACGATTTTAATCTCGATCGGGGCGGCGCTCGGTGAGTCGTGGGGGAAAGTATCCGAAGTGATAGGGATGTACGCCGAAGTGGTGTATATCATTATTGCTGCGATCATTTTGATTGGAGCTGTCCGCGTTTGGAAGCGGCGCCGGGCTTCTTAATTCCGGCCTCTTTAGGGGATTGTTTTGCCAAAAAGGGCTGCGCCCAAGGCTGTTTTTTCGTCTTGGAGGCAGCCCTTTTCCCCATCGCAAATGGAAAACCTCCCGCTTCCACGTGAAACGGGAGTAGAGATGAAGATGAAGGCAGTTGAACGAGCTTAACCGTCATCCTTGATCCGTCTCATGGCCATCAAAAGGTTCAACGCTTCAATAACAAATAAATGAAGTATGGTGCACCGAGGAATGACACAACAACTCCTGCCGGAAGCGGTTCGGCGAGAACGTTGCGCCCGATCGTGTCAGCGGCAAGCAGCAGCCAGCCGCCGATGAGCATCGCTGCCGGAATGGCCCGCTCATGGCGCGGACCGATGATCATTTTGGCGATGTGCGGCGCCATTAAGCCGATAAAGGAAATGCCCCCGGTTACAGCGACGGCCGCTGCAGCGACGGCGACCGCCGTTGCCATCAGTACGAGCCGCTCGCGGCGAACATGGACGCCGACACCGATGGCGACCGGATCGCCTAAATGCAAAAGGTTTAACCGTTTCGCCCGGTACAGACCGATCAATGCACCGATGACAAGCCACGGCAGCATCGCCCAAATAAACGGCCAATCATCGCCCCAAATGTTTCCGGAAAGCCATCTGGCGATAAAGTCGACTTTCATTCGATCCGCGGCGGAAATGAGGACGATCATGAGTCCAGAGAGCGCCATTGAAAACCCGACCCCAGTAAGAATGAACGATACCGGCTGCAGCCCGGTTGTTTGATTGTAGGAAACGGCGTAAATGGCCGCTGCCGTCAACAGCGCTCCGACGAAGGCGACGAGCGGCAGAGCGTAAAGAAACGTCCCGGCTTCAATCGGGAAAAATAAAAAGAATAAAGCGACGCCTGCGCCGGCACCGGCGTTGATGCCCAATATGCCTGGGTCGGCGAGTTCATTTCGGGTGATACCTTGCAGCATCGCTCCCGATAGGGCGAGCGCCATCCCGGCGAGCAACGTAATCACGATACGCGGCAGGCGGAGAGAAAACAAAATAAACGCTTCTTGCATCGAACCGTAGCCGAACAGTGTCGGCACGATGCGTCCGTACGAGAGCGGCGCTTCGCCGGTGCCCAACGCGATGGCGGCTGTTGCGGCAATAAGCAACAAAAGCACACCTAACACTGCTGTGATGCGCATTCTCATTCAAAGCCCCTCCCTTTTTTCCGCACGACAAACAGGAAAAACGGCAAGCCGATCACCGCAACGATGGCTGCCACTGGCGTTTCAAACGGGGCATTGACCGTGCGGGCCGCCGTATCAGCGACGATCATGCCGGTCGCGCCGACCGTGGCCGACAGCGGGATGGTGAATCGGTAATCGGCGCCGGCGATTGCGCGCACAAGATGAGGGATCATCAAGCCGATGAAGGTGATGTTGCCGGCGATGGCGACCGACGCTCCTGTTAATAAAAACACAGCGAAAAACAGCCACGTTTTGACGGCTGTTGTTTTTTGTCCGACGCCGACGGCGACGTCTTCGCTCAAGCTAAGAATCGTCAGCTGCCGCGAATACCATGCGGCAATGGCGAGCCCGATCACGATGAGCGGAATGATGACTGACAGCTGTTTCCACGACGTCCCGGCTACCCCGCCCGATGTCCACATCGAAACGTCTTTGGAAATATGAAAATAAAGGCCGACCCCTTCAGCGACGGCAAACAAAAGCGCTGAGACCGCCGAGCCGGCTAAGACGATGCGCAATGGCGAAAAGCCCCCTTTGCGGGCGGCGCCGATGCCAAAGACCATCCCTGCTCCCAGAGCCGCCCCAAGCAAACAGGCGACCGTGATGATGAGATAATGGGCGGAAGGAAAAAAGGCCATCGTTATGGCCAACGCTGCGTTCGCTCCAGCGGTTAGGCCAAGCAGTCCCGGGTCAGCGAGCGGGTTGCGTGTCATTCCTTGCATGATCGCCCCAGCGACGGCGAGTCCGGCACCGACAAAGGCCGCCGCCGTTTCCCGCGGCAAACGGAGCTCGCGAATCAAGTCCAGTTGTTTACCTTGTTCATCGGAAAAGAGCGCGCGCCATACGTCACTCCATGTCGTATCAGCGACGCCGATGGCCATAGATCCGAACCAAATGGCCATCAGCAGGATAAGAGAGAAGAGAAACGTATAACGAAACGGCCATAGCCGGCGGTTTGCTTCCATCGGCGGTTTCCTCCTTTTCACAAGAAAGGACGGGACATTCACTGCCCGTGAACGCCCCGTCTCGTCATTATTGGCCTAAAAAATGCTTTTTAAAGAAATCGAGCTGGTAGTCTAACGTAATCGGGTCATTGAAATAAAACGCCTTGGCATCAGCGACGAACATACGGCCGTTTTTAACAGCAGGGATGTTTTTAAACGTGTTCGTTTCCATAAACGATGTATCGCCGTCGCTGTTTTTGCTTAAGATGAGGTAATCGCCGACAAACTGCGGCAGCGCTTCAAGGGAAACGGCGTAATAGCCCGGTTTGAGCGCCTGCTCTTCGACCGCTTTTGGCATTTTCAGCTTCATTTCTTGATACAAAATTTCCGTGCCGCGCGCCCAATTGTTGCCGAACACATACAGCTGCTTATCAAAGTTTTCGGCTACGGTGACCGTTGCGTTTTCGCCGATTTTCGCCCGGATGTCTTCCCCGGCTTGTTGTGCCCGTTGTTTGAAGTCGTCAATCCATGCTTTCGCTTCTTTTTCTTTATTTAACAGTTTACCGATTTCTAGAAACTGAGTTAAATAATCGACCTTTCCGTATGTAAACGTGACGGTCGGGGCGATTTTGCTTAATTTATCGACGTTTTTCGTATTGGATAATCCGATAATTAAGTCCGGTTTTAACGCCATAATTTTTTCAATGTCTTCGTCTGTCACGACTTCCGCGTCTTTCAGTTTTTCTTCAAAGAGCGGATTCATTTTCGACCAAGAATCCACGCCGACGACTGGCACGTCTAAGGTCAGAACATGGCCGGCAAACGTCGATAAGACGACGACGCGTTTTGGATCAGCTGGTACTTCCACCGGTCCGTTTTCCGACTGGTACGTCACCGTTTCCGGTTTTTTGTTCTCTGGTGAAGCGCTGTTGTTCTTGTTGTCGTCCGCTGTGTTGCCGCAGGCGCTTAACAGGAGCGTAAAAAGAAGCAACAAGGAAAGCCACGTTTTTCTCATGATGAATAAACTCCTTTCAGCAAATGATACGTAAAACAAACTGGTTTGTTCGTCCGCGGGTCGCGGCCGATGTCAGCATCAATGCCAAACACGTCGCGAAGCACTTCACGGCAAATGACGTCTTCGCTCGGCCCGGCTTTGACGATCGTGCCCGCCTTCATGGCGATCACATAGTCGGAAAACCGCGCCGCTTGGTTAATGTCATGGAGCACCATCACAATTGTCCGCCCTTCTTCTTTGTTCAGCCGTTCAAGCAGCTCGAGCACCTCGAGTTGATGGGCGATGTCCAAATACGTCGTTGGTTCGTCCAAAAAGATGATGTCCGTCTCTTGAGCGAGCGCCATGGCGATCCAAACGCGCTGCCGCTGTCCACCGGAGAGGGCGTCAACGGGCCGGTGTTTCAAATCGGCTGTTTTCGTCACGTCAAGCGCCCAGTCGATCGCTTCGTAATCTTTTTTTGTTAAACGGCCAAATCCTCTTTGATAAGGAAAGCGGCCGTACGACACGAGCTCAGCGACCGTCAGTCCGCCTGTTGCTTCTGGCGTCTGCGGCAAAATAGCCATTTTTTTCGCCAGCTCTTTCGTCGGTTGCTGGGAAATGGCTTGGCCGTCTAAAATGACCGCGCCCGATTGTGGGGAAATGATGCGCGTCAACGTCTTGAGCAGCGTCGACTTGCCGCACCCGTTTGGCCCGATAATGGCAGTGATTTGCCGATCGGGAATGCGGACGGACAATCGTTCAAAAATCGTCCGGTCATCGTAGCGGACGGTCAACTCCTCGGCGTATAGGCGGACCATGAGGCCACCTCCTTTTGGACTAAGAAAATGAAAATCACTATCATTAACAATCTTTATTATAACGAAATTCTTAAAAAAGACAATGAATTTTCTCATCGAAAAAACAAGTTTTATGATGGAAAAAAGAAGGAGAACAGGATGGACAAGGTATGCGGCCGCCACAGCCCCGCTGTTAAGAGAACCCCGGACTATATTTCGCAGGCCTATCGCTGCATCCCACGCTGCAACCTGACCGACATACGGCCGGTGCGGCCTCAGAAAGCCCGGCCCTTTGCCTCGCAGTTGTCTAGCGCCATGCTGTTGCGAAAACGCAACGATCCCGGCTGTCTGAATGGCAAAAACACAACACATTCTGCAGGTTTGTTGCGTTTTTGCAACAAGTCGTTGTTGTTTTGCAACGGAAGGTTTGATACGATGGAGAATGGAGATGTATTTTTCTGAATAATTAGACGCTTGATTTGTTGGCACGCAGTTTGCTTTTCCAAACAAAGTGAAGGCGAGACAGGGGGATGGGGGATGACGATAGAAGACATCATGTGGAAAACAACCGCTGCTGTTTGGGAAAGCGATTCCCTTGAGCAGGCGGCCCGCACGTTGGCCAAGCAAGGGATGGCCGGGGCCATCGCATGCGACAGTGAAGGAGAAATGGTCGGGGTGGTGGCGGCCGAGGACGTGCTGTTTGGCCTCGCCCAGGGGCGCAAAACGGTTCGTGAGGTGATGCGGCCGCCGCAGCCACTTCCGGTCCATGCGCGCCTTGAGGAAGTCGCGTTTGGCGGCAGTCCGCTCCGCGCCGTTGTTGATGAGAGCGGCCGCCTGGCCGGTCTATTGACAAAAGAGCAGTATTTGGCGGCGCAGGCAAAGGCGTCCCGCCTTCGCTTAAAACAGCTGGAAGCTATGTTCAACGCCGCCCATAACGGCATTTTGTCGATCGATGCAAAAGGGCGCATTACCTCGATCAATCCGGCCGCGGAACGGATGGCGCGGACGACGAAGGAAGAAGCGCTCGGGCGGTTGTTGACCGATGTCGTCGTGCCGTCCGGCCTGCTCGATGTCGTGCGCACCGGCCAAGGGTGTACGGAAAAGTACCGCGTCGGCAAGCGCGTCTATATTACGAACCGGTCGCCGATCGTCGACGATGGAAAAGTTGTGGGGGCGGTCGGAGTATTTCAAGACATTTCCGAGATTGAATTCATCTCGAGCGAGCTTGAGACGGTGAAGCGCATTGCCAATGAGCTGCAGACGGTGATGGATGCAGCAACCGACGGCATCGCCATCGCGGATCGCAATGGGGCGATCACCCGGCAAAATCAAAAATGGGCCGCGCTGTTCCCGGATGCGGGACAAGGGCGCATCCCCGCTCCGCTCGACCAAGTTGTGCGCCAGGCGCTTGACCGCTGTCAGCCGTGCTCCATGCTTCATCAAGGCGCGGAAACCGGCAATACGTTGATCGTCTCCGCCGTGCCGATCATCGAGGAAGGCGGCCAGGGCGAGCGGGTTGTCGTGTACGTCAAAGACATGACCGAGATGGAGCAGCTTCGCGCCGAACTCGAGGAGACAAAACGGCTCCTTCATACGTTAAGCCGGCAGGAAGGCGATGACCTTATTTACCGGGCGCCGGCGATGGCGCACGTGATCGCCATTGCCCGCCAGGCGGCAGCCGTGGATGTCACCGTGCTTTTGACCGGAGAGTCGGGCGTCGGAAAGGAAGAGTTGGCGAACTTCATCTGGAAGCAGAGCGAGCGCAGCGGCCGTCCGTTTGTGAAGGTAAACTGCGGGGCGATTCCGGAGACGTTGATGGAGTCCGAGCTGTTCGGCTATGAGCCCGGGGCGTTCACCGGTGCGGCGAAAAAAGGAAAAAAGGGTTACTTTGAACAGGCGGATGGCGGGACGATTTTTCTCGATGAAATCAGTGAAATCCCGCTTCACCTGCAAGTAAAGCTCCTTCGTGTGCTTCAGTCGATGGAAATTATGCGCTTGGGGGCGGAGGCGCCCAAACGGATCGATGTCCGCATCATCGCCGCAACGAACAAACCGCTTGAAGAGCTGGTCGCCGCCGGGCGGTTCAGAGCTGATTTGTTTTACCGGCTGAACGTCATGCCGATCGCCATTCCGCCGCTGCGCGACCGGAAGGAAGACATCCCGCTGTTGGTCGACCATTATCGAAAGCGGTTTGCTAAAAAGTATCAAAAACAGCTCGTGTTCACCGACAGGGCGCTTGCGATGATGATGGACTACCATTGGCCTGGCAACGTCCGCGAGCTCGTCAACGCCATTGAGCGCATGTTTGTGACCTCGGCCTCGCCAGTCGTTGATGAAGACCACGTGGCGAAATGGCTTCATCTTGAGCCGCCGACGGCTGCCGATCCGGTGTCAGTCAGCGAGGTCGTTCCGCTCAAACAAGCGGTGGCGGACGTCGAGCGCCAGCTCATCATCAAAGCGCTTCATCATGCGCGCACGTATCGGCGGGCGGCGAAGCTGTTGGGTGTCGATGCGTCGACCCTTGTGCGCAAGGCGCAAAAATATGGAATCGAATCACGGGGAGGGGAAGAGGATGGATTTTACGTTGCCAGCCGAGATTGAATTTTTAAAAGAAAACGTCCGTAAATTTGTGAAAGAAGTCGTGGAGCCGGTGGCCATGGACATTGAAGAAAACGACCACATTCCAGAAGATATTATTGAAAAATCGAAAGCCATGGGGCTGTTCGGCTTAAGCATCCCGGAAGAATACGGCGGCCTTGGCTTGTCGATGGTCGGCAAATGCGCCATTTATGAAGAACTCGGGAAAACGCATAACGGCTATACGACATTAATCGGCGCCCATACCGGCATCGGTACGGTCGGCATCGTCGAGCTCGGCACCGAGGAACAAAAGCGGCGCTACTTGCCAAAAATGGCGACAGGCGAATGGATCGGAGCCTTTGCCTTAACCGAGCCGAGCGCCGGCTCGAACGCCGCCGCGATTAAAACGACCGCCGTCCGCAAAGGCGACCGCTACATCATTAACGGCTCGAAGCATTACATTACGAATGCTGTCGACGCCCACGTGTTTACGGTGATGGCGGTCACCGATCCGTCAAAAGGCCCGAAAGGCATTACCTCGTTTATTGTGGAAAAAGATTTCCCCGGCTTTATCGTCGGTAATGTCGAGCGGAAAATGGGGCTGCGCGGATCGCATTCAGCCGAGCTGTTTTTTGACAACTTGGAAGTGCCGGTCGAAAACGTGCTCGGAAAAGAAGGCGAGGGATATGTCAACGCTCTCAAAATCCTCGCCAACGGCCGCGCGGGTCTCGCCGCCCGCAACCTCGGTTCGTGCATCCGCCTCTTAGAATACTGCATGGAATACGCCGAACAGCGTGAGCAGTTCGGCAAGCCGATCATCGAGCAACAAGCGATCCAGCATATGTTGGCGGAAATGAGCATGTTGATCGAAGTGCTGCGCTCCACCGTCTACCGCGTCGCCTGGATGGTCGATCAAAAGATGCGCGTCGTCAAAGAAGCGGCCATTGCCAAACTGTTCGGCTCGGAAGTGTACAACAAAATCGCCGATCTCGCTGTGCAAATCCACGGCGGCCTCGGCTACATGAAAGACTACCCGATCGAACGCTACTTCCGTGATGCCCGCATCACGAAAATTTACGAAGGCACCTCGGAAATCCAGCGCAACATCATCGCGAGCGAACTGCGGAAAGAATACGGAAAAGTGCGGGCATGACCGGAGTAGGTGCTGTCCTAACGAGGTGCTGGCTTTCAAGAGGAGTGCGAGAGATTGAATAACAAATCAGCTCGATGCGGATATACGGCCGTGGCAGAGGAGGTCTCGATGCTGTTGTGACCCCCTCTGTTTTTTTAGCGTTATTGTCGGAAAATGTCATTCGCTTTTTGTTGACGAAAGAAAGGGAAGGTTGCTAGAATGAGGGAAAATGATTGACTATTCATAACATTTTGGTCATTTTTACAACCTGCCTTTTTGCCAGCAACCCGCCTATTGTCGCAACAGCCTATTTGTAAGCCTTTACATTGATTGGTTGTCCCCGCGTTCATCTATCCAGAAGTACAACACCAGCCGACATTTCAAGAAAAATGGAAAAGGAGTGGTGAGCGTGCGTCGTGCCGAGCCGTTGGTCACAACAGGCAGCCGCGGGCTGCAGGAGGATTCGTTCCCGTTTCGGCTTTACCAAAAGGCAAAGCGGTTGGAAGCAGCGGCTCGCGATTCGATTTTCGGCCCTGATCACCATGCCGATATCATGAATTTCACCGCCCGCCAACTGGCAACGAGGATGGAAGTGTTGAAAAAAGCGCAGGAGAAGCCGTTTGACGAGCTGTTCGGTCTTGAGGAAAGCGAAAACGTTGGCTAGAAGTTGAGAGTCGAAAACAAGGAAGGGAGAAATCGTCATGACCACTCATGTGCAAGTGCATCATTTTCCGCTTTTCATTGACGGCCAATGGCAGCCGGCAAGCAGCGGGGAAACGTTTAACGTATACAATCCGGCGACCGGAGAGGCGGTGGCGACCGTCGCGAAGGCGACAGCGGAAGATGTGGACCGGGCGGTGAAGGCGGCGCGCAAGGCGTTTGACGAGACGGATTGGAAGACGATGAAACCGAAAGAACGGGCGCGCGTGCTGAATGCGATCGCTCAGGCCATTGCCGCCAACGCCCAGGAGCTCGCCTATTTGGAAGCGATCTCAAGCGGAGGGACGATCCGGCGCATCAGCTCGATTGATATTTTGCAGACGGTCGATTTGTTCCAAACGATGGCGAACATCGTTCAAGAGTACCCCTTTTCGGAAACGTTACCGATTCCGCCATTTCCCGGACCGGCGCACAATTTTGTTTGGCGCGAGCCGATCGGGGTGTGCGCAGCGATTACGCCGTGGAATTTGCCGCTCATGATCGCATCGTGGAAGATCGCCCCGACGCTGGCGACGGGCAATACGATGGTTGTCAAGCCGGCAAGCTATACGCCGCTCTCGACGCTTAAACTGGCGGAAATCATTTCGTCGTTCGTGCCTCCTGGGGTCATCAACGTAGTGGCTGGACCGGGCGCGGAAGTGGGGGAGGCGCTTGTCCGTCATCCGCAAGTGGACAAGGTGGCGTTTACCGGCTCAACCGAAGTCGGGCGTCGGATTATGGAACTGGCGGCTGGGACAGTCAAAAACGTGACGCTCGAGCTTGGCGGCAAGTCGCCGAACATTTTGCTTGATGACGCGGATTTGGAGATCGCCATTCCGGGCAGCTTGTTTGGCGTCTTTTTGCACTCCGGCCAGCTGTGCGAATCGGGAACGCGGTTGTTTGTGCCGGATCGGATGCATGATGAAGTCGTCGAACGGCTCGTCGCGCTGACAAAAACGCTGCAAATCGGCCACCCGCTTGACCCGGCGACGGATATCGGCCCGGTCATTTCCAAGCGGCAACAAGAAACGGTGCTATCCTATATTGAAACTGGCAAACAAGAAGGGGCGACGCTTGTCTGCGGCGGCCATGCGGTGGATGTCCCGGGCTGTGAAGGCGGCCATTTTGTCGCGCCGACGATTTTTACGAATGTGAAAAACAGCATGAAAATCGCCCAAGAAGAAATTTTCGGCCCGGTGTTGTCTGTCATTCGCTACCACGACGTGGAGGAGGCGGTGGCGATGGCGAACGATACGATTTACGGGCTGGCGGCTGGCGTCTGGACGCGCGATGTCAACAAGGCGTACGCCATCGCCGGGCGCTTGCGGGCGGGCGTCGTTTGGATCAATGACTGGCACATGCTGCGCAATGACGCGCCGTTTGGCGGATACAAACAAAGCGGCATCGGGCGCGAGATGGGCAAATATTCACTTGATGCCTACACGCAACTGAAACATGTGCATACGTCGATGGTGCCGGAGCTCGAGAAGCGCAAATGGTATCAAGTGCTGTTTTCGAAGTTGGGCGCAATGAGAAAAGCATAAAAAGGGGGACGGGGAATGACGACGTTAGCGAATTTTTGGCTGCGCACGGCGATTTATACGGGCTCAAATAGCCGGGCACTCGTGCCGGATTTGTTCCGAGGACTGGGGGCGAAACGGGTGCTACTGCTTTCCGACCGCGGTCTGGAGCAGGCCGGCGTCGTTGGGAAGGTGGCCGATCTGTTTCGGCTGACGCCGCACGGGACTGGACCGGAACTGGCTGGCATCTTCTTAGATATCCGCCAAGATGCGGAAAGCGAATGCGTCAATGAGGCCGCGCGCTATGCGCGCGAAGTCGGCGCCGATGCTTTGTTGGCCGTCGGCGGCGGCAGCGTGTTGGATACGACTAAAGGGGTGAAATACGCTCTGTTCAAAGGGTTGCGCGACATTAAAGAGGCCATTCCCGGCGGGTTGTTGTACGAGTCGTTTCCAAAAGCGCAATTCATGCCGATTCCGCACATCGCCATCCCGACGACCGCCGGCACGGGGTCGGAAGTGTCGCCGATTGCGGTCATTTATAATGAAGAGATGCGGTTGAAAACGAACATCATCCATCCGTTTATTAATGCCGATGTGGCGGTGCTCGACCCGGATTTGACAGTCGGGCTGCCGCCGAAGGTGACGGCGTTCACCGGCATGGATGCCCTCACCCATGCCATTGAGGCGCTCGCCTCGCTGACGGCGACCGCGCTTACGGATGCATGCGCTTTGCAGGCGATTCGCCTAATTCACGATTATTTGCCGCAGGCGGTCCGCGATGGTGGAAACATCCGCGCCCGCTCGGAGATGCTGCAGGCAAGCTTGCTTGGCATCACCGCTTTCAGCTTTGCGTTAAACGCCATCCCGGTGCATAATTTCGCCCATGCGTACGGGGCGATGTTCCGCATCCCGCACGGGCTGGCGAATGCTGTCTTTTTGCCGGTCGTCATGGAAATGATTCCTGATTTGTATTTGCCGAAGGCGAAGCGGCTGGCTGAAGCGCTCGGCATTCACGATCACGGCCAAGGGGAAGAGGTGTTGCTCGCTAAAGCGATCGAGCGCATTCGCCGCTTGCGTGATGACATCGGGCTGCCGGCTGATTTTGCTGATTATCCGATCACGGAAGAACAATTTGCCGCAACCATTCCGGCGGTCGCTTCCGACCCGGCAGCGGTCAGCTTTCCACTGCCGCCTGAACTGATTCGGGCGGTCGGCGAGCGCGTTGTGAAGTTGACAGTGGAAAAAGGATGAATCAGGAAGAAACCGGTATCCCGCACATGAAGCGGGACACCGGTTTTTTGTGCCAGCGGTTCAGCCCCGCGGCCGCCTGACGACCGAGTCCAACGACCAAAGTCGGCTTCCGTTCAGCCATAAATACATCGACATGGCAAGCAAGGCGAGATTGAATTCATAGCCTGTTTCCCGGCCGTTGCCAAGCAAGCCGGCGTCGGCTTTCACCGCGGCGATGGCTCCGACCATGATGACGGCAAACGCCGCAGCCATCAGCCGTGTGCCGAGGCCGAGCATCATTGCCCAGCCGCCGGCCAGTTCGACAATCGTGACGATGTAGGCGAGCCAGCCGGGAAGCCCCATCGCCGCAAACGAATCAGCTGCCGCCTCGAGCCCTCGCTGCCATTTCACCCAGCCATGGGCGAAAAAAATGAATCCGGTGACGATTCGCAACAGAAAGGCGCCGAATTCCTCGGAACGCATTAGATTTTCCCTCCTTGTCCCAACCACATGGTAGTACAATGTTATGCGGGCAGGTCCCCTCTCATGCCTTTTGTTAGCCATTCGACCGGCAATGGGCTACAATGGAGGGGAAGCGTGTCAACAGTAGAGGAGGATGGCCATGAAAATTGAAGTATGGTCCGATTTTGTCTGTCCGTTTTGCTATATCGGCAAGCGCCGTTTGGAACAAGCGCTGGAACAGTTTCCACACCGAAACGACGTGACGGTCGTCTTCCGCAGCTTTGAGCTCGACCCGAACGCACCCAATGAGACGCCGTTGACGATCCATGAAATCATTGCCAAAAAATACGGAATTACGGTGGAAGAAGCGAAGCGGGCAAACGCGGATATCGGCAGGCAGGCGGAAGCGGTCGGCTTGACGTTCCGCTTCGAGACGATGAAGCCGACGAATACGTTTGATGCTCATCGCTTGGCGCAATACGCGAAGGAAAAAGGGAAGCTTGATGATGTCGTCGAACGGCTGTTTTTCGCGTATTTCACCGAATCAAAGCGAATGAGCGACCGCACTGTGCTCCTTGACATCGCGGAAGCGGCCGGGCTTGATCGAAGCGAGGCGGAAGCGGTGCTTCATGGCGGCCGCTACACAGAGCAAGTGCGGGAAGACGAGGCAGAAGCGGCCCAGCTCGGTGTCCGCGGTGTACCGTTTTTTGTGCTGAATGGAAAGTATGCCCTTTCCGGGGCTCAGCCGGTCGATGTGTTCCGGCGGGCACTAGAAAAAGTGTGGGAGGAGGAACGGCAAGATTCACCGTTGCGGCCGCTCGCTGACGAAGGCGGGACATGCACAGACGGGAACTGCTCGATCGACGAATCCGTCCGTTAAGCAAACGAACAACCGGCTAGGATCCGCTAGCCGGTTTTTTTTCGTAAAAGAAGGTTAGCCGCGCTTCACAAACAGCGGCAAGTCCGTATGCCCCATCCGCGGAAGCAGACGAACAGCCCTTTTGGAACTAATTTCCTCACCCTCTTATACCATAAATGAACAGATCGCTGATATTCAATAGTTCAAGTGATGTGATTCAGATGTTTGTCCTGTCACCTTTTCGAGTCCGATGCTTATCTTATTAAATAAGGGGAAGTATAAGGTGCTGTTTTTCGTATTGCCATAAGTAAAACGTGAGGACGAAAGAAGGGAAGAACGCAAGCATGCCGAAAATTTTCATCGACCCCGGCCATGGGGGAACAGACACCGGCGCAGTCGGCAACGGATTGCGGGAGAAGGACATCACGCTGTCCATCGCCCTGGAGATGCGCCGCCTTTTACAAAGTGAGTACGAAGGAGTTTCGGTGCAGTTGAGCCGGACAAAAGATGAAACGGTGTCGCTCGATGAACGGACGGAGCGGGCCAACCGCTGGGGAGCCGATCTATACGTTTCGATCCACGTGAATGCGGGCGGTGGCACGGGATACGAAGATTACATTTACCACGAGCTGTCGGAAAATTCCCGAACGGCCCGCATTCGCGATGTGCTGCATGAAGAAGTGATTCGGGCGACGCGATTCCGTGACCGCGGAAAAAAGAAAGCGAATTTTCATGTGCTAAGGGAGACAACGATGCCTGCGGTGTTGACGGAGAACGGGTTTATCGATAATGAGGAAGACGTAAAAAAATTGGCGGACACCGAATTTTTGCGGACGATTGCCCGCGGTCATGTCAACGGATTAGAACGGGCGCTCGGATTGCGGAAGAAAGCGAGTGCTCCGAACAATCCTCCTCCTAGGGATCCGGACGGGGGTGCACCAAACACCGGACGTTTAACGCGCGTCATCGTTGATGGCACGCAAGTTGGTGCCTTTGTCGAACCGGAAAACGTGTTGCGCCAAGTGGAGCATTATTTAGGAAGAGCGAAGCGGATTGTGCTTGAGCAAGTCGAGGAATGACGGGAACGCTTGCCTGGTTTTCAGCTAGGCGAGCGTTTTTTCGTTCGTTCGTCCTAGTGGAAAGGCCGCCTCCTCCTTTGTTCAGCCGTCATATGAGTATAGCGAGAAACAAAGGAAGGGGGAAAAGATATGTTTGGCTATTCAATAGTGCAGTTAGCCCGCCGTCACGCGGGGCGGCTTGACCGTCCTCTCCGCCATGCGCTTGTCAATATGTACAAGCCGATGACACGCATACCGTGCATTTTTCACCGCTGGATCGAGCGCTGGCTGCGGAAATGGCGGACCGTTTCTGTTCTTATCGAGGTCAGCGACGCCGAGGGGGTCGAAGCGCTCGCCAAGGCGGAACGGGATCATTTTCGCATGAAAATGCATCACCATTTCCGTCATGTCCCGCTATGGAGCGCAACAGTGACGCCAGCAGCGCTTGAGCAGCTGCTTGAGCATCCAAAAGTGAAAAAAGTGTATCTTAACCGCACGATCAAGGCGTTATTAAACAACGCGGTGCCATCGGCGAATGCGAAACACGTCACCGTCAATGGAACCGAGCTGAGCGGCAAAGGGGTGACGATTGCGATTGTCGACACCGGCATTGCCCCGCATCCGGATTTAGAGGGGCGGATTGCGGCGTTTGTTGATTTGGTGAATGGACGAACGGCGCCCTATGACGATAACGGGCATGGCACCCACTGCGCCGGCGATGCCGCCGGAAACGGGCGCATGTCAGACGGGTTGTACGCCGGGCCGGCGTATGAGGCGAACGTCGTTGGCGTCAAAGTGCTCGACCGCTCGGGAAGCGGGACGTTAGAAACCATTATGCGCGGTATCGAATGGTGCATCGATTACAACAAGAAAAACCCGGCCAAGCGGATTCATATTATTTCTTTGTCGCTTGGCGGGGAGCCGCAGCCGTTCCCGGCCGAAAACGATGATCCGCTCGTGCAAGTCGCTGAACGGGCATGGGAAAACGGCATCGTCGTCTGTGCGGCGGCAGGAAATGAAGGGCCAAATTATGGGACGATCGCCAGCCCGGGCATTAGTGATCGCATCATTACCGTCGGCGCCCTTGATGACCGTGATACGGCGGCAACGCGCACCGATGATGCGGTGGCGCCGTTTTCGAGCCGGGGGCCGACGGAATATGGGGTGACCAAACCGGATCTCGTCGTCCCTGGGGTCAACATTATTTCACTTCGCGCTCCGCGTTCATTTCTTGACAAGATGAATAAGCAAAACCGGGTCGGTGACTATTATATGACGATGTCCGGCACATCGATGGCGACGCCGATTTGTGCCGGTATTGTAGCTTTACTGCTTGAGGCGAAACCAAGTGCAACGCCGGATGAGATCAAGGAGGCGTTAAAAGACGGCGCCGATTTATGGAAAGGGCGCGACCCGAACGTATATGGGGCGGGTTACGTGAATGCGAAGCGGGCTGTCGAGCGGCTGCTGCAGCGCTAGAAAAAAAGAGGGGGCGCTTATTGAGCGCTTCCCTCTTCGCTTTCGCGGTTGTTATAGTCGTATTTTGACGGGTCGACCGGCTCAAAGCCTTTCGGGGTATAGAACCGGAGCAAATCGCCGTAAACGACTTTATCCGATAAATCGAGCTTCGTGCGGACGATTTGTTCAAGGCGTTGAATCTCCGGCGTTTCTTCAAGTGGTTCACCCGTTTTTGTATCATAGTATTTCCCATTGACCGCTGTAACTGTCGGTGTGACAAAGTCGCCGTTGCGGAACGGGATGATTTCTTGATGGTCCGGCGACAACAAGTCCGTTCCGAAGTGGACGTAGTTTTTCGTATCGATGCCAAGCAAGTGCAACAGCGTCGGCAACAAGTCGATTTGGCCGCCGAACTCGTGAATCGTGCCGCCTTTGACACCCGGAACGCGAATGAACAGCGGCACCCGCTGCAATTGGGCATGCTCATGCGGTGTAATTTCCTTGCCTAAAATTTGCGACATGGCTTTGTTATGGTTTTCGGAAATGCCGTAATGGTCGCCGTACAAAATGATGACCGAGCGGTCGTACAGACCGGATTTTTTCAAGTAATCAAAGAACTCTTTGACAGCCTCATCCAAGTAACGAGCGGTTTGGAAATAACGGTCGACCGAGCCGTTCCCCGTCGTCGCTGGTGCGATCGTAGCGTCTTCTTCGCTGATCGGGTACGGGAAGTGGTTCGACAACGTAATAAATTTTACATAGAACGGCTCTTTCAACGTCTCTAACAGCGGGATCGACTCCCGGAAGAACGGTTTGTCTTTCAACCCGTAGTTCAAGACGTCTTCGTCTTTCATGCTATAGTAGCTGGCGTCAAAGAAATGATCAAACCCGAACGACTTGTAGATTTCATCACGGTTCCAGAACGATTTGTAGTTGCCGTGGAAAACGGCGCTTGTATAGCCATATTGACGCAAAATAGCCGGAGCCGCATGGTACGTATTTTGCCCTTTTGTCGTAAAGACGGCGCCCTGTGGCAGGCCGTACAGCGAATTTTCCAACATAAACTCCGCGTCCGACGTTTTCCCCTGTCCGGTTTGATGGAAAAAGTTATCAAAATAAAACGTATTCGGATCGCGGGTGAGCGAGTTCAAGAACGGGGTGACTTCTTCCCCATGCAGCTTGTAGTTAATGATAAAATTTTGCAGCGACTCTAAGTGAATGTAAATCACATTTTTCCCTTTCGCCACGCCGAAATATTTCGGATTCGGTTCAGCGTATGTCGCCTGCACGTGGTTCAGCACCGTCGTGATGTCGCTTTTGTTCGCAAACGCCCGTTGTGTCGACGACTTCATGCTTTGGATCGCATCGTAAATGAGATAGTTGTATACACCTAAATATTTGACGATGTAATTGCGGTCAAACGTTCTAGTCAACAGTTGCGGGCGGTCAGCCTCAGCGAGCGCCAAATTGATGCTGAACATCAGAATGGCTGAAGCAAATACAATGCCTTTTTTGAAACGGCCGGCCCGCACTTGCGGGAGCGAGAACCGTTTTGAGAAAATGATGACCGCTAAAATGGCCGTGTCTAAGAAATAGAACACATCATACCACCTAATCAGCTCCCAAATGCTTCCACCTAGATCACCGAAGTTTTTCGTTTGCGTTAACGTCGGCAATGTAATAAAATCGCTGAAAAAGCGATAATAGACGATATTAGCGTATAAGATGAACGATAAAATGAAATTAATAATAATGAGCCACCGATAGAAGCGCGTTTCCTTCGCCAAGAACGCCAGCCCAAGGAAAAATACCGCTGAGCTGACCGGATTAATAAACAGCAAAAACTCCTGCATGGAGTTGCTAATGCCAAGGTTAAACTCCGCCAGATAGGCGACATATGTCTTCAGCCAAAACAAGAGCACCGCAAAAATAAAAAAACCAATGTATTGGTTAGGGAGAGAACGGTACTTATTTAGCCACTTTTCCCCAATCGTTTTCACGTCCTCTTCTCCTCCTTTTGTTTCATATTCTTAAACGATGGATTTCTATGTTTATATGAACAGCTGCTGCACAGAGCAGCGCGCTTTGCACTCTGACATCATTTTACATCGGAACGTCTCCATGTCAAGTAGCATAATACTTCCCTTGCCAAAAGTCAATGGAATGTTTTTTAAGGCTTGCCGTATGCCCCCTTCCTTGTTGTCTGCTCCCCATATGGTGTTGGATTCCCATTCATATAGACGAATGGGAGACAAAAAGGTTTCAATGTTCGTCCCAAAACGTCCCGATGCTCGTGGCCATGCCCTTTACCCATTTTATTAGACAAAGAGAACGTTATGATAAAAATTGTTGCAGTACCCGAACTCGTTTGTTTTTGGTATATTTTTTCTATGCATCATCCACAACTATGAAAAGGATGAAGGGAAAGGGATATGCCGATGAATACAAAAGGCAAGTTTTTCGACCCGCCGAAAATTCTCGTGTCGGGATTTGCGCTCATTATTTTCGCCGGGGCGCTGCTTCTTATGCTTCCCATAGCGACTGTTGATGGAAGGGGGCTGCCGTTTTTAGACGCGTTGTTTACGGCGACATCGGCGACGTGTGTAACTGGACTTGTCGTCGTTGATACCGGGACGACGTTTACGTTATTCGGCCAACTCGTCATTTTGACGCTCATTCAAGTCGGCGGACTCGGGTTTATGACGTTTGCCACGTTGTTTGCCTTTTTGCTCGGCAAGCGCATTTCACTAAAAGAGCGGCTCGTGCTGCAAGAGGCGCTGAACAATTTGACGATTGAAGGCATCGTGCGATTGGTGAAACGCATTTTTATTTTCACCGTTATTATTGAAGGCATTGGCGGCATATTGCTTTCTGTTCGGTTTGCGTTTGACATGCCGCTCGGTCGGGCGATCTATTTCGGCTTTTTCCACGCGATTTCAAACTTTAACAACGCGGGCTTCGATTTAATGGGCGAATTTCGCAGCTTGACCGGGTACGTGGACGACCCGGTCGTCAGCCTTGTCGTGCCGATGTTGATCATTTTGGGCGGGATTGGTTTCATCGTCATGAACGAAGTGTACGAATACCGGCAGACGCGTCGTTTTTCTCTCCATACGAAAGTGGTCGCCATGACGACTGCCTGGCTGCTGCTAATCAGCATGGGGTTGATTTTGCTGCTCGAGTGGAACAACCCGAAGACGATGGCGCCGCTGTCGCTATCCGGCAAGTTGTTGTCTGCTTTTTATCAAGCCGTCACCCCGAGAACGGCAGGTTCGAATACGCTTAACATCCCTGATTTGACGCAGCCGACCTTGTTCCTAATCATTTTTCTCATGTTTGTCGGCGCTTCTCCGGGTTCGACGGGCGGCGGGATTAAAACGACGACGTTGGCAACATTGCTTGGTGCGGTTTGGTCACAAGTGCGCGGGAAAGAAGATGTCGTTCTGTATCGGAAACGGATTGTGTATGATATGGTGTACAAGTCGTTGACGGTGACGATGAGCGGGCTGTTTATCGTCATGTTTGTCACGATGGTGCTGACGATTACCGAGAGCGGAAAAGACTTTTTAATGATTTTATTCGAAGCGACATCGGCGTTTGGGACCGTCGGACTGTCGATGGGGTTGACGCCGGAATTGTCCCCCTTCGGCAAAATCACCATCATTTTAACGATGTTTGCCGGCCGGGTCGGCCCGCTGACGATCGCGTACGCGGTTACGCTGCGCCGCCAACCGGACCCGTTCCGCTATCCGAAGGGGAAAATTATGATTGGATAGACGAATGTCGAAGGTCATACGTTTTTGCGTAACCAAACAGCAGTGATTCTTCACTTTTTCCTAATTATGAAAAAAGATGTCGCCATCGCCGCATTGCCTTATCATTTGCGAGAATAATGTCGAGAAAAGAAGAAACATTTCCCCGGAAATCGATGCGTGTCGAATGGTGAAAAAGTCCCCTCTGCCGTACGAATTTGCACATCGTACGGCAGAGGGGGAATGATGATGTGGTTATGAGGATCGATGATTTTACTGGCTCTGAGTGTAAGCGGGGACAGCTTTAGCGCAGGCATTACTTATGCACTTGCCGATCAGCCGTCCGATGGTTCGTTACCACCATGGCGGACACGGATGGACGGGGACCATTGGTGGGTTTGCGGCTGGGATGTTGGCAGGAATGATTGCGGAAGAGCTGCTGGGTGATGCGGTGGATGACGTGGTCGACGATGTTGCGGATAGGATCGGTGTCGACGATGGGTTTGACGGCGGCGATTGGTTGTAACCATCTCATCGTCAAACGGTGTCTCGCCTAGTGCGTGGTGCTTTTTTCACCGTGCAGGGGGGTTGGACGATGGTGACCGTTTCCTTCCAACACACATATACATTAAATGGAAATGCGCCAACAAACATCTTTGAGGGAGGAAACGTGATGAACCATATGCACGGGCATATGCACGGCCATCGCCATTTAGCTTGGCATGAAACGTTGGAGCTGCATGAACTCATTGCTTTTCAAGCGAATGCGCTTATGAAAATGAAAAAGGCCGTCGGCAACATCGATTGTCCGGAGTTGAAAAGGCTGTATGTCGAGACGATTCAAGGGTTGGAGATGAACGTGCGCGAGCTGCTAGCCTTTATTCCGTCTGCTCCAATGATGGAGGAAACACGCGATCCTGATGATGGCGAGCGCGCTTTGCATGCGGGTGACTTGCTTGGTTTTGCGAAAACGTCTGTGCGCAACTATGCCGCGGCCATTACGGAAACGGCGACCCCGGTGTTGCGTAAAACGTTTGTGAAGCATTTGCTAAAGGCGATCGAAACGCACGAAAAGGCGTTCAATTACATGTACGAGCGCAACTACTACCCAGCGTATGATCTTGTCCAGCTTCTTCACAATGATGTCCGAAACGCCCAAAAGGCGTTGTCGATGGGATATGAACGATAATGGAAACGAGCCGCTCCGGCCAACGGAGCGGCTTCTGTCATTGCGGCAGGGAGGAGCTGCTACCTTGGCGGCGAATACATAAAGACAAGGAAACAGCGAAGCCTAATGGCGTTCGCAGAGAGGAAAATACATAACGGGGGTGTCAACGATGCGTTGCTTTATCGTTTTTGATATTGGCGGTACATATGTGAAACATGCCGTCATGAACGAGCACGGCGATTTTTTAGAAAAAGGGCGTTATCGTTCGGAACGTCATGCCTTTCGCCAATTTCGAGATGATTTGCTGAAGGTCGTCCGCCAAGCCCAAGCGCATTATGAACTTTCCGGCATTGCGATCAGTTCTGCAGGCAGCGTCGACAGCGAAAGCGGTGTCATCGGCGGGAGCAGCGCCTTGCCTTGCATTCACGGTCCCAATTTCAAAGAAGTGTTCGGCGGGGAGACGGGACTGCCGGTTGAGCTGGAAAATGACGCAAATTGCGCCGCGCTCGGTGAGCTTTGGAAAGGAGCGGGGCGGGGCTGCCGCGATATCGCATTTGTCATTGTCGGCACCGGCATCGGCGGGGCAATTGTGAAAGACGGGCGCATTCATAAGGGCGCGCATTTGCACGGCGGGGAGTTTGGTTATATGTTGATGGATGTTCGCTATACAAACGGAACGATTGAATGCAAAACGTGGAGCGAACTGGCAGCGACGAGTGCGCTCATTCGGATGGTGGCTAGGGAAAAGGGGAGACCGGAAACAGAACTAGATGGTGAAACGGTATTTGCGTTGGCCGAGGGGGGCGATGAAGCCGCGCAAAACGCGATCGACCGGTTTTACTTTTCATTGGCCCACGGCATTTTTAACTTGCAATACGCATACGACCCAGAAAAAATCATTTTAGGTGGAGCCATTAGCAACCGCCCTGATTTTGTTGACGAAATTAACAAGCGGCTTTCAACGCTGTTGTCGCTCGTCCCGATCGCGAAAGTCCGACCGGTTGTGGCGGCGTGCCAGTTTAAAAACGACGCGAACTTGCTCGGCGCCTTGTATCATTACTTGGAGCGGCGCGGGGAGCTGACGTCTTCCTAGGAGGCTGGTAAAAAACAGCAGTTTCCCCTGATCGATGAGTGAACGTATAAAAAGAAGAACCGATGCTACAAGGTTTTTCTATTGGAGAAACAGTGCTGGGAAGCGGTATATACTATTAAATCACCAGCCTCCTAGCCAGCATGAACGGGCCGCCCCCGTTTCATAACCAAACGGATGTTCATCCAATGCAAAGTGCGGGTAGTAGAAATGAATGATTTATAGTACAATAGAGCAGGCGCGGCCGAAGGAGGCGTGCTATTTTGCCGCTTGGCCCATACATATGTATAGAAAAGGACGACCCCGCGCAGAAAGGATGGAAGGGAATGCACTGGATTGAGCTGTTAAAGGCTGTCATTTTAGGAATGGTGGAAGGGTTGACGGAGTTTGCCCCCGTTTCTTCGACCGGCCATATGATTATTGTCGATGATCTTTGGTTGAAATCAACGGAGTTTTTAGGCAAATACGCGGCCAATACGTTTAAAGTCGTCATCCAGCTCGGCTCCATTTTAGCCGCTGTCGTCGTGTTCAAAGACCGGTTTTTGGACTTGTTAGGTGTTCGCGGCCGCCATCCCGGCGGGAAGCCGCGGCTGACGCTGCTTCACGTCATCATCGGTCTGCTCCCGGCCGGGGTGCTTGGTGTGTTGTTTGAAGACTATATTGATGAACATTTGTTTTCGACGCAAACGGTGCTCATCGGTCTTGTGCTTGGCGCGCTGTTGATGATTGCTGCCGACCAATTCGCCAAAAAGGCGGCGCGGGCGCAGACGGTCGACCAAATCACGTACAAGCAGGCGTTTCTTGTCGGGTTAGTGCAATGTTTGTCCTTATGGCCGGGCTTTTCCCGCTCCGGCTCGACGATCGCCGGCGGGGTGCTTGTCGGCATGAGCCATCGCGCTGCAGCGGATTTCACGTTTATTATGGCTGTTCCGATCATGGCCGGGGCAAGCGGGCTGTCGCTCTTGAAAAACTGGCAATATGTCAGCGCTGCCGACATCCCGTTTTTCATTGCGGGCTTTTTGAGCGCCTTCGTCTTCGCTTTGCTTGCGATCCGCTTTTTCCTGCGGCTCATCAATCGCATCCGCCTCGTGCCGTTTGCGGTGTACCGGATTGTGCTCGCAGTTGTCATTTATTTCCTGTACTTCTAGTTGTGCCGCCTGGTCGGGTTGTCCCGCCGGGCGGTTTTGATTTACAGAGCAGTTGGGGGCAAACGGGTGGGAAAGAACGAAGAGGGAAAACGAAAGTGTTTCTTCAAACATATTTGTGGCGGCGTTTTTACTAAAAAACCGAGGCGATGCCTCACGAACGTACGCTGGGCATCGCCTTATTTTGGTCAGCGGGCGGTGTCTTGAATGACGGCAAGAAGCGTTTGCAGCGGATCGGTGCCGCCGGACCGCTCCATGTTTTTCTTGTAGCGGTCCTTGTTTTCGTACAGGCGGTGAATGGCCGCTTGCAGCGATTCGTTCGTCAAGTTCTCTTCCATCAGCACTTCCGCATAGCCCGCTTTTTCAAATGAGCGGGCGTTTAAAATTTGGTCGCCGCGGCTTGCTGCTTTGGAGAGCGGAATGAGCAGCATCGGCTTGCGCAAGGCGAGCAGTTCGAAAATGGCGTTCGCACCGGCGCGGGAGACGACGAGATCGGCCAGGGCCAACAGATGGGGCAGCTCTTCGTTAACGTATTCGAACTGTTTGTATCCTTTTTGGTCAGCAAGGCTTGAATCGACGTTGCCTTTGCCGCAAATGTGGATGATGTCAAACTTGCTAAGCAGCGCGGGCAGGCAGGCGCGCAGCGTATCGTTGATCGTTTTTGAGCCTAAGCTGCCGCCCATGGCGAGCAGCACCGGTTTTTTGCCATCAAACTGGCAAAGCATCCGCCCTTGTTCCGCGCGTCCGTGCTTCAGTTCTTCACGGACGACGGCGCCGACGTAGACCGCTTTGTCGGCATGGACGTGCTCTTTTGTTTCCGGAAAGGTGAGACAAATTTTCGTCGCAAACGGCATGGCGATTTTGTTGGCGAGTCCGGGCGTCAAGTCGGACTCGTGGATGACTGACGGCACGCCGTTTAGCCAGGCGCCGAGAATGACAGGAACGGAGACGAACCCGCCTTTGGAAAACACGACCGCTGGCTTTTCTTTTTGGATCAGGCGGTACGCTTGCCAAATCCCTTTTAAGACGTGAAACGGATCTTTGAAGTTTTTCCAATCGAAATAGCGGCGCAGTTTTCCGGTTGACACCGAATAGTACGGGACGCCGTCGATGCGGCCGATGATCTCCCGTTCAATTCCTTGATGGGAGCCGATATAGACGATGTCCCATCCTTGCTCTTTCAGTTTCGGAATGAGGGCGACGTTGACCATCACGTGGCCGGCCGTGCCGCCGCCGGTTAAGACGATTTTCTTTCGCAATGCAGATCACCTGTCTTTTTCTCAATAGTGAAGATGTTTAATGAACACCTTTGCTAAGCCGCCTTTCAAGAGGCAGCCGCATGCGGCGTTTCAAGTCCATCGACATGCCGCTTTTTACGTCCTAAGCGCCATATACCTATGTATTATAGCAAATTCACCATCGTTTATGGAGGAAACCGAACGGCGGTAAATTTCGTATCCATCAAGGGAGTCAAAAAGGCGAGGCGTTACATGAAATTCTCATCATTTTCCTTTTGATTTTTCATCGAATTCATATATCATCATTAGTCTAGCAGCTTATTGACAAATGGCGCGCGAGAAAGCCCATTCCTTTTGGGATGGGATGAAAGCAAAGAAGATATTCAGTTTCCTATTTTCAAAGGAAGCAAATATTGATAAAGTACTATCGGAGAGGTGAAGACGATGTTGGCATGGCTTGTTGGCTGTTTGATCGCTGGAATCGTGATATACGGGATTGTGCCGACGATCGTCATTCGCAAAAGCGGGTTCTTCTGTTTCGTGAAGGAACAGCGCCTGACTGCCTTGCTTTGACATTTGATGACGGTCCTGACCCGTATTATACGCCAAGGCTGTTGGATTTATTAAAGAAATATGGTGTAAAGGCAACGTTTTTCGTCGTCGGCCGGAAAGTCGAGCGTTATCCTCATATTGTGCGGCGGATGGTGGAAGAGGGTCATGAAGTCGGCATTCATAATTACCGCCATATCAGCAACTGGCTGTTGCCGCCGCTTTGGCTCGATTGGGGAGTGCGGCGGGCGGCCGCGGCGATTGAGCGGGCGACGGATCAACGCCCGATCTATTACCGGCCGCCATGGGGTCATTTTAACGTTTGGACGCCCATCGTGCAAAGACGGTATACAACGGTGCTATGGACGCATATTCTTGGGGATTGGAATGAAAACATTGGAACAATGGAGTTGTTCCGCCGCTTGCGCGCTGCCGTGCGCGGCGGGGCGGTCATCGTGCTTCATGATAACGGGGATGCGTTAGGCGCCAACAAGCGCGCGCCGGAACAAATGTTGTCGGCTCTTGAGCTGCTGTTCAAAGATGAAGCGGCGAAAAAGATGCGCTGGGTGACGATTACAGAACTGAGAAACGCGCAAACTAACAAACAAATCTCGTCGATGTGATGGGGGAGCTATGGATACGAGCGTATGGTTGCCTTATGTTCAGTCATACGGATATGTGATGCTGTTTTTGTTTTTATTTTGCGGCATCGTCGGCATCCCGGCACCGGAGGAAAGTTTGCTTTTTTTCGTCGGTGTGGTGGTTGCCAAAGAGCAGTTGCTGCTTTGGCCGACGCTCGCCTCGTGCTGGGGCGGAACGATGGCCGGCATGGTGGCCGCGTATGGCGCCGGAAGATGGTGGGGAGCGCCGTTTGTGCAAAAGTACGGCAAGTATGTCGGGATTACAGGTGAACGGTGGGAACGGGCCCGCGATTGGTTCCGCCGCTACGGGAAATGGGGGCATTTTGTTCGGCTGCTATGCCCCGGGAGTGCGGCAAATCTGTCCGTATATGGCGGGGGTGAGCCGATTCCCGTTTCGGACATTTGTTTTGTTCGCTATGGTTGGGACAGCGGGCTGGGTCGTTCCGCTGACATTGGCCGGGCTATTGCTCGGCCGTCATATCCATGTCCCCCTCATTTCCTTTCCGCTTGCCGGATTGGTGTTGTTTTTGCTCTTTTTGCTTGCGGCGTGGATTGGGCAGCGGAGGCGAAAAAAATCTTTTGAAAGCTAAAGGGTGCGATCGATGATGAAAGTGTTGTTTTTGCCGTTGTTCCAAATGAATACCGGACACCATAAAGTAGCCGACACGCTGATCGATTTTTTGCGCCGTCAGCTTCCGGTGGTTGAAAGCAAAAAAATCGATTTTTTGAGCTATTGCAATGAGCTGATGGAAAAAATGGTGTCAGAAGCTTATTTGCGCTGGATTCGCTCGCATCCCGCTTCATACCACCGCGTGTACAAGACGTTTATGTATCAGGAGTCAACGCGGCTTGAGTTTGTTTCGTTTGAGCCGTGGCTGCCTTATTTTGAAAGCAAAATGAAAAAGATGGTGGAACAAGAACAGCCAGATTTAATCGTCTGCACCCATTCGTTTCCGTCGCGCATTTTGCAGCAGCTGAAGCGGAAACGAGCGTTGGCGGTCCCGGTTGTGAACGTCTATACGGACTTTTTTATGAACAGCATCTGGGGGAAGCGGTTTATCGACTATCATTTTGTCCCCCATCAAGAGGCGAAATGGGAACTGATCACCAAACACGGGATCGATAAAGAGCGCATCATTGTCACCGGCATCCCGGTTCATGACACATTTATGAACATGCCGGAAGCCCGGCGGAGAAGGCGGCCAACCCATGTGCTCGTCGCCGGCGGAAACCAGGGGCTCGGCAATATGATGGCATTTTTGCGGGCGGCTCGAACGTCGACATTGTTTCGTTATTCGGTGTTGTGCGGTGCCAATGAACAGCTGTACCATGAAATTGCTAGCTGGCAGCTCCCTCACATCCGCCCGCTTCCGTACATCGCCGACCCTGAGGAGATGAACCGACTGTATGATGAAGCTGACGCGGTCATTACAAAGCCGGGCGGGGTGACCATCAGCGAGCTGCTCCATAAGCGCATTCCGATCTTCACCATCGACTGCTTGCCCGGACAGGAACGCATCAATTTGCAATATTTGCAGCGGAACGGCTTAATTTATCACTTGACTGGGCCGGACAATGGCGAACGGAACATATTCCGCCTGCTGACCGATGACGTGGAAAAAAATCGGTTTTTCCGCCGCGTGTCCGACTATTTTGCCGGGGTGGAAAAAACGGGACAAGAAGCGCTCGCGGAAATGGTGGCAACGATGCCGCAGCGCATGGCTTGGCGCGTTCTTCGCCCGTAGACGAGCCATCTAACGGACGTTAGATGGCATTTTTTGTGCTGAATGGCTGCAGCGCAGGTGGCGAAACAACCTGCATCGTACATATAAAATATCAGACCGTTGGGCGCGAAACGTGTTACAATAGGAACGATGGCCAAGGAAAGAGGAGGAACGATGATGAAAACGAGAGTCGGAGTGTTATACGGCGGTAAATCGCCGGAACACCAAGTATCTTTGTCGACGGCGATGGCGGTCATGAACGCCATTGATCCTCATAAATTCGATGTCATCCCGATTTATATTACACCGGAAGGGCAATGGATTAAAGGAAAACGATTGACTGGGCCGATCGAAGAGGTAAAGCAGTTGCAGTTCACTTCGACGGCAACCGCGATGATTCCCGTATCGTTAAACCAAGTCCCCGCGTCAGATGCCGCAACGGAGGGCGACAAGGAAACGATTGATGTAATTTTTCCGCTTTTGCATGGGCCAAACGGCGAAGACGGAACGGTGCAAGGGCTGCTGGAAATGCTCAACCTCCCGTACGTCGGCAATGGGGTGCTCGCTTCTGCCGTCGGCATGGATAAAGTGGTGATGAAAAACTTGTTTGCCCAAGCTGGGCTGCGCCAAGCGAAGTATGTATCAGTGACGAAATATGAATGGAAAAAAGGCGAAGAAGCGGTGTATGACCAGGTCGAACAAGCGCTCGGCTACCCATGCTTTGTCAAACCGGCCAACGCCGGTTCGAGCGTCGGCATTTCCAAATGCAAACAGCGCGACGAGTTAAAAGCGGCGTTTGCTGAGGCCTTTAAGTATGATCGGAAAATTATTATCGAGGAGGCCATTGTCGGCCGAGAAATTGAGATTGGCGTTATCGGGAATGACGAGCCGATTTGTTCCGTTGTTGGAGAAATTGTGCCAAAAAAGGAATTTTACGACTACGAGGCGAAATATGAAGACGGGCAAACGGAGTTGATTATTCCTGCCAAGGTGACGCAAGAGCAGTATGAGACGATCAAATCGATGGCCATTGCCGCGTTTAAAGCGCTCGACTTGTCCGGGCTTGTGCGCGCCGACTTTTTCCTCGCCGAAGACGGCACCGTTTATATTAACGAAATTAATACGATGCCGGGGTTTACGCCGTACAGCATGTTCCCGCTCCTTTGGCAGCATAGCGGCGTGCCATACTCGGAGCTGATCGAGCGCCTTATTGCGCTGGCATTGGAACGGCATCAAGAAAAGCAGATGATTACGTACACATTTGAAAAGTAAAAGAGGGTGGGAGCGAATGATGAAACGGACGGTGCGGCAAATCGCCGAGATGGCCGGCGGCCGGTGCACGAATCCGGAGTGGGAAAATATTTCCGCCAGCGGCGTATCGACCGACACAAGGACGATCCAAGCCGGCAACTTATACGTTCCGCTGCTTGGAGAGACGTTTAACGGACACGCTTTCGTGGAGGAAGCGGTGCAAAAAGGGGCGGCAGCCGTGCTATGGGCCGAAGCGGAAGGGGCGCCGCCGGAAAGCGTTCCAGTGATTATCGTCGATGATACGCTTTCGGCGCTGCAGCGTCTCGCTGCTCGCTACCGTGAACAGCTCGGGCTGAACGTCGTCGGGGTGACCGGCAGCAACGGCAAAACGACGACGAAGGACATCATTGCTGCTCTTTTGGCGACCCGATATCGCGTGCAAAAAACGGAAGGAAACTTAAACAATCATATCGGCGTACCGCTCACGCTTCTCGCCGTCGAGGAAGGGACAGACATCGCCGTCGTGGAAATGGGAATGAGCGGATTTGGTGAAATCGAGCGGCTCACGACGATCGCTCGGCCGAATGCCGCCGTCATCACCAACATCGGTGAATCGCACTTGCAAGAGCTCGGGTCGCGGGAAGGCATCGCCAAGGCAAAGTTAGAAATTTTGTCCGGGCTGCACCGTGACGGTTTGTTCGTCTACCACGGCGATGAGCCGCTTTTGGCCGAGCGCGTGCCGAACTTGCCGCTTCCCCGGCACGTTGTGACGTTCGGGGAAGGCGAAGGCAACGATTATTATCCGACAGCTGTGCGCATTGAAGCCGCGGGCACGTCGTTTGCCATCAACGCGCTCCCTGGCCGGATGCTGTTTATGCCGGTATTGGGGAAACACCACGTATACAACGCGCTGGCCGCCATCGCAGTCGCCCGCTTTTTTGACGTCAGTTGGGAGGAGATTGACGCCGCTCTTTCCCGTTTGCAAGTGACGCGCATGCGTACGGAAGTCGTGAAAACGAAACGCGGCTTTACGGTGATTAATGATGCCTACAACGCCAGCCCGACATCGATGCGTGCCGCGTTGACGCTGCTCGGAGAATTGGGCGGCTATGGAAAGAAGATCGCGGTATTGGGCGATATGCTCGAACTTGGCGACAACGAGGTCACGTTCCACCAAGAGATTGGGGAGATGCTGCGGCCGGAGATGGCGGATTACGTATTGACCTACGGACCGTTAGCGCGCCATATTGCTGCGGCCGCTGCGCCGTCTTTTGGCCAAGGCCGGGTGAAGGCGTTTGACGATAAAGCGGCATTGGCTGAAGCGGTGCTTTCTATCGCCTCCGCAGACGATATCGTCCTGTTGAAAGCATCGCGCGGCATGAGATTGGAAGAGCTGCTCGGTTATTGGGTGTAAAATCGGACGGGTCGAGAAAAACTAAAAGCGGCGTCACCGGCGCCGCTTTTCACTCAAGCCGGGGGGTGGGGATGATGATCGGCTGTTTATGCATTCATGGATTTACCGGGAGTCCGGAAGAGGTGGCGCCGCTAGCTGACTATTTGCGGGAGCGGACCGATTGGATTGTGAAAACGCCGATATTGCCGGGACATGGAGATGAGTTGCGGCTCAAAGGGATTACATATGACCGATGGGTCGAAGCGGCTGAACAAGCGTTCCAGGCGCTTAGCCTCCGCTGCGATACGGTATATGTTGTCGGGTTTTCAATGGGTGGGGTGCTCGCCGTCCATTTGGCGGAAAAATACCCGGTCGCTAGGCTTGTGCTGTTGAGTGCAGCGTTTTATTACGTCAACCCGCGCCAATTATGGCGTGACATCCGTGAGATGTTTGCCAACGGCTGGCGTGGAGCGCGAGAGCATCCATTGTTCCTTCGCTACCGAAACAAAATGATGGCGACTCCGTTTTCGGCCGTCAGGGAATTTCGCAAGCTCGTCCGCCATGTGCGTCCCCGCCTTCCGCGCGTCCAAGCGCCCGTACTCATCGTACAAGGAGAAAAAGACGGGATTGTGCCGCCCAAAAGCGCCTATTACTTATATGAAAACATCGGTTCGGCAGAAAAAGTGCTGCTGTTTTTGCCGAATTCGTATCACCACGTCTGCCATGGCGCTGACCGGCACGTATTGTTTGCCGAGGCAGAAAAATTTTTGTGCGCCCCCTCCTTTCATTGCAAATGACGGCATAACATGGTATGATAACTGTCAAACCTTTCTCACGAATAAAGGGACGATTTTTTATAAGGAGTTTGGATAACATTGACGACATTTCAAGAATTAGGATTAAGCCAGGACGTAATGAAAGCTGTCGAGCGGATGGGATTTGAAGAAACGACCCCGATTCAAGCAAAAACGATCCCGCTCAGCCTGCAAAATAAAGATGTGATCGGCCAAGCGCAAACCGGAACGGGGAAAACAGCCGCGTTTGGCATCCCGATCGTAGAAAAAGTGGATGTGAAAAACGGGGCCGTTCAGGCGCTCGTCGTCGCGCCGACGCGCGAGCTTGCCATTCAAGTGTCGGAAGAACTATATAAAATCGGTGCGGTCAAGCGGGTGCGCGTCTTGCCGATTTACGGCGGCCAAGATATTGAGCGGCAAATTCGCGCCTTGAAAAAACAACCGCACGTCATCGTCGGCACGCCAGGCCGCATCATCGACCATATTCACCGCGGGACGCTCCGCCTTGAACATGTGCATACGGTCGTGCTCGATGAAGCCGATGAGATGCTTAATATGGGCTTTATCGAAGATATTGAGGCGATTTTGCGCCATGTGCCGACCGAAAGGCAGACGTTATTGTTCTCGGCGACGATGCCGGATCCGATCCGCCGCATTGCCGAGCGGTTTATGAACGATCCGGAACTCGTGAAGGTGAAGGCAAAGGAAATGACCGTGCCGAATATCCAGCAATATTATTTGGAAGTGCACGAGAAAAAGAAATTTGACATTTTAACACGGCTTCTCGATATCCAGGCGCCGGAGCTGGCGATTGTGTTTGGCCGCACGAAACGGCGCGTCGACGAACTCGCTGAAGCACTCAACTTGCGCGGCTATGCGGCGGAAGGCATCCATGGCGATCTAAGCCAGGCGAAGCGGTTGTCGGTGCTGCGCAAGTTTAAAGAAGGGTCAATTGAAATTTTAGTTGCCACCGACGTCGCGGCGCGCGGATTGGACATTTCCGGTGTGACGCACGTGTATAACTTTGACATCCCGCAAGATCCGGAAAGCTACGTCCACCGGATCGGGCGCACGGGACGCGCCGGCAAGACAGGAATGGCGATGACGTTTGTGACACCGCGGGAAATCGGCCAGCTCCATCATATTGAGCGGACGACGAAGCGGAAAATGGAGCGGATGAAACCGCCGACGCTCGATGAGGCGCTCGAAGGCCAACAGCGCGTCGCCATTGAAAAGCTCCTCAACGTGGCAGAAACGGAAAATTTATCATTTTACAAACGAGCGGCTGAGGAATTGCTTGAAGAGCATGACTCCGTGACGATCGTCGCCGCCTGCCTGAAAATGTTGACGCGCGAACCGGACACGACGCCGGTGAAGTTGACGGAAGAACCGCCTTTAGCGGTCAAACGGGAGAAAAAGCGGGGCGGCCGCCCGGACGGTTCGGCGCGCGGCCGGACGAAAAAACGGCGGATTACGGCGCATTAAGCGCCGTTTTTTCATGGCCGGATCACATGAAATGTCGGCAGCTGGGGACGGATGGCTAAAAAGGGAGCCAACAAGCCGCCGGTGGCGAAGCCGAATAGATGAGCTATGAGATTTCCGTTCGGTTCCAGCAAACTAAGCAACAAATGAATCGCGACAATGACCAGCAACAGCCGGGTGTGCTTTGGGGCGATTAAGTCACGGCGGAATAGAGCGAGATAGCTATACATGCCGAATAAGGCGAAAATGGCTCCTGACGCCCCGACGTGGCTGTACATCGGCGGCAGAAGCAGTACGGTGGCGACATTGGCGCCGAAGCCGCCTCCGAGATAAAGAAGCAAAAATTTCCCTTTTCCGAGCGCACGCTCCAGCCACGGGCCGAACAGCCATAGAGAAAGGCTGTTGGCCGCCATATGGTTGAAATCGTAGTGCAGCACGAGCGGGCTAACCAACCGCCAATACTCTCCGTCGCGAATGGCGCCGTTCGTCCCGATGACATGTTGCCAAATGGGCTCAAGCACCGTGAGGGGAAGGACGAACAAAAACCATAAACCGATATGGGCTAGCAACACGATCGATACAACCGGACAGAGACGGAAGAGTGAGCGGACATCCCCTACATGGTGAAACATAGCTTTGTCTCCTTTCTTTGCTGAACATCACATCCCCTGCAGGTGGGGCGATGCGCCGATAGGTTATGTCCGTTTTCTATAAGCCATCTTATGCACAAAAAGCGCAAAAAATTTGTCCGACTATATCGCACGGATAGGTGGAGAAAGTGATGATTGTCGGTATCGGCATTGATATTGTAGAGCTTGAACGGATTCGGTCGCTCCTTGAACGCAACCGCAAACTCCCTGATCGGGTGTTAACACCGCGAGAGAAGGCGCAGTTTGACCGGCTAGCACCTGCTAGACAGGTGGAATTTCTTGCCGGACGATTTGCGGCGAAGGAAGCGTACGCTAAAGCGCTCGGGACAGGGATTGGGCGACATGTATCGTTTCAAGACATCGAGGTCGTTTCCGATGCGTATGGAAAGCCAAGTATTGCTGCCCGCCGCGACGGAGAGATCATTCATCTGTCCATCTCCCATAGCCGCGATTATGCGGTCGCCCAAGTCGTCATTGAGCGCTTCGGGCCGACTGAACCATCGGACGCTTGCCACGGCTAGTCTGCATATTCTCGAAAGTTGTCTCATATATTGTAGTGCATAGGCAGAAATCGATATATGAGGCAAAGGGGTTGAAGCGATGGGCAGAAAGGTGCTTTTGGCATTGGTCGGCATCATCTTTTTGTTTGCTCTAGCTGGGTGCGGGTCGAAATCGCAGGAGGAAGTGCTTCAAGCGCTCAATGAAAAGATGGACGACATGACAGGCTACCAAGCCGAGGCGAAAATGACGTTCCGCACCGGTGCGAAGCCACAAGTATATCATGTGGAAGTGTGGCATAAGCAGCCGTCGTACTACCGCGTCAGCTTGAAAAACGCCGACAAAGGGCAAAGTCAAATGATTTTGCGCAACGATGAGGGAGTGTTTGTCTTTACGCCGGCTCTCAACAAAAGCTTCAAGTTTGTCAGCGACTGGCCGAAAAACAGCAGTCAAGCGTATTTGTATGAATCGCTCGTCAAAGACATTTTGAGTGACTCAAAGGCGAAGTTTAAAGCGACGAAAGACCACTATGTATTCGAGACAAAAACGAACTATCCAAATAGCGAAGTCGTTCCGACCCAAGAAATTACACTGCGCAAAAAAGATTTGGCGCCCGTCTCGGTCAAAGTGATGGATACAGACCGAAAAGCGCTGTTGACAGTGGAATTTTCCAATGTTGAATTTAACAAAAAATTCGATGATGATGCGTTCGACACATCGAAAAACATGACCGGTGCACGCCTCGAAGTGCCAGCGATGGCGGAAGGAAAAGAACAAGTGATGGAGGTCATGTACCCGAGCCAGCTCCCGGAAGGCGTCCAGGCGCTTGAGGAAAAAGAAGTAAAAAGTGAAGACGGCACGCGGGTCATTATGACATTCGGCGGCAAAAAATCGTTTACGCTCGTTCAAGAAAAAGCGGAAGTGCTCCCGGCCACGAGCATGCCAGTGCTTGTCAACGGGGATCCGGTTGATTTAGGATTTACGGTCGGTGCCCTCACTGATCAAACGCTGACATGGTCATACAACGGGGTGGAATTTACGCTCGCCTCTGATGATCTAACACCGGAAGAAATGGTGATGGTTGCCAGCTCGGTGCAAGAAAAAGCAACAAAATAACCGTGAAGCCTGCGAAAAGGCGTGCCTTTCCGCTTTGAGGGCGGGAGGCCGCCTTATTTTTTCATGGCGTGAGAGTCCGGTCCGGTGAAAAAGGCCTCGCCTCTAGCCGGCATAGGACTAAACGGGATGAAAAGCGGGGGAAGCAAGGTTTCTCGATTTCCGCTGCGTTCAGGCGCTTTTCTGACGTTCAACCTATTCCTTCTTCAGCAAAGACGTGGTAAACTAAGAAAGGACGAAAACAGATTCAAGCGCTTTCGAACTTGCGTGATGAGAAAGGCAGCGAGAGAGGATGGACGACTTTCACCGCGATACGTGGGCGGAAATTGATTTGGATGCCATTTACGACAACGTTGCGAATTTGCGCCGCTTTTTGCCGGATGGAACGCGGGTGATGGCCGTCGTGAAGGCGAACGCCTATGGACATGGTGACGCCCAAGTGGCGGAAACGGCGCTAGAAGCCGGCGCTTCCTACTTAGCCGTCGCCTTTTTGGACGAGGCGCTCGCCTTAAGGAAAAAAGGCATCAATGCGCCCATTTTAGTGCTCGGGGCGTCCCGCCCGGCCGATGTGACGCTAGCCGCCCAACATCGCATTGCCTTAACCGTGTTTCGCGCTGATTGGGTAGAAGAGGCGTCATCCATTTACACGGACTCGGCCCCGGTTCACTTTCATTTGAAAATGGACACCGGAATGGGAAGGCTCGGGGTGAAAAACGAAGAGGAGACAAAGCGCATCATGGCGCTGATTGATCGCCACCCGTCCTTTATCCTTGAAGGGGCATATACGCATTTTGCGACGGCTGATGAAGTGAATACAGACTATCTTTCTTACCAATATGGCCGCTTTTTGCGTATGCTCGAATGGCTGCCGTCGCGGCCGCCGCTCGTTCATTGTGCCAACAGCGCAGCGGCGCTCCGCTTTCCCGATCGAGCGTTCAATATGGTCCGCTTCGGCATTTCCATGTACGGGCTCGCTCCGTCGCCAAGCATCAAGCCGCTGCTTCCATACGAACTCAAGGAGGCGTTTTCGCTCCATAGCCGCCTCGTGCATGTGAAAAAGCTGCAGCCGGGGGAAAAGGTCAGTTACGGAGCGACGTATACCGCGCAAGTGGAAGAGTGGATCGGCACGATCCCGATCGGCTATGCGGACGGCTGGCTCCGTCGTCTGCAACATTTTCATGTGCTCGTGAACGGGCAAAGGGCGCCGATTGTCGGCCGCATTTGCATGGATCAATGCATGATCCGCCTGCCTGGGCCGCTGCCGATCGGCACGAAGGTGACGTTGATTGGTCGTCAAGGGGATGAAGCCATCTCAGTCGATGATGTCGCCCGCCAGTTGGAAACGATTAATTACGAAGTGCCTTGCACAATCAGTTATCGGGTGCCCCGTATTTTTTTCCGAAATAAGCGTATAATGGAAGTGAGAAATGCTGTTTGTCACGGGTGAAGCGGTGCATAATCTGCTTCAGAAGACAAAGGATAGAAAATGGAGAAATGACTTTGCAGCGCCGTTGTTTAATGGTATCATGAAATGGAAGCAATGAATGGCTGCAGTTCGTGGAGGTGTATGATTCGTGTCGGAATCTGGCGCAACAACGGAAATCATCGTTCGTTTGCCGCAGTCGCTGCTGACAGAACTGGACGGGCTCGTAAAGCAGGAGAATGGCAATCGCAATGAACTCATTTATCAGGCGACGAAAATGTATATTCGCGAGCGGAAAAAACGGCAAATTCGCGAGGCGATGAGACGAGGCTACATGGAAATGGCCAAAATCAATTTATCTATTGCTTCTGAAGCGTTTCATGCTGAATATGAGGCCGACCACACCGTTGAACGCTTAGTTAGCGGGGGGTAATGCTTTGATTGTCAAACGTGGCGACGTTTATTTTGCGGACCTTTCCCCGGTCGTTGGCTCAGAGCAGGGCGGCGTACGCCCCGTGTTGGTGATCCAAAACGATATCGGCAATCGCTTCAGTCCGACGGTAATTGTCGCGGCGATTACGGCGCAAATCCAAAAGGCGAAACTGCCGACGCACGTCGAAATCGATGCGAAACGCTACGGGTTTGAGCGCGATTCGGTCATTTTGCTTGAGCAAATTCGTACGATTGATAAACAACGGTTGACCGATAAAATTACCCACTTGGATGATGAAATGATGGATAAGGTCGATGAGGCGCTGCAAATCAGCTTGGGTTTGATCGACTTTTGACACTGTGCGAAGAAGCCCCCTGCCTTAGCGAGTCAAACAGCGGGAGGGAGCGATGTTTTGTTTGCCAAGGGCAAATGGGCGGATAGGTGAAGCGGCGGTGAACGTGCGACGCTGGATTTTATTATGGTATTTTTATGTCAATGGCAAAGACGGGCAGATCGGCTCTCATAACGGTCTGTCCTTTCATTTTTATTTGGTTTCGTAAAGAAGACTCCGAGCCTCAAGCGCGCGAAAGGCGCAGCCCAGCGATCAGCGGGAGAGGAATTTCGGCTGACGCTATACATAAGGGAGGGAAACGCTTGACGAACGAACAGCGGCTCATTTCAATCATCGCCACCGAGCAACAGTTGGCGGCGAAACAAGTCGAAAATGTCATCGCGCTTCACCGGGAAGGCAACACGATCCCGTTTATCGCTCGCTACCGGAAGGAAATGACGGGGGCGCTCGATGAAGTGCAAATTCGTGATGTGCTCGAACGATGGGAATATTTGCAGCATTTAGAACAGCGGAAAGAAGAAGTCATTCGGTTGATTGATGAGCAAGGGAAATTGACGGAAGAATTGAAAAACATGATTATAAGCGCTACGAAGCTGCAGCAAGTCGAAGATCTATATCGCCCTTACCGACAAAAACGGCGCACGAAAGCGACGATCGCCAAAGAAAAAGGGCTCGAGCCGCTCGCCGACTGGCTTCTTTCTTTCCCCGCCGCTCCAGCTCCCGAAGAGCAGGCCGAGGCGTTTGTCGATGCCGAAAAAGGGGTGGCCACTGTTGACGAGGCGCTGCAAGGGGCGAAAGACATCATCGCTGAACGGATGGCTGACGATGCCAACCTTCGCCAATGGGTGCGCGAACAAACGCGTCGGAAAGGAACGATCGCTTCGGCCGCCAAAGCGCCGGAAAAGGACGAAAAGAACGTTTACGAAATGTACTACGACTATGAAGAGCCGATCGCCAAAATCGTCCCCCATCGCGTCTTAGCCTTAAACCGCGGTGAAAAGGAAGAGGTATTGCGCGTAGCGGTCAAACCGCCGGTCGAGGAGATCATTCGCTACTTGCTGCGAAAGACCATCGCCAATGAATCATCCCCCGCCGCCCCACTTGTGGCGGAAGCGGTTGAAGACGGATACAAGCGGCTGATGGAGCCTGCCATTGAACGCGAGATCCGCAACGAGCTGACGGAAAAGGCAGAAGAACGGGCGATCCATATTTTTGCCGAAAACTTGCGCAAGCTGCTTCTTCAGCCGCCGTTAAAAGGAAAAACGGTCCTCGGCATCGACCCGGCTTACCGAACCGGATGCAAACTCGCCGTCGTTGACGAAACCGGAAAGCTGCTCCGCATCGACGTCATGTACCCGCACCCGCCTCAGGAGCGGAAAGAGGAAGCGCGAACAAAGCTTCTGCGCTTGCTTGAAGACGATCATGTGGACATGATCGCCATCGGCAACGGAACGGCATCGCGGGAAACAGAGCAGTTTGTCGCCGATACGCTGAAGCAAGTGGCGCGTGACATCTTTTATGTCATCGTCAACGAGGCGGGGGCGAGCGTCTACTCCGCTTCCGACCTTGCACGCGCCGAGTTTCCGGACTTGCAAGTCGAAGAGCGGAGCGCCGTTTCCATCGCCCGCCGTGTTCAAGATCCGCTCGCCGAGCTCGTCAAAATCGACCCAAAATCGGTCGGGGTCGGCCAGTACCAGCATGATGTTTCGCAAAAGAAGCTGGCCGAATCGCTCCGTTTCGTCGTTGAGACGGTCGTCAACCAAGTTGGCGTCAACGTCAACACCGCCTCTGTTTCGTTGTTGCAGTACGTGTCAGGGCTGACGAAAACGGTGTCGGAAAACATCGTCAAGCGCCGCGAAGAGCAAGGAAAATTCCGCAGCCGTGAAGAGCTGAAAACGATCCCGCGGCTTGGAGCAAAAACGTACGAGCAATGCATCGGCTTTTTGCGCATTCCCGACGGGGAGGAGCCGCTTGACCGCACGGCGATTCACCCCGAGCGGTACGCAGAAGTGAAGCAGCTATTGCATACATTAGGATTTACAACCGACGCCATCGGCAGCGGCGAACTGCGCCAAGCGCTGCAAGCCATCGATATCGAAGCAACGGCTGCTGAACTCGGCATCGGTGAACTGACATTGCGCGACATCATCGACGCTTTATGCCGTCCGGAGCGCGACCCGCGCGACGAGCTGCCCAAACCGCTGCTTCGCAAAGACGTCTTGAAAATGGAGGACTTAAAACCGGGCATGGAGCTTGAAGGCACAGTGCGCAATGTCGTTGACTTCGGCGCTTTTGTCGACATCGGTGTCAAACAGGACGGGCTTGTACATATTTCAAAACTCAGCAAACAATACGTGCGCCATCCGCTCGACATTGTTTCCGTCGGCGATGTTGTCAAAGTATGGGTCGAGCACGTCGATGTGGCGAAAGGGAGAATTTCATTATCAATGCTGCCTCCAGAGTAAGCGGCGTTTGTTCTTAAGATTTCAGCCGAGAGGTCAAACCCCCAGAGGCATGCGAGCGCTCTGACAGGCTGGCATGCCCTTATCACAGCTGTAGTCAGCTGGAAGGAGGAGGGAGTGTTGGTGAAGAAAAAGCCGGTCAATTCCATGGAAGTAGCGAAAAAGGCAGGGGTATCCCAATCAACCGTTTCTCGCGTGTTCACCCCGGGTTCGAGCGTGTCACCGAAAACGAGAAAGCGGGTGCTTGAAGCGGCGCGGGAGCTTGGCTATCGACCTAACGCGTTGGCTAGAGGACTGATCATGAATAAAACGAATATCATTGGCTTGGCGATGAGGGATATCCAAAATCCGTTCTATCCTGAAATATTGGAGAAATTCACAAAAGCGTTGCGCGACAACGGTTACCACGTCCTTTTTGTTCATACGGAGAACGACGAGATCAACCAAGATGAAATATCAGAATTTCTTGAATACAATGTCGAAGGTGTCATTGTGACTGATGCTACGTTATCGCCGAATATCATCGCCTCCCTTTCAAGCAACGGCATACCGGTCATATTGTTTAACCGCCGCATGGACGGCCTTCCTTGCCATTCGGTGAGCTGCGATAATTATACCGCGGGCAAAAAAATTGGCGAATACTTGTACGAGCTCGGATATAGACGGATGGCATACATACGCGGACGCAAGAACACCTCGACAAATGATGACCGCGAGCGGGGGTTTTGTGAGGCTCTGATGGGGAGAGGAGCGGAACTTTGCATCGAGGACGGAGAGTTTACTTATGAAGGGGGATATAATGCTGCTTTGCGGCTATTAGGCAAAAGAGAGCGGCCCGAGGTGATTTTTGGGGCTAACGATATCACGGCCTTAGGGGTCATGGATGCCGCCAGAGCGATAGGATTATCGATTCCAGATGACGTGGCGGTCATCGGTTTTGACGATATCACAATGGCGTCTTGGCCTAGTTACGGTTTAACAACATGGAGGCAGCCTGTTGATGAGATGATCGAATGGACGCTGGCAAAACTGTTCGTAGAAATAGACGGAGGAGATGGGAAACCGTCATCGATTTTATTTCCAGGCATATTGGTCGAAAGAGGAAGTGTGAAAAAAAGGAGTTGACAAAAGAAAGCGCTTTACATTATTATTTTTACAGAATCCGCGGAAACATTTGAAATTTCTGTAGATAGGGGGAGCCCCCTTCTTGTGCCGCAAATTGAATACGTATTCAATATACTAAAAAGTTGAACTATTTACTAAAATGCATACGCATGCAAAAAGGGAGGAAAAGGAAATGACGATGTTTTTAAAACAAGGAAAGCCGCAAGAAGAAATTGCCCAGCACGATGCGCAAGTGGCGGAAACTGTGCGGCAGATAATTAAGAAAATTGAGTTTGAGGGGGATGCGGCAGTCCGAGAACTGTCACTTCAGTTTGATAACTGGTCTCCGCTGAGTTTTCGTCTTACCGAGGAGCAAATCTTAGATATTATCAGCACTGTTCCGAAGCAAACGATTGAGGACATTAAATTCGCGCAAAGCAACATTAGACGATTTGCTGAGGAGCAAAGAAAAGCGCTAAAAGACATTGAAGTCGAAACGCTGCCTGGAGTGATCCTCGGCCATAAAAACATCCCGGTCAACAGCGTCGGGTGCTACATACCTGGGGGGCGCTACCCGATGGTTGCTTCGGCACATATGAGCGTTCTAACGGCAAAAGTGGCAGGGGTCAAACGGGTGATTGCCTGCACGCCGCCTATCCGCGGGGAAATCCCCGCAGCGACCGTCGCCGCCATGCATTTGGCAGGAGCGGATGAAATTTATATTTTGGGTGGTGTTCAAGCCATGGCGGCCATGGCGATCGGCACGGAAACGATCGAGCCTGTCGATATGTTAGTCGGCCCAGGAAACGCGTATGTAGCTGAAGCGAAACGGCAACTGTACGGCCGTGTAGGCATCGACTTGTTTGCTGGTCCGACCGAAACATTGATCATCGCGGACGAAACCGCTGATGCCGAAATGGTCGCCACGGACTTGCTGGGACAGGCCGAGCATGGACCGACTTCTCCGTGCGTGCTGATTACGACATCGGAAAAGTTAGCCCGGGAGACGTTGGAGGAGGTCGAACGGCAGTTAGCGGTGCTCCCTACCGCTGACGTCGCAAGCGTAGCGTGGCGGGATTACGGTACCGTCATCGTCGTCGAGGACGAGGAAGAAGCTTTGCGGGAGGCAGACAAGCTGGCGTTTGAGCACGTTCAAGTTTTGACCAAAAATCCGGATTACTTCTTAGAGAATTTAACAAACTACGGGAGCTTGTTCCTTGGCCCTGAAACAAACGTCGCTTACGGTGACAAAGTGATCGGCACAAACCACACTTTGCCGACGAAAAAAGCAGCCCGTTATACTGGCGGCCTGTGGGTTGGGAAGTTCTTGAAAACATGCACTTACCAAAAAGTAAGCAAAGAAGCGAGCGCTTTTATTGGCGAGTACGCCGTCCGCCTCTGCGAAATCGAGAACTTTGCGGGTCACGCTCAACAGGCCCGGCTTCGCGTCGAGCGTTATGGCAAAAGTCAATAAACATTGCGAGGCTTGGGCAGTCGGTTGCCTGACTGCCCAAATTCATGCATCGCAAAAAGTACAGGGGAGGAAAAAAAGGTTCATCGGTATCATTGGGTTGCTTGAAGGATTGACGCTTCTAACGATCATGACAGTGAGAGGAATGAACCTCCTACGAACAGTGTTTCCTCCGATAAAAAAACCAACATTGGTTTAACAGCTTAATTTGATCCCGGTTTTTTTCATAATAGGCTCGTCTCATCTGATTTTTTAGCCACGTAGGCAAAGCAGTCACCTCCCTAACAACGGAAAGGTAGTATATAATGTATGTAGCTGCACATTGTCCTGTGCCAAAAACATAAAAGGGGGCGCCTGCCATGGATCAAAAACAGTTGCAAGCACTCGTTGAGCAAATTTCCATAAGCACATTTGGCAAACCGTTTCGCCACACCGCCTCCTTCAACTCAAGGCTTCGCACTGTCGGCGGGCGCTACGTGCTGCAAACGCACAACATTGAACTGAACAAAAAACATTATGACCGATTTGGCGAAGAAGAACTCATTGCCATCATCAAACATGAGCTATGTCATTACCATCTGCATCTTGAAGGGAAAGGCTACCGCCACCGCGACCGTGACTTTCGCGAGCTGTTGAGAAAAGTGGGGGCGCCTCGCTATTGCCGTCCGCTCGAACAAAAAACAAAAACGCCCAAGGCGATCCATACATACATTTGCACATCGTGCGGCTTAACATACAAGCGTAAAAAACGAATGAACACCGACCGCTACGTCTGCGGCCATTGCCACGGCCGGCTCAAACTCTCTTCCAGCTAACGATGAAACAAGGCGGAACCTTTTACAAAAAAGAGGTTGACAGTCAAAACAATCATATGCTAAATTATAAAAGCCGTCGCCAAACGGCGAAACAAACAACAAAAAAACATATTGACAAACAACAGGTTGCTCAATATAATAAACAATGTCAGTTGTGACGAACATCCGCATCATTAGATGTGCTTGTGGAGGAAGGGACAGGGAAAGTTTCGGATGCATTTTCTTCATCATCATTCCGCAATAGCTCAGCGGTAGAGCAACCGGCTGTTAACCGGTAGGTCGTAGGTTCGAATCCTACTTGCGGAGCCATTTTATGGAGAAGTACCCAAGTGGCTGAAGGGGACGGTTTGCTAAACCGTTAGGTCGTGTCTTTACGGCGCGCGGGTTCAAATCCCGCCTTCTCCGCCACTTTCGATATACGCGTGGCCCGTTGGTCAAGTGGTTAAGACACCGCCCTTTCACGGCGGTAACACGGGTTCGAATCCCGTACGGGTCACTTACAGCGCGGGGACTTCCCGCGAATTCACGGTCCCGTAGTGTAGTGGTTAACATGCCTGCCTGTCACGCAGGAGATCGCGGGTTCGAGTCCCGTCGGGACCGCCATAACACCAATCGCTGGGCCATAGCCAAGCGGTAAGGCAACGGACTTTGACTCCGTGATGCGCTGGTTCGAATCCAGCTGGCCCAGCCATTCTTATTTCATACATATCCCTAAGCTGTTAGCTTAGGGCATATCATGAGCCATTAGCTCAGCAACGAGCGTTGCATCTTTGAATTCGCTGCGAGTTGCCTCGACGCACCGAGCATCCTCGAAACAGCTGGTAGAGGAAGAGGCAGGTAGAGCTCGTTAGTACTTAGAGTGTTATGATCGCTATGAGCCATTAGCTCAGCAACGAGCGTTGCATCTTTGAATTCGCTGCGAGTTGCCTCGACGCACCGAGCATCCTCGAAACAGCT
Source organism: Geobacillus subterraneus (assembly GCF_001618685.1). Taxonomy (GTDB): domain Bacteria; phylum Bacillota; class Bacilli; order Bacillales; family Anoxybacillaceae; genus Geobacillus; species Geobacillus subterraneus. The sequence continues at coordinate 3,001,499 of NZ_CP014342.1, read as the reverse complement.
GGTAGAGGAAGAGGCAGGTAGAGCTCGTTAGTACTTAGAGTGTTATGATCGCTATGAGCCATTAGCTCAGCAACGAGCGTTGCATCTTTGAATTCGCTGCGAGTTGCCTCGACGCACCGAGCATCCTCGAAACAGCTGGTAGAGGAAGAGGCAGGTAGAGCTCGTTAGTACTTAGAGTGTTATGATCGCTATGAGCCATTAGCTCAGCAGGTAGAGCATCTGACTTTTAATCAGAGGGTCGGAGGTTCGAGTCCTCCATGGCTCACCATATTCGCGGGTGTGGCGGAATTGGCAGACGCACCAGACTTAGGATCTGGCGCCTCACGGCGTGGGGGTTCAAGTCCCTCCACCCGCACTGATAAACACGCGGTCGTGGCGGAATGGCAGACGCGCTAGGTTGAGGGCCTAGTGGGGGCAACCCCGTGGAGGTTCAAGTCCTCTCGACCGCATTTTATTTTATTAGGATAAAAAATATTGACAAAGACGAACTGAGTTATTATAATAAATTCTGTTGCTCTTAAAAATATTGCGCTCGTAGCTCAATTGGATAGAGCATCTGACTACGGATCAGAAGGTTAGGGGTTCGAATCCTCTCGAGCGCGCCATGATCGGGAAGTAGCTCAGCTTGGTAGAGCACATGGTTTGGGACCATGGGGTCGCAGGTTCAAATCCTGTCTTCCCGATTCCGATAGTTTAAATAATATGTGGGTGTAGTTTAGTGGTAAAACCTCAGCCACGAGCCTTAACTTCATCGAGTAGGCCACGAGTTGCCTCAACGCATTTGACTTCCTTGAATCGACCAGCAGAGGAAGAGGCATGAAAGTGCGTGGTGAATATTAAACAGAATAATATGCGGGTGTAGTTTAGTGGTAAAACCTCAGCCTTCCAAGCTGATGTCGTGGGTTCGATTCCCATCACCCGCTCCATGAAGAAGTTGAACTGAGAAGCTGTCAAAGAAGATTTATCAATCTTGTTCCTTGAAAACTGAACGAAACGAAGCGCAACGAAAAGCTGAGGCCGCTTGCCTATCGGCGAAACGCGCTGGAGGGCCTGCGAGGAGGCTATCGCCGCCGCAGCAGGACCGAAGCGTCGCGAGCCGATGGCGGCCGAAGCTAGACAATACGAAAAGCTGAGGCCGCTTGACACGTTTGGTGTCGGTGCCGAAGCTTACAAAGCCAATCAACTTTCTATTGGAGAGTTTGATCCTGGCTCAGGACGAACGCTGGCGGCGTGCCTAATACATGCAAGTCGAGCGGACCGAATGAGAGCTTGCTCTTATTTGGTCAGCGGCGGACGGGTGAGTAACACGTGGGCAACCTGCCCGCAAGACCGGGATAACTCCGGGAAACCGGAGCTAATACCGGATAACACCGAAGACCGCATGGTCTTCGGTTGAAAGGCGGCCTTTGGCTGTCACTTGCGGATGGGCCCGCGGCGCATTAGCTAGTTGGTGAGGTAACGGCTCACCAAGGCGACGATGCGTAGCCGGCCTGAGAGGGTGACCGGCCACACTGGGACTGAGACACGGCCCAGACTCCTACGGGAGGCAGCAGTAGGGAATCTTCCGCAATGGACGAAAGTCTGACGGAGCGACGCCGCGTGAGCGAAGAAGGCCTTCGGGTCGTAAAGCTCTGTTGTGAGGGACGAAGGAGCGCCGTTTGAACAAGGCGGCGCGGTGACGGTACCTCACGAGAAAGCCCCGGCTAACTACGTGCCAGCAGCCGCGGTAATACGTAGGGGGCGAGCGTTGTCCGGAATTATTGGGCGTAAAGCGCGCGCAGGCGGTTCCTTAAGTCTGATGTGAAAGCCCACGGCTCAACCGTGGAGGGTCATTGGAAACTGGGGGACTTGAGTGCAGGAGAGGAGAGCGGAATTCCACGTGTAGCGGTGAAATGCGTAGAGATGTGGAGGAACACCAGTGGCGAAGGCGGCTCTCTGGCCTGTAACTGACGCTGAGGCGCGAAAGCGTGGGGAGCAAACAGGATTAGATACCCTGGTAGTCCACGCCGTAAACGATGAGTGCTAAGTGTTAGAGGGGTCACACCCTTTAGTGCTGCAGCTAACGCGATAAGCACTCCGCCTGGGGAGTACGGCCGCAAGGCTGAAACTCAAAGGAATTGACGGGGGCCCGCACAAGCGGTGGAGCATGTGGTTTAATTCGAAGCAACGCGAAGAACCTTACCAGGTCTTGACATCCCCTGACAACCCAAGAGATTGGGCGTTCCCCCTTCGGGGGGACAGGGTGACAGGTGGTGCATGGTTGTCGTCAGCTCGTGTCGTGAGATGTTGGGTTAAGTCCCGCAACGAGCGCAACCCTTGCCTCTAGTTGCCAGCATTCAGTTGGGCACTCTAGAGGGACTGCCGGCGAAAAGTCGGAGGAAGGTGGGGATGACGTCAAATCATCATGCCCCTTATGACCTGGGCTACACACGTGCTACAATGGGCGGTACAAAGGGCTGCGAACCCGCGAGGGGGAGCGAATCCCAAAAAGCCGCTCTCAGTTCGGATTGCAGGCTGCAACTCGCCTGCATGAAGCCGGAATCGCTAGTAATCGCGGATCAGCATGCCGCGGTGAATACGTTCCCGGGCCTTGTACACACCGCCCGTCACACCACGAGAGCTTGCAACACCCGAAGTCGGTGAGGTAACCCTTACGGGAGCCAGCCGCCGAAGGTGGGGCAAGTGATTGGGGTGAAGTCGTAACAAGGTAGCCGTACCGGAAGGTGCGGCTGGATCACCTCCTTTCTAAGGGGAAAAGCGAAGGCCGCCCGCCTATCGGTGAAACGCGCTGGAGGGCCTGCGAGGAGGCTGTTGCCGCCGCAGCAGGGCCGAAGCGTCGCAAGCCGATGGCGGCCGGAGCTAGACAGTACGAAAAGCGGAAGCGCCGCGATTGGCTCTCGAAGTCAAATGTTCTTCACCCGCAGGGGTGCTTGCACCCCGAGGGGGAAGGTTATTTGGCAGAAGAGAGCCAGGCGCTGGAGCTAGACAATACGAAAAGCGACGGCCGCTAACGGCCAACCATTAACAAATCGCGCTTTCGTTTCGTTCAGTTTTGAAGGAATGAGAATTCCTTCGAATCGTTCCTTGAAAACTAGATAACCGATACACAAAAGGAAGAAGCCGAGACGCTGTAGGTTAAGCTAGAAAGGGCGCACGGTGGATGCCTTGGCACTAGGAGCCGATGAAGGACGGGGCAAACGCCGAAACGCTCCGGGGAGCTGTAAGCAAGCGTTGATCCGGAGATGTCCGAATGGGGGAACCCCCTGTCCGTAATGGGACAGGATCCATGCCTGAATCCATAGGGCATGGAGGGCACACCCGGGGAACTGAAACATCTTAGTACCCGGAGGAGAAGAAAGCAAACGCGATTCCCTGAGTAGCGGCGAGCGAAACGGGAACAGCCCAAACCAAGAGGCGTGCCTCTTGGGGTTGTAGGACCGCTCATATGGGAGTGAGAAAGGAACGGGGTAGACGAACCGGTCTGGAACGACCGGCCAGAGAAGGTGAGAGCCCTGTAGTCGAAACTTCGTTCCCTCCCGAGCGGCTCCTGAGTACGGCGGGACACGGGAAATCCCGTCGGAAGCAGGGAGGACCATCTCCCAAGGCTAAATACTCCCTAGTGACCGATAGTGAACCAGTACCGTGAGGGAAAGGTGAAAAGCACCCCGGAAGGGGAGTGAAAGAGAACCTGAAACCGTGTGCCTACAAGTAGTCAGAGCCCGTTCATGGGTGATGGCGTGCCTTTTGTAGAATGAACCGGCGAGTGACGATGGCGTGCGAGGTTAAGCCAGGAAGGCGGAGCCGCAGCGAAAGCGAGTCTGAACAGGGCGCATGAGTACGTCGTCGTCGACCCGAAACCAGGTGATCTACCCATGTCCAGGGTGAAGGCCGGGTAACACCGGCTGGAGGCCCGAACCCACGCACGTTGAAAAGTGCGGGGATGAGGTGTGGGTAGGGGTGAAATGCCAATCGAACTTGGAGATAGCTGGTTCTCCCCGAAATAGCTTTAGGGCTAGCCTCAAGGTAAGAGTGTTGGAGGTAGAGCACTGATTGGGCTAGGGGCCCTCATCGGGTTACCGAACCCAGTCAAACTCCGAATGCCAATGACTTATCCTTGGGAGTCAGACTGCGAGTGATAAGATCCGTGGTCAAGAGGGAAACAGCCCAGATCGCCAGCTAAGGCCCCTAAGTGCACGTTCAGTGGAAAAGGATGTGGAGTTGCGAAGACAACCAGGATGTTGGCTTAGAAGCAGCCACCATTTAAAGAGTGCGTAATAGCTCACTGGTCGAGTGACTCTGCGCCGAAAATGTACCGGGGCTAAACGTGCCGCCGAAGCTGCGGGATGACCGTTGGTCATCGGTAGGGGAGCGTTCTAAGGGCAGAGAAGCCAGACCGGAAGGACTGGTGGAGCGCTTAGAAGTGAGAATGCCGGTATGAGTAGCGAAAACAGAGGTGAGAATCCTCTGCGCCGAAAGCCTAAGGGTTCCTGAGGAAGGTTCGTCCGCTCAGGGTTAGTCGGGACCTAAGCCGAGGCCGAAAGGCGTAGGTGATGGACAACAGGTTGAGATTCCTGTACCACCTCCTTCCCGTTTGAGCGATGGGGGGACGCAGGAGGATAGGGTGAGCAGGCGGCTGGAAGAGCCTGTCCAAGCAGTGAGGCTGGCCAGTAGGCAAATCCGCTGGCCGTAAGGCTAAGCTGTGATGGCGACGGATTCGATCCGGAAGTCCCTGATTTCACACTGCCAAGAAAAGCCTCTAGCGAGGGAAGAGGTGCCCGTACCGCAAACCGACACAGGTAGGCGAGGAGAGAATCCTAAGGCGCGCGGGAGAACTCTCGTTAAGGAACTCGGCAAAATGACCCCGTAACTTCGGGAGAAGGGGTGCTCTTTCGGGTGAAGAGCCTGGAAGAGCCGCAGTGAAAAGGCCCAAGCGACTGTTTATCAAAAACACAGGTCTCTGCGAAGCCGAAAGGCGAAGTATAGGGGCTGACACCTGCCCGGTGCTGGAAGGTTAAGGGGAGCGCTTAGCGCAAGCGAAGGTGCGAACCGAAGCCCCAGTAAACGGCGGCCGTAACTATAACGGTCCTAAGGTAGCGAAATTCCTTGTCGGGTAAGTTCCGACCCGCACGAAAGGTGTAACGACTTGGGCACTGTCTCAACGAGAGACCCGGTGAAATTATACTACCTGTGAAGATGCAGGTTACCCGCGACAGGACGGAAAGACCCCGTGGAGCTTTACTGCAGCCTGATATGGAATTTTGGTATCGCTTGTACAGGATAGGTGGGAGCCTGGGAAGCCGGAGCGCCAGCTTCGGTGGAGGCGTCGGTGGGATACCACCCTGGCGGTATTGAAATTCTAACCCGCACCCCTTAGCGGGGTGGGAGACAGTGTCAGGTGGGCAGTTTGACTGGGGCGGTCGCCTCCCAAAAGGTAACGGAGGCGCCCAAAGGTTCCCTCAGAATGGTTGGAAATCATTCGGAGAGTGCAAAGGCACAAGGGAGCTTGACTGCGAGACGGACAGGTCGAGCAGGGACGAAAGTCGGGCTTAGTGATCCGGTGGTTCCGCATGGAAGGGCCATCGCTCAACGGATAAAAGCTACCCCGGGGATAACAGGCTGATCTCCCCCAAGAGTCCACATCGACGGGGAGGTTTGGCACCTCGATGTCGGCTCATCGCATCCTGGGGCTGTAGTCGGTCCCAAGGGTTGGGCTGTTCGCCCATTAAAGCGGTACGCGAGCTGGGTTCAGAACGTCGTGAGACAGTTCGGTCCCTATCCGTCGCGGGCGCAGGAAATTTGAGAGGAGCTGTCCTTAGTACGAGAGGACCGGGATGGACGCACCGCTGGTGTACCAGTTGTCCCGCCAGGGGCACCGCTGGGTAGCTATGTGCGGACGGGATAAGCGCTGAAAGCATCTAAGCGTGAAGCCCCCCTCAAGATGAGATTTCCCATCGCGTTAGGCGAGTAAGATCCCTCGAAGATGACGAGGTCGATAGGTCCGAGGTGGAAGCGTGGCGACACGTGGAGCTGACGGATACTAATCGATCGAGGGCTTAACCTAGAAAAGCAGAGGCCGCCTGCCTATCGGCGAAACGCGCTGGAGGGCCTGCGAGGAGGCTATCGCCGCCGCAGCAGGACCGAAGCGTCGCGAGCCGATGGCGGCCGGAGCTAGACAGTACGAAAAGCAGAGGCCGCCCGCCTATCGGCGAAACGCGCTGGAGGGCCTGCGAGGAGGCTCGAACCAAGCAAAGCTTGGTTCTGCGTGGGTGGTGTCACAGGAGCGTATGCAATGTGTCGCCGCCGCAGCAGGACCGAAGCGTCGGGAGCCGATGGCGGCCGGAGCTAGACAAAAAGCGGAAGCGCCGCGGCTTCTTCCCCCACACGGTTATCTAGTTTTGAGGGAATGATCCCACAACTTCATATCGCCTAGTGGTGATAGCGGAGAGGAAACACCCGTTCCCATCCCGAACACGGAAGTTAAGCTCTCCAGCGCCGATGGTAGTTGGGGCCAGCGCCCCTGCAAGAGTAGGTCGCTGCTAGGCAATTGCATTCACCAGGGAGTAGCAACACGCCTAATTCCCTTTTTTCTTTTTATGACCCTAATGATACAAGGACTGTCCTTCGGGCTAAGCAAACAGCCTGATCAGGACAGTCCTTTTTGTCGTCTTCCACTTGGAAGCGGAGGCTTCCAAGTGTGATCGTAAGAAGGGGAACGCTCATTAGTTCTTGTCAGAGAATGATCATTTTTGGCGTTGAGAGTGGCAACAGAATATTTTGTTATGGTACAATTTCAAAAGCGAGAGTGAAGATGATAAAATGGAATAAGGTGGAACGCGATGGAGCACTTTGAACTTATCGTGCATTCTCCTGAAGAGACGAGGGCGATCGCTCGCCGGCTTGCCGAACGGCTGGAGCCAGGGACGGTGATCGCTTTGGAAGGAGACTTGGGTGCAGGCAAGACGACGTTTACGAAAGGGCTTGCCGAGGGGCTAGGGATTCGGCAAAATGTCAACAGCCCAACGTTTACGATTATGAAGCAATACGAGGGGAGACTCCCGCTTTACCATATGGATGTATATCGGCTTGAAGATGAGTGGGAAGACCTCGGGTTTGACGAATATTTTGCCGGCGATGGCGTTACAGTCGTTGAGTGGGCGCATTTGATTGCGGGCCAGCTGCCAAACGAACGATTGACGATCCATTTGCTTCATCGGGGCGACAATGAACGAAAATTAGTGTTTGAACCGTTAGGACATCGCTATGAGCAGTTGTGTAAGGAGATTTTTGCGTCATGAAAATATTGGGGATTGACACATCGAATATGCCGCTGGGCGTTGCCTTAGCAGACGGGGATATCATCAAAGGAGAACTGATCACGCATGTGAAAAAAGATCACTCGTCCCAAGCGATGCCGGCCATTGAATCGCTGCTTCGGCAGTGTAAGGTTGCCCCGGGCGAGCTCGATTTGATCGTTGTCGCTAAAGGGCCGGGGTCATATACCGGGGTGCGGATCGGAGTGACAATTGCGAAAACGCTCGCTTGGTCGCTAGGCATCCCGATTGCTGGTGTTTCGAGCCTCGAAGTGCTCGCTGCTAATGGCCGTTATTTTCCTGGGGTGATTGTTCCGCTGTTTGACGCGCGGCGCGGACAACTTTATACCGGGCTTTACCGATATGAAGGCGGCGTGCTCCGTTGCCTTGAGGCGGACCGGATTGTGGCAGCAAGTGAGTGGGCTCGGCAGTTAAGTGAGCGGGGAGAGGATGTATTGTTCGTTGGTGCGGATGCGCCGTTATATAGCGAATTGTTTCGAAACCATTTAGGCGAGCGGGTTCACGTTGCCCCACCATCGCTGGGGTTGCCGCGCCCGAGCGAGCTGGTGATGCTCGGCAAAGAAAAAGAACGCGAGAACGCTCATACGTTTGTGCCGAATTATATCCGCCTTGCGGAAGCGGAGGCGAAATGGCTCGCGAAACAAAAAGGGGAAAGAAACGATGGGGATCGATGTACAATTTCGGCCAATGACCATCCATGACATTGACGAGGTCGTACAAGTGGAACAGGCATCGTTCACCGCGCCATGGAGTCGCGAGTCGTTCTACAACGAGCTGATGTACAACCGTTATGCCAAATATATTGTTATGGTACACCGCGGGCGGATTATCGGATATGGCGGAATGTGGCTTGTCATCGACGAAGCGCATGTGACAAACGTAGCCGTGTTGCCACAATTTCGCGGGCAAAAACTTGGCGAAGCGCTCATGCGTCGTCTCATGGATATCGCAAAACAGCATGGAGCGGTGACAATGACGCTTGAGGTACGCGTGTCCAACCATGTTGCCCAATCGTTGTACCGCAAGCTCGGGTTTCGCAACGGCGGCATTCGCAAACGGTATTATCCTGATAATTTTGAAGACGCGCTAGTAATGTGGGTGAAGCTGATATGAATGAAGACGTATACGTATTAGGCATTGAAACGAGCTGCGATGAAACGGCAGCGGCGGTTGTGAAAAATGGGAAAGACATTGTATCGAATGTCGTCGCCTCGCAAATGGAAAGCCATCGGCGGTTTGGCGGCGTCGTGCCGGAGATCGCCTCGCGCCATCATGTCGAGCAAATTACGATTGTGATCGAGGAAGCGATGCGGCAAGCTGGGGTATCGTTTTCTGACCTTGATGCTGTGGCCGTGACGGCGGGGCCGGGTCTTGTCGGGGCGCTCCTTGTCGGTGTGAATGCGGCGAAAGCGCTGGCGTTTGCCCACGGACTGCCGCTTGTCGGAGTGCATCACATTGCCGGACATATTTACGCCAATCGGCTAGTGACTGAGATGAAGTTTCCGCTATTAGCGCTTGTCGTTTCTGGTGGGCATACAGAGCTGATCTACATGGAAGGACACGGAAAGTTTACGGTGATCGGCGAAACGCGCGATGATGCCGCCGGTGAGGCGTATGATAAGGTAGCGCGGGCTTTGGGCCTCCCCTACCCAGGGGGACCGCATATCGACCGGTTAGCTCATGAAGGAGAACCAGTAATCGATTTGCCGCGGGCGTGGCTTGAGGAAGGATCGTATGATTTTAGCTTCAGCGGCTTAAAATCGGCGGTGCTCAATACGCTTCATAACGCAAAACAGCGCGGCGAGGAGATTGACCCGAAACAGATGGCTGCGAGCTTTCAAGAGAGCGTCGTCGATGTGCTGGTGACCAAAACGGTGCAGGCGGCGAAACAGTACCGTGTCCGGCAAGTGCTGCTGGCCGGCGGGGTGGCGGCCAACCGCGGACTGCGGTCCGCGCTGCAAGACAACATGAAGGAGCTTCCGAATGTAGAGCTCGTCATTCCGCCGTTGTCGTTATGCACCGATAACGCAGCGATGATCGCGGCGGCAGGAACGGTGTTGTATTGGCAAGGCAAACGATCTGATTTGGCCCTCAACGCCAATCCGAGCTTGCCGCTCATTTAGTTGAAAAAGGAAACAAAAGAGGAAGGAAGGGTGGTTGCTTGCGGCAGGAGAGCAACCGCCTTTTTTGTTTACAGGGACAAGCTTTGGCTGAGTTAAGTGAAAAGGAACTGTGCATATTTTTATCCACAGGTTGTGGACAATGTGGAAAAGACGAGAAAACACCATAAATATAAGGAAAACAATACACAACGGTTTTGGCACAAAAGAAAAGTTTGGTTTGTGGATAATGTGGAAAAGTTAGTGAATAACTTATATTTCATAGGTGGAATTGTGGATTCTTTTGTGGATAGTGTGACTAACTAAAACAGCCCGCCAAAATAACGGGCGGGCGATCGGTTACAGTGAAGCATAAAGCTGTTCCCACTCAGCCAATAACGTTTCGACTTGCTGTTTTCGTTCCTCATTTTCTTGCGACAATCGTTGCACGGTTTCATAATCGCCATAAACGGACGGATCGCATAACTGCTGTTCTACTTCCGCAATTTGCGCCTCAAGCGTTTCGATCTCAGCCTCGATTTCATCTAGACGGCGCTGGCGTTGGCGCTGCCGTTTTTTCTCTTCTTTTTCTTGTTCATAAGCGGATTTGGCCGATTCAGTGCCATCCGGCGTTTTGTCCAAGCGGGCGTCGAGACGCTCGAGTTCGCACATTTCTGCTTTTTTGGCGATGTAGTAATCGTAGTCGCCTAAATATTCCGTGAGGCCGCCGCTTGATAGCTCAAACAGCTTCGTCGCAATCCGGTTAATGAAATAGCGGTCGTGGGAGACGAACAAAATGGTGCCCGGATAATCGATGAGCGCTTGCTCAAGCACCTGTTTGCTGTCGAGATCCAAATGGTTGGTCGGCTCGTCCAGAATGAGAACATTCGCCTTTTGCAGCATCAGTTTGGCGAGCGCCAGGCGCGCTTTTTCCCCGCCGCTTAACGCCGAGACCGGTTTTAAGACGTCATCGCCGGAAAATAAGAAATTGCCGAGCACAGTGCGGATTTCCTTCTCGGTTTTATCCGGGTAGGCATCCCACAGTTCATCAAGCACTCGTTTATTTGATGACAAGTCAGCCTGATTTTGGTCATAATAGCCGATTTGGACGTTTGAGCCGTAGCGAAGCTTTCCCCCTTGGACAGGAAGACGCCGTGCGACCGCCTTTAGCAATGTTGATTTGCCGATGCCGTTCGGTCCGACTAAGGCGACGCTTTCTCCCCGCGTGATGCGAAAACTGATTTGGCGGATGACAGGTGCCCCTTCGTCGTAACCAACGGCCAGTTCTTCAGCAGTGAGCACCTCGTGGCCGCTCGGCCGTTCAATGGCGAAGGAAAAGGAAGCTGATTTTTCATCGCCAACAGGTCGTTCGAGCCGCTCCATTTTTTCTAGTTGTTTTCGGCGGCTTTGCGCCCGTTTGGTCGTCGAGGCGCGGGCGATGTTGCGCTGGATAAAGTCTTGCAGCCGGGCGATTTCTTCCTGCTGTTTCTCATATCGCTTTAACTCTTGTTCATACTGCTCGGCCCGCTGCTCCAAATAACGGCTGTAGTTGCCGGTATACCGCTTGAGCTTCGTGTTGGACAGCTCGTATACTTCGGTGACGACTTTATCTAAAAAATAGCGGTCATGGGAAACGAGCAAGACAGCGCCGGGATATGCCTGCAAATATTGCTCCAGCCAAGAGAGCGTTTCAAGGTCCAAATGGTTGGTCGGCTCGTCCAAAATCAACAAATCCGGCTTGGACAATAGAAGTTTTCCGAGGGCCAGACGCGTCCGCTGCCCGCCGCTTAACGAAGAGACGGGCATTGTTTTATAATCGTATGAGGAAAACTGCAGCCCGTGCAAGACGGAACGGATGTCGGCTTCGTATTGATAGCCGCCCTGTTCTTTATACTGTTCTTGCAGTTCGTCATACGCTTTGAGCGTTTTTTCATAGCGGGCGGGGTCAGCGAGCACATCCGGGTCGCCAAGCTGGGAGCCGAGTTCGGACAGCTGCTTTTCGATGGCGCGAAGCGGTGCGAACACCTCAAGCATCTCGTCCCAAATGGAGCGTGATGAGTCAAGCGTGCTGTTTTGCGCCAAATAGCCCATTTTGATATGGCTCGGCTTGATGATTTCGCCGCTGTCGTAAGAAAGTTCTCCGGCGATGATTTTTAACAATGTCGATTTTCCTGCGCCGTTGCGGCCGACGAGGGCAACTCGGTCGCGGGACTGTATTTCTAGTTTTATATTCGATAAAATAAGGTCAGCGCCAAAATATTTCGTGAGCTGGTGCACTTGCAAAATGATCATGTCGTTTCACCTCTCGGAATAGTTTAACGTATGTCGCCAAAACGGTCAAAGACAGATGATGAAAAATCGTGTATAGTGTATAAGTGGAGGAGATTATCTTGTCGTCGTTTACTCATTTCAATGAACAAGGACGCGCGAAAATGGTCGATATTACGAACAAGGAAGATACGGTACGAGTGGCAGTGGCAAAAACGAGTGTCACCGTCAGCGAAGAAATTTATAAAAAAATGACGAATCACGCCATCGAGAAAGGGGACGTGTTGGCTGTAGCCCAAGTGGCCGGGGTGATGGCGGCAAAAAAAACGGCTGATCTGATTCCGATGTGCCATCCGCTTATGTTAAAAAGCGTTGATATCGCATTTTCTTGGGAAAACGAAGCGGATGTATATAAACTTGTCATCACCGCAACAGTGAAAACGAAAGGGAGCACAGGGGTGGAAATGGAAGCGCTGACGGCCACCTCGGTATGCGCGTTGACGGTGTATGACATGTGCAAAGCACTCGATAAAGGGATGATCATCGGTCCGACGTATTTGGTCGAGAAAACGGGCGGGAAGTCCGGCCATTATCGACGGAAAACCGATTAGCTGGGGGATGAAACTATGAGCAACGAACAACCGAAAATTCCGCAGGCAACCGCGAAACGGCTGCCGCTGTACTACCGGTTTTTAAAGAACTTGCATGCGTCGGGAAAACAGCGTGTATCCTCAGCCGAACTGAGCGAAGCGGTCAAAGTCGACCCGGCGACGATCCGCCGCGATTTCTCGTATTTTGGCGCGCTCGGCAAAAAAGGGTACGGGTATAACGTCAATTATTTATTGTCGTTTTTCCGCCAGACGCTTGAAGAGGATGAAGTGACGGAAGTCGCCTTGTTCGGTGTGGGAAATTTAGGAACCGCCTTTTTAAACTATAATTTTTCAAAAAACAACAATACAAAGATCGTGATGGCGTTTGATGTGGATGAGCGGAAAGTGGGAACGACGGTCGGCGGCGTGCCGGTTTATCATCTCGATGAACTCGAGAAGCGGCTTCGCGGTGATATTCCGGTCGCCATTTTAACCGTGCCGGCCGCCGCCGCTCAAGCGCTGACCGACCGCCTTGTCGCCCGGGGGATTAAAGGCATTTTAAACTTCACCCCCGCGCGGTTGAACGTGCCGAACCATATCCGCGTTCATCATATCGATTTGGCTATTGAATTGCAGTCGCTCGTCTATTTTCTGAAAAACTATCCATCGTCATCATAAAGGAGAGAGTAGAGCGTGAAATACATTTTGATTGTCCTTGTGATTTTGTTGCTGTTTGGAACGAAAAAATTGCCGGAGTTAGGGCGGTCGTTCGGCCAGTCACTGCGCGAGTTTAAGGACGCGACGAAAGGGCTGGCCGATGATGAGGAAAACAAAACTGACCGATGACAAGGCAGGATGGGGAAACGATGAACGACAAAGAAATGTCGGTGTATGAACATCTTGGCGAACTGCGGAAGCGGCTGATCATTGTGCTCCTCTTTTTTGCCGCGGCGCTCGTCGCCAGTTTCTTTTTTGTCGATGATGTCATTGTGTATTTACAGCAAACGGCCGAGGCGAAAGAGTTGACAATGAACGCCTTCCGCCTCACTGATCCGATTAAAGTATATTTTCAGTTTGCCTTCGTCATTGCCGCTGTGCTGTCTGCTCCGGTATTGCTGTACCAAGTTTGGGCGTTTGTCAGCCCGGGGTTGTATGAAAAAGAGCGGAGGGTGACGCTCAGCTACATTCCGGCATCGGTTTTCCTTTTTTTAGCCGGTGTAGGCTTTGCCTACTTTGTCTTGTTTCCGTTCGTCGTCCGGTTTATGAATGAGCTCGCCGATCGGCTCGGCATCCAACAAATGATCGGCATTAACGAATATTTTCAGTTTTTGCTTCAGCTTGTGCTGCCGTTTGGCATCGTGTTTCAGCTGCCGATCGCCGTTTTGTTTTTCACCCGCTTAGGGATCATTACGCCGCAGTTTCTCGTGCGCATCCGCAAATATGCGTATTTGGCGCTGCTGATTTTGGCGGCGGTCATTACACCGCCCGATATGCTCTCGCAGGTGATCGTCATGATTCCGCTCACGCTTTTATATGAAGGGAGCATTTGGGTCGCAAAAGTTGGCTACCGAAAAGCGCAATTAGCGGCGGAGCAGGAAAGCGGCGAGTAAGGACGCGGACAGCGGTGACAGAGCGGTTAGGACGGCAGCAAACAAAAAGGGGCTGACCCAAAACGCGAATGCGTTTTGGGATCAGCCCCCACTTTTTTGCCTCAAATATAGAAGAATCGCCCTTTTTTCTGGTAGAATAGAGTCACCAAAACCACTACCACCGAAAGAAGGGCGATTCTTTTATGAAACATGATCATATTTCCTTTAAAGAGTATACCATGGACAACCTCTCTTTGCCAAGCAACATCGCCGATCTCATTCCACGGGATAACATGGCCCACGTGGTTCATGAGATGGTTGAACGCATCCCGATGGAGACGTTTCTTGCTTACTACAAAGGAGGGGGCGCCTCCGCCTATCATCCGAAAATGATGACCAAAATTCTCCTTTACGCTTACACCCAAAAAATGTATCATGGCCGTGAGATTGCACGGCAGCTCGAAGTCCACCTTCCCCTCATGTGGCTAAGTGGATTTCAAAAGCCGGACTTCCGCTCCATCAATCGGTTTCGTTCGGAGCGGATGAAAGACCTGATTGACGACCTGTTCCGGGAAATGATCACGCTGCTCGTGGCCGACGGCTATGTCAAGATGGAAGATTATTTTGTGGATGGAACGAAAATTGAAGCGAATGCCAACCGGTACACCTTCGTTTGGCGCAAATCGGCTGAGAAGTACCAGGAGAAACTCCAAGCCAATGTCGATCGGCTGATTGCCCAGATCGAGGCGATCGTGGAAGAAGAAAAGGCGGAAGACATCGACCCTTCGCCGGCCTTTACGTCAGAAGAAATCCGAAAGAAAACCGAGGAGTGGGAAAAACGGTTGGAGGCCGAGCCGGACAACCAACCGTTGAAGAAGGCCATCAAGAAGATGAAGGAGGACTACTTGCCCCGCAGTGAAAAGTATGAACACCAACTCCATGTATGCGGGGATCGCAACAGCTATTCCAAGACCGATGTGGATGCCACCTTCATGCGGTTGAAGGAGGATCACATGCGAAACGGCCAGCTCAAGCCGGCCTATAACGTACAGGTGGGTTCTTCCGGCCAATTTATTTTGGGGTATTCCCTTCATCAGAGGCCGGGCGACACTCGTTGTCTTCTCCCGCATTTGGAGACCGTTCGAGAGAAGTACGGCGTGGAACCCGAACGTTTGATCGCTGACGCGGCTTATGGCTCGGAAGAGAACTACGTGAAGCTGGAAGAGAAGCACATATCGGCCTTGATCAAGTACCATACGTATGAGAAGGAGAACACGCGCAAGGTCAAGAAAAATCCGCATCATCAGCAGAATTGGACCTATGTGGAAGAAGAAGACGTTTGGATTTGCGCCAATGGGAAAAAGCTGGTTCGCACCGGAACTTCGAAACAGACCACGGAATCAGGATACACCTCGGTCACCCGACACTACCAATGCCATGAATGCGAAGGATGTCCGTTCCGTTCGGCCTGCACGACTTCCAAGTATGGACGAACCACGCAATGGAACCCCGTCTATCATGAACAAAAACAGAAAGCCCGCGAACGGTTGGAGAGTGAAGAAGGGCAAGCCCGATACCGCCAACGCCAAACCGACATTGAGAGTGTATTTGGGCAAATCAAACAAAATCGCGGGTTTCGTCGCTTTGTCCTGCGAGGCCTCCAAAAAGTTTCCATCGAATGGGGGCTGGTTTGTGCTGCCCACAATCTTCTCAAAAAAGCCGCTAGGGACAAGCAATTGTCCTTGGTGGCGTAAATGAGGGGGAGAACAGAGTCGGAATTTTGTTCCGTTTGGTAAAATATACAAAAACCAGAGAGGGCTGACTCCAAAAGTCCGCTTTTTGGCGGACTTTTGGGTCAGCCCCTTCATCGTTTCGGTGTGAACAACAAGCGAAAGGCGGTGCCAAAATCAAAAGCGGCGAGCGCCGCCAAGACGATCGTCGAGGCGTTCCAAATCGTTTCATGAGCGCTTTCGATCGCCAAATACGTAAACAAGACACCTAGGATGAAGTACGGCAGCGAAAACAGCCGAGGGTGGCGCATCATAGCCAAAACCTCCAGACCGCCAGCGGCAGCTCGGCTTGGCGCATCATGTTTTCCAACTCATCAGCCAGCAAGAGTTGAACGGTGACAACAAACGTATTCATGGCCACATGGGCGAAAATCGGCACGAAAATGCGGCCGGTTTTCGCATACAAAAAGGCGAATGTCAGCCCCATCGCCGTGTACAAAAGCAAATGCTCAAGCTCCATATGGACGACGGCAAAAAGAAGTGAGCTCACGAGCGCAGCTGGCCAAAAGTTGTATTTTTTATAAAGCGAACCGAAAATGATTTTGCGGAAAATGAGTTCTTCCAAAATTGGGCCGATCACGGAAGTGACGATGACTAAAAGCGGCGTCAGACGGATGATATTAATGATTTGCCTTGTGTTCTCCGAACCTGGTTCGATGCCAAGCAGACGCCATTCGATGTTAGCAGCGATGCTTTGGGCGGCAAGCGCCAAAACAACGCCAAAGATCGCCCACATCCATGACGAAGCGAGGGGCAATTGCCGCATCTCCCGTTCATCGCGGTCGCCGCGAAGCAGCCATAAAATGATGACAAAGGCTGCCAGAAAGCTGATGACCGCCCAATACCCGGAAGCGAGCTGCGCCGCCTCCAAGCGGGTTTCTGCCTCTTGGCCGACGCCGAGAGCACGAAGAAGCGGCACACCGATAAAGGCGGACAGCTGCATGGCGATATACGTGATCATGATATACCAGTAATGGCGTTTCAAATCTTCTTACCCCTTTATTCAAATATATCCGTATTGTAGCACATGTTTGGCGAAATGATAAGAAAAGCGCGCCGGCCGAGGTTGGCACGACCGCCGCAAAAAAATTGCCGAGCGTTGTTTATTGATTTTAGAAATGTGTAATAATGAAAACGGGTTTTGCGCCGGCCGACCTTGGGACTGACAGCTGTTCAGCCCATTTTATCCTTTCTTCTCGCATTAAAGAAAAACAGTTATTTTTTTGTATTTCCTACTTGCAAAACGGAGAGAAGTTCATTAATATTATAAGTGTGTTAGCACTCAATAATGATGAGTGCTAATAAGAACGGCGAAAACTATCGTTAAGGAGGTTGTTTCCCGTGTTGAAGCCATTAGGCGATCGCATTGTCATTGAAGTCGTAGAAACCGAAGAAAAAACGGCTAGCGGTATCGTGCTGCCGGATACGGCCAAAGAAAAACCGCAAGAAGGCCGCGTTGTGGCTGTCGGTACAGGCCGTGTGCTCGATAACGGCCAACGCGTTGCGCCGGAAGTCGAAGTCGGCGACCGCATCATCTTTTCGAAATATGCCGGCACGGAAGTCAAATATGACGGCAAGGAATACTTAATTTTGCGCGAAAGCGACATTTTAGCTGTCATTGGCTAATGTATGCGTTCATCACATAAACATTCCGAAAACATACTTAACTAGTTTATCATTAACCTATTTGCATGCGGTTTAACCAATTCATAAGGAGGTAACGGGGTATGGCAAAAGAAATTAAGTTCAGCGAAGAAGCGCGCCGTGCGATGTTGCGCGGGGTGGACAAACTCGCAGACGCAGTGAAAGTCACATTAGGCCCGAAAGGCCGCAACGTCGTGTTGGAGAAAAAATTCGGTTCTCCGCTGATCACGAATGACGGGGTAACGATCGCGAAAGAAATCGAACTCGAAGACCCGTTTGAAAACATGGGCGCGAAGTTAGTCGCTGAAGTCGCCAGCAAAACGAACGACATCGCTGGGGACGGGACGACAACAGCTACCGTATTAGCGCAAGCGATGATCCGTGAAGGATTGAAAAACGTTGCTGCTGGCGCGAACCCGATGGGCATCCGCCGCGGGATCGAAAAAGCGGTAGCGGTTGCTGTAGAAGAATTAAAAGCCATCTCCAAACCGATCAAAGGAAAAGAATCGATCGCCCAAGTGGCTGCGATCTCGGCTGCTGACGAAGAAGTCGGCCAATTGATCGCTGAAGCGATGGAACGCGTCGGCAACGACGGCGTCATTACGCTGGAAGAGTCGAAAGGCTTCACGACGGAACTCGACGTTGTCGAAGGGATGCAATTCGACCGCGGTTACGTTTCGCCGTACATGATTACGGATACGGAAAAAATGGAAGCCGTTCTTGAAAATCCGTACATCTTAATTACGGACAAAAAAGTGTCGAGCATTCAAGAACTGTTGCCGGTTCTTGAGCAAGTCGTCCAACATGGCCGTCCGCTCTTGATCATTGCGGAAGATGTCGAAGGTGAAGCGTTGGCAACGCTCGTTGTCAACAAGCTGCGCGGCACGTTTAACGCCGTTGCTGTGAAAGCGCCTGGCTTTGGCGACCGTCGCAAAGCCATGCTCGAAGACATCGCGATTTTAACAGGCGGCGAAGTCATCTCGGAAGAACTTGGCCGTGAACTGAAATCGACGACGATTGCATCGCTTGGCCGTGCGTCGAAAGTTGTTGTGACGAAAGAAACGACGACGATCGTCGAAGGCGCTGGCGATTCCGAGCGCATTAAAGCACGCGTCAACCAAATCCGTGCGCAGCTTGAAGAAACGACGTCCGAATTCGACCGCGAAAAACTGCAAGAACGTTTGGCAAAATTGGCTGGCGGCGTAGCAGTGATCAAAGTCGGTGCGGCGACAGAAACCGAGTTGAAAGAACGCAAACTGCGCATCGAAGACGCGCTCAACTCGACCCGTGCGGCGGTTGAAGAAGGTATCGTCGCTGGTGGCGGTACGGCATTGATGAACGTCTACAGCAAAGTGGCTGCTATTGAAGCCGAAGGCGATGAAGCAACGGGTGTGAAAATCGTTCTTCGCGCCATCGAAGAGCCGGTTCGCCAAATCGCGCAAAACGCTGGGTTGGAAGGCTCGATCATCGTCGAACGCCTGAAAAACGAAAAACCGGGCATCGGCTTCAACGCTGCAACGGGCGAATGGGTCGACATGATCGAAGCTGGTATCGTTGACCCGACGAAAGTCACTCGCTCGGCGTTGCAAAACGCTGCCTCTGTCGCTGCGATGGTATTGACGACCGAAGCGGTTGTCGCCGACAAACCGGAAGAAAACAAAGGCGGCAATCCGGGCATGCCGGATATGGGCGGCATGATGTAATCCACATAACAACGAGAAAAGGAACACTGGGTCACTTCCCGGTGTTCCTTTTCTTTTGGGAGAGGGTTTTTCTATCGGATGTTGATAGGGAATGCGTAAATAGCGTCTCCCTCTTGCCAAGCAGCGTGAATGACGTAGATGTACGAACCTTGTTGTTTTGGCAGTGTGATCGTTCCATGTTGCACCGGCTGCCAGTCAACATCATCATCATTCCATACGCCGGCTTCGAGTGTTGATGGGCGGTAGTCAAACTCGATGCGAAGTTTTGCACCCGAAACGGTGGGATGAGGCTTGAGTTCTCTGACGAGCAGCGGTGGGGCGGCGGCATCGGCAACAATTCCGCGCCGGCCTGTTGACCACGTGTAAGTCCCGAGCCGGTGGTCGACCGTTTCACCGTTGATGGTCAACGTTAATTCAGGCGGCTTGATATCACCGAATGAACAGCCGGAAAGCCATAGAAGCAAAATAAGAAGCGGGGCCCATCGTTTCCGCATAATAGAAAATCCCCCTTTTTGAATATAGACGCTTCTTTGGTCGATCCGTTGCATGAATACGTCCCCGAGTTGCCATTGATTCGGTGACTGAGCGCACACTCGGGGAAAAGAAAATGAGAGATGGATTGGGGTAAGCGAGCGATAAAGAAGGACGTTGCCGCCGTTATTTATTTTTCTGCAACTTCCAGCCGTTCCTTCCGCTTCTCCTTAGTTAACTTCTGTTCCCATTTAAATACTTTGTTGAGCAGTTTATATATGCTTTTGCTTTCTTTGG
This sequence comes from Geobacillus subterraneus, assembly GCF_001618685.1. Classification (GTDB taxonomy): domain Bacteria; phylum Bacillota; class Bacilli; order Bacillales; family Anoxybacillaceae; genus Geobacillus; species Geobacillus subterraneus. The sequence continues at coordinate 2,981,717 of NZ_CP014342.1, read as the reverse complement.
CAAAGAGTGGTCCCAATATGGCCAACATGAGAACGTAAAGTGCGGTAAAAGGTGTCAATATCGGGCTTAACCCTGCTGTAATTCCCAGATTTGCAACGATGATGGAAAACTCTCCACGTGCGGTGATTGTCAAACCAATATTTGTAGAGGCTTTGTAGGACAATCCAGCCTTTCTTCCGGCAATCATTCCCGCCACGATATTGGCCATTAGAGTGACGATGACAGCCCCTAATGATAACCAAAACGCATCGATTAACGTTGACGGTTCAATACTCAAACCGAAGCTAAAGAAGAAAATCGCTCCAAAGAAGTCACGGAATGGAACAACTAAATGCTCAATTCGATCACGGTGTTCCGTTTCTGAAAAGACAAGTCCAAGCAGTAAGGCTCCGATGGCTTCAGCAACGTGAATCGTTTCGGAAAAGCCGGCAACAAAAAAGAGAATAGCAAAGATGACGATGATGAATATTTCATCGGATTTGATATTCAACCATTTGTTGAGCAGAGGGGCACCTTTACGAGCGATGACAAAAAATAGCAACATATAAGCAACAGATGTTAAAACAGATAGGCTGATTCCGAAAAAGGAGGTGGATCCAGCTAGCAAAACCCCTGACATCGTCGTCAAAAATAGGGCAAGGAAGATGTCATCAAAAAGGATCATCCCTAAAATGAGCTCTGTTTCAGGATTGGCCGTTCTCCTTAAATCAACAAGAACTTTGGCTACGATAGCACTTGACGATACACTGAGGAGTCCAGCAATAAGAACCGTTTCCATCCATGGCATTCCGACGGCCTTGCCGTAAAGCAATCCTAAAACAAAGTTCATTGTGACGTAGATGCTTCCACCGACCACAATGTTTTTTCCGGATTTAATCAGTTTGCCGACAGAAAATTCAAGCCCTAAATAAAACAGTAAAAAAAGTACCCCGATCCTACCTAAAAACTGGATAATTTCATTGCTTTGAATAAAAGTGAGGTCAATAATCCCGATGGTAGGGGCATGGGGCCCAACGAGCATGCCGATAACGATCAAAAACGGGATAATGGAGAAGTTTAATTTATTGGCAATGATCGACCCAATGGCGACTAGGACGAGTGCTGTTCCCACTTCGAATACTAAATGGTTCATCTATTCCCATCACTCCTTATTTGATAGTAAATGACTAATGATCTCCTTGATTTGCTGTCTTTCTCCAGACATAATCAAGGTATCTCCGGCTTCAATCAATGTATTTGGACCGGGATTATGAGATTTTTGTGAATGTTTCTTTTTGATAGCGATGACAGTGACACCGAAACGGTTCCTAATATCAAGTTCACCAATTTTTTGATTTACAGCGGGGGCGTTTGGCTCCACTTGAAACCACTCGATAATGAGATCGTCAAAGGCAAACTCAATCGTTTCGAGCGCCTTTGGTTTATATGCCATTCCTCCAATGATTCCTGCAATTTGGCGCGCTTCTTGGTCGCTTAAGGTCACGCTGCTAACGACTTCATCATAATCCTCTGCGTCAAAGTGATAAATTTCCCTTCGCCCATCGTCATGGATCACAATGACAAGCTTATCTTTGTTTCGCGTAATAATTTCAAACTTGTACCCGATTCCTGGCAATTCGCTTTCTCGGATATTCATGATCAAAGATTCCTCCTTGTTTATGTTTTTTGGAAATTTTTCCCTTAGCTGTTATCTATTTTGTCTATCGTTATTATAACAGTAAAAACGGTTTTTTTCACTGTTTTGGCTCGGTTGTCTGTTTGAAGGCGGGGTGAGGAGGAAATATACATGACGGCGTCTCTGCGTGTCTTTTATGTCTTTTCCTTTGGCACGTTACACTAGGATAGTGAACGTTCTTCCATTTATGTTCACGCTTAAAATGGGGGCGGTTTGGGTTGATAAAAATTATTGGGAGAAGGGAATGTTGTTTTTTCGCCGACCTTTTAGGCCACAATGGGAATGAACATGTAATAGGACAGTGTCTAAACAAAAGGGGGCTGACGTGATGAACGAACGAATTGAACGCGACTCGCTCGGCGAGGTGAAGGTGCCGGCCGATAAATACTGGGGGGCGCAGACGGAGCGAAGCCGGCAAAACTTCCGCATCGGCAAAGAAACGATGCCGCTTGAACTCATTTATGCCTATGCCGAGCTGAAAAAGGCGGCGGCGATCGTGAACCATCAGGCTGGAAAGCTGAGCGAAGCGAAAAGACGGGCGATTGTAGCGGCGTGCGACGAAATTTTGGCCGGTCAGTGGGATGTGCATTTTCCGCTTGTCGTTTGGCAGACAGGAAGCGGGACGCAGACGAATATGAACGTTAATGAAGTGGTGGCGAGACGGGCGAACGAGCTGCTCCGTGACAGCGAGGGACGCATCCATCCGAACGATGACGTCAACATGTCGCAAAGCTCAAATGACACGTTCCCGACGGTGATGCATATCGCCATTTATGCGAAAGTTCAAACGCATCTTCTGCCGGCGCTCGACGAATTGATCGCCACGTTCGCAGCCAAGGAGCGGCAATATGAGAAGACGATCAAAATCGGGCGCACCCACTTGCAAGATGCGACGCCGCTCACATTCGGGCAAGAGATTTCCGGCTGGCGGACGATGCTGGAGAAAAGCAAAATGATGATCAGCGAAGCGGCCGACAAGCTGCTCGATTTGGCGATCGGCGGCACGGCGGTTGGCACAGGGCTCAATGCACCGCCATCGTTTGGGGAACAAGTCGCCAAACAGCTGCACGCCCAAACCGGCTACCCGTTCCGTTCAGCAACAAACAAATTCCACGCGCTGACCAGCCATGACGAGATCGTATATGTCCATGGGGCGTTGAAGGCGCTGGCTGCGGATTTGATGAAAATCGCCAACGACATCCGCTGGCTGGCGAGCGGGCCGCGCTCCGGGCTCGGGGAGATCACGATTCCAGCCAATGAACCGGGGAGCTCGATCATGCCGGGGAAAGTGAATCCGACGCAAAGCGAAGCGATGACGATGGTCGCTGTTCAAGTGTTCGGCAACGACGCCACGATCGGTTTTGCGGCAAGCCAAGGCAATTTTCAATTAAACGTGTTCAAACCGGTCATTGCCTATAACGCCATTCAGTCGGTGCAGCTGCTCGGCGATGCGATCCGTTCGTTTGATGAGCGATGCGCCCAAGGGTTGGAGGCGAACGAAACGAAAATGAAAGAGTACGTGGACCGCTCGCTAATGCTTGTGACGGCATTGAGCCCGCATATCGGCTATGACAAATCCGCGGAAATCGCGAAGCTTGCGCATCGCGAAGGATTGACGCTGAAAGAAGCGGCATTGAAAACCGGGTATGTGACAGCCGAGCAGTACGAAGAATGGGTGAGACCGGAGAAGATGATTTAGTGGCACAAAACAACGGGGAACCAGACGAGAGCGAATAGGCAGGCCAAAAACGCTCATCCTGATTCAAGGGATGAGCGTTTTCCTGTTGCGACGGTCTTCTTGCCAGCTGGCTGCTTTGCATCGGGCAAATGTTAGGCAAACAGGCGAATGAGTTCATTAATCGACAAGACGGCAAACAGCGCTAAGCACAGGGCGAGCAACGCATTCGACAGCCAGTGGTTCCGACCTTCATCCGGAAGCGTTTTTTTGGAGTTGAGCAAGTAAAGCAGCGTGACAGCCAAAAACGGCATAAACAGCGCTCCGAGCGCTCCATAGACAATAATGAGCCCGACCGGTTTGCCGATGAAATGCAAGAGCATCGGCGGGAACGTGAGCCAAAAGACGTAGAACCGGAACGCTTTCGACTGGTTGAGTGCCTCAGTGCCAACCGATGTTTTGCGCATGTTGCGGACAAAATCGGCAAACAAATAGGAAACGCCGTTCCAAACGCCGATGACCGATGTAAACGATGCCGACCAAAAGCCGAGCAAAAAGAGCCAACGGGCGGCCGGGTGCAGCTCATTGCCCATGATCGAAGCGAACGAGACAAGCCCTTGTTCGCCGCTGATCGACGTATTCGTTCCGTAAAGAAGCGCGGCCCCTAAAATAAGGAGCGACAATGTAAAAATTGCTGTTACGATATAGGCAACGGCGGAATCGTAACGCATCGGCGATACGTAGGCGCGGCCTTTCCAGCCGTTTTCCTGCAGCCAATAGCCGTACGACGCCATCGTAATCGAACCGCCGACGCCGCCAATTAACCCGAGAGCATACAAAAGCGAACCTTTGGGCAATTCGGGAACGGCGGTTTGCCAAAGATCGTCCAGCTGCGGCAACACAAGGAGCGCCGAACCGACAACGGTTACAAACATCAGTCCGACGAGCACGTTCATTACCCGTTCGAACAGCTGAAACCGTCCTGACCACGTGATGGCAAAACCGGCGAGGCCATGGATGACCGCCCATGCCCAAAGCGGGATCGAGGGGATCATCGCCGACATGGCTAGCGCGCACGATGATGTGCCCGCTGCTCCGTAAACAAATCCCCAAATGATCGCATACACCCCAAAGTAGACGGACGCCCATTTCCCCATCGACTGCCAGCCTTCGAAAATCGTTTTTCCGCTTAATAAATGCCAGCGCCCGACTCCTTCGTTCAGCACAAATTTGAACACAGCCCCGACGATAATCGCCCACATGAAAACAAGGCCGTAGTTTGTGCCGGCGACAAGGGCCGCGACCAAATCCCCGGCGCCAACCCCGGTGGCGGCGACGATCAACCCAGGGCCGATCATCGTCCATTTCGATTTCCCCATTTTTCTCCTCCTCTTCGTTGCAAATCGATTCCAAAAGTTGTGTATATTCGATATTATATTAATAGTTAAACGAGATATTGTCTACCGCTAAAAGTCCCATGGATCACCATAAAAGGAGTTTGATGTAATGAACGAACCGTTGCTTCCCTCCGTCGAACAAGTTGTTCGCAATGTCGAACAAGTCATTGTTGGAAAACGCCAAGTGATTGTGCTTAGTTTAACAGCGCTGTTGGCCAAAGGGCACGTATTGCTTGAAGATGTGCCGGGCGTTGGCAAGACGATGCTCGTGCGCGCGCTGGCGAAATCATTTCAAGCTGAGTTGAAACGAATTCAATTTACGCCGGATTTGTTGCCGAGCGATGTGATTGGCGTTTCTGTCTATAACCCGAAAGAGCGGCAGTTTGAGTATAAACCCGGACCGGTTGTCGCCCATATCGTACTCGCTGACGAGATCAACCGGACGTCGCCGAAAACGCAGTCGGCGCTTCTTGAGGCGATGGAAGAAGGGAGCGTGACGGTCGATGGCGTCACCCGGGTGCTGCCGCAGCCGTTTTTTGTCATGGCGACGCAAAACCCGATTGAATATGAAGGGACGTATCCACTTCCTGAAGCACAATTGGATCGGTTTTTGCTGAAGTTGCAGATGGGCTATCCATCGGTTGATGAGGAGATCGAGATGTTAAACCGGTTGGAAAAAACGGAGCCGCTTGCGGAGATTGGCCCGGTGATGACGCTGGATGAATTGCTTGGGCTGCAGCGGAAGGTAGCGGATGTGCATGTGAGCGATACGGTGAAAGGATACATCGTTAGGCTCGTCCAGCAAAGCCGTGCGCATGAAGCTGTCTATTTAGGCGTCAGCCCGCGCGGGTCAGCCGCCTTGATGAAAGCAGCGCAAGCATACGCGCTCATCCACGGCCGCGATTTTGTCATCCCCGATGATGTACAGCAACTCGCCCCTCATGTGCTCGCCCACCGTCTGCTCGTTCGCCCGGAGGCGAAATGGGACAAGCTTGACGCAGAAACGATCGTTGCGCAGCTGATCGCCCGCACGCCGGTGCCGGTGCAAGGACGGCGATGAAGATGAAACGGAATGGGCGCCATTGGTTCGCTTTTGCCGGTTTGTTGCTTTTGGCGGCTGCCTTGTTTTCATACGCCATGTTTCAAGGAGGATTTGTCAGTTGGTTTTTGTTTTACAGTTTTTTGCCGTTCGGTTTATATGCGTTCTTGATCGTGGTATACCCGCTTCGGCGCGCCGCAGTGAGCCGAACGGTGCCGGTTCGGCGCTATCATGCAGATGAGCCGGTCCCTGTTACTGTTCGCATCGATTTGCCGTGGCCGATTCCGCTGGCGGCGCTCACTGTTGTCGGGGAAGAACGGAAGCGCGTGGGTGCGATAGTCGCTTGGCCGTTTCGCCGGCGTCTGTCTTGCACATGGCCGCTTCAGTTGCCGCGCGGCCGCCATCAATTGGAAACGGTCATCCTTGAGGTGGGTGATCCATTCGGATGGGTAAACAAAACGGCCTCCTTCCCTGCTCCGTGCACGGTGATCGTCTACCCGCGCTATATCGAATGGCCGTTCGAAGCGGTGCATGAATGGTTTGCGAACGGAAAAGCCGCGCGGCCGATTTCGCTTCACCGCGACATGGCGGTGGCGGCCGGTGCCCGCGAGTATGTGCCCGGCGATAAAATGTCGTGGGTGCATTGGAAAGTGTCGGCGCGCAGGCAGGAGCTCATGACAAAAGAGTTTGACGAACAGCGCAATGACGGGTGGATTGTTGTGCTTGACGGCGCCTCATCCCCAGTGTTTGAGGAACTTGTCACGTTGGCCGCCTCTGTATCGAAGGCACTCCTTGATCAAGGGGTACCGGCAGGGCTGCTCTTTGCCGGCAAAAAGCGTTCATTCTTAGCACCGCGCCGCCATGATGAACAGTGGACGTCCATTCTTCTCGAGTTGGCGGAAGTCAACGGCGAGGGCAAAGACCCGCTTGTTCGTACGTTGGCGGAAGAAACGAATTGGCGGTCGGCTGCCGGATGCGTCATTGTAACTTCTGCGTTATCGATTTCGCTTTTGCAGCAACTGCGCGCGATCGCTTCCAAACGCCATGTTGTGCTGTATATCGTCAGCCGCGAGTGGAGTCATGAGCAGCAGAGCTGGGCCGACGGGCTCCGCCGTAACGGGGTGTATGTATCGCGCATTGACCCGCAGATGTTGCAGCCCGTTCAGCAAGGAGGGGGAAACGGATGAAACAGAAGGCGGAGAACATGGTATCCGCCGCGTTGCCGAACGTTTTGGCGGCTTGGCTGCTCACGGAATGGCTTTGGCCGCTTGGCACAGTGACGGACACGGCGCATATCGGGACATTCGCGATATTTGTGGTCATTTGTTTTCTCTTTTATGCGCTGCGTGTTCCCATCTGGCTTTCTGTCCTTGGCAAAATCAGCTTTATATGGAGGGCGCTCTCTGAATGGTTTGACGATCAGTCGATTCCGAACATCGTGCGCACCTTTTGGGATAGCGGCGCCGCCTGGCTTGTCGGTGACAGGCCATCATCAATGCCGGACGCTGCAGTGCGCACCCTTGCTTTCTTTGTGCTTCTATGGGCGGCTTCGTTTGTTTGGCACTGGCTTATCGTGCGGCGAAACCGGTGGTTTGTTCCTTATGCGCTCACGGTTGGCTATATTGCCGTGTTGGATACGTTTTTCCCTTACAGTGGAAACAAAGCGGTTGTTCGCCTTGTGGCGCTCGGTTTTTTCGCCTTCGCTTGGCTGCATGGAGAGCGGCTGCGGGCAAAAGGCAGAGATTTTCATATTGGAAAATGGCGGGCGGCGGCGCTATCTATTCCCGCCATTGCCGTCGCCGCCGGATATATCGGGCCGAAACTGCCGCCGCAATGGCCGGACCCAGTCGCGTTTATTCATAGCTATGCCGCTGACTCTAGAGAGGAGCTTGATACGGAAGGAACGACTAGCGTCAAGAAAATCGGCTACGGACAAAATGACTCGCGCCTCGGCGGACCGTTTATTGCCGATGATACGGTGGTGTTCATGGCCAAAGACGAGGGCCGCCATTATTGGCGGGTAGAAACGAAAGATGTTTACACCGGAAAAGGGTGGGAAGTGTTCCAAAGCGAACAAGTGCAATCGTTTAGAAACGGGATGCCAATGGAGTATGAATGGTGGAGCGAAAAAGTGAATGCAACGGAACAGACAGCGGAAATCACCCGTCAAGACCAAGCGTTCCATCTCGTGTATCCGCTCGGTTTGCAACAGGTGCAAACGTCCGATCACATTGTCTACCGCATGCATATGGCGACAGAAAAGATTTATACGACCGATGTGAATGCGAACGCGCTTCCTGTTCGTCGGTATATGCTTACGTACATGGAGCCGGACTTTCCAATTGAAGCATTGCGGGCCGCGCCCCCAGTCCAAGACGCTGCCTTTCTAAAGCGCTATACGCAGCTGCCGGATACGCTTCCGCGGCGGGTGCGCGATTTGGCGAGGCAAATCACCGAAGGAAAAGAGACGGTATACGATCAAGTGAAAGCCATCGAACAGTACTTCCATATGAACGGATATGCGTACGAAACGACAGATGTTGCTGTTCCAGGCGCCAATCAAGACTATGTCGACCAGTTTTTGTTTGAAACGAAACAAGGGTATTGCGACAACTTTTCCACCTCAATGGTCGTGCTCGTTCGAAGTCTAGGGATCCCCGCGCGTTGGGTGAAAGGCTATACATCAGGGCGGTGGGTCGGGGAGCAAAATGGAGCCGGGCTTTATGAAGTGCGAAACAACGACGCGCATTCCTGGGTCGAAGTATACTTTGAAGGCGTCGGCTGGGTGCCGTTTGAGCCCACACAAGGGTTTGTCAACCCGTATGCCTTTTCGCTTCCTGCTTCCAATGAAGAGCAACAGGCGCCGCCACTGCAACCGGAACAGCAGGAAACGCCGCGCGTGCCGCTCGAACAATTGATTGAACCATCGTCGCCGGAGCAAGACCCCCATTGGTGGGAGAAGCTAGCCGGCATCTGGTCATGGAAAGCGGTGCTGAGCGTGTTCGCTATGCTGGCCGCATGGGGTGGAACGATTTACGCGACAAGACGAAAATGGTGGCCGCGCCTTACGCTCCTTCGTTTTCGCCGCCGCCAAGTTGACGGGTCGGAATGGCTTGTCCCTGCTTACTTGGCGTTGTTGCGTCAGCTGCATGACTACGGGCTGAGGCGAAAAGAAGATGAAACGTTGCGGCAGTACGCCATTCAAGTGGATCGTTTATTTGAAACCGATGAAATGGAACGGCTGACAAAATCGTATGAACAAGCGATCTACGGGGCAAACAGCAGCCGGATCGACATCCGTGAGGCGCGCCAATTGTGGGAAAATTTAATAAAAAGGACGATCTCTTGACCGCCTGCCGGCAAGTTGATAGAATGAATTCAAATTTGCATACGAACAGAACAAAAGCCCTTCATATATGCGTGGGAATATGGCTCACGTGTCTCTACCGGGCCGCCGTAAACGGCCTGACTATGAAGGCAGAAGACGCTGCTATTCTGCCTTCATCATGTTTATTTGGGCGATGGCAGCGTTTATTTTTTGGACGGGGTGGATAAGATGAACCAAGAAATGATCGTCGTATTGGACTTCGGAAGCCAATATAACCAACTGATTACCCGCCGCATCCGTGAATTTGGCGTCTACAGCGAACTGCACCCGCACACGATTCGTGCAGAAGACATCCGCGCGTTGAACGCCAAAGGGATCATTTTTTCCGGCGGCCCGAACAGTGTATATGATGAACAAGCGTTTGCGTGCGATCCGGCAATTTTCGAGCTTGGGCTGCCGATTTTAGGGATTTGTTACGGGATGCAACTGATGGCGCACCACTTAGGCGGCAAGGTGGAAAAGGCGTCACACCGCGAATACGGAAAAGCGCTCATCCAGGTGAAAAATGACTCGCTGCTATTTCGCGGGCTGCCGGACGAACAAGTTGTCTGGATGAGCCACGGCGATTTAGTGACAGCCCCGCCGTCTGGTTTTATCGTCGATGCGACAAGTCCTTCCTGCCCGATCGCCGCGATGAGTGATGAACGGCGGAAATGGTACGGGGTGCAATTCCATCCGGAAGTACGCCATTCCGTTTATGGGAATGATGTATTGAAGCGGTTTGTCTTCGATGTATGTGGCTGCCGCGGCGACTGGACGATGGAAAATTTCATTGACGAGCAAGTGCGCCGCATTCGTGAGCAAGTCGGCGGAAAAAAAGTGTTGTGCGCCTTAAGCGGCGGGGTCGATTCATCGGTCGCTGCTGTATTGGTGCATCGCGCCATCGGTGATCAGCTCACATGCATTTTTGTTGACCACGGCCTTCTTCGCAAAGGCGAAGCGGAAAGCGTCATGAAAACGTTCCGCGAGCAGTTTCACATGAACGTTATTAAGGTCGACGCGAAGGAGCGCTTTTTGACAAAATTAAAAGGGGTCGCTGACCCGGAACAAAAGCGGAAAATTATCGGCAACGAATTTATTTATGTGTTTGACGATGAAGCAGCCAAACTCGAAGGCATTGAATTTTTAGTGCAAGGCACGCTTTATACGGACATTATTGAAAGCGGCACGGCGACGGCGCAAACGATCAAATCGCACCATAACGTCGGCGGTTTGCCGGAAGATATGAAATTTGAATTGATCGAGCCGCTCAATGCGCTATTTAAAGATGAAGTGCGCGCACTGGGCACCCAATTAGGAATTCCGGACGAAATTGTCTGGCGTCAGCCATTTCCGGGACCTGGCCTTGGCATCCGCGTCCTTGGCGAGGTGACGGAAGAAAAATTGGAAATCGTCCGTGAATCGGATGCGATTTTGCGGGAAGAAGTGAAAAAAGCCGGGCTTGACCGTGAAATTTGGCAATACTTCACGGTTCTCCCTGACATCCGCAGCGTCGGGGTAATGGGGGATGCCCGCACGTACGATTATACGGTTGCCATTCGCGCCGTGACATCGATCGATGGGATGACCGCCGATTGGGCCCGCGTTCCGTGGGATGTGCTGGAACGCATTTCAACGCGCATCGTGAACGAAGTGCCGCACGTCAACCGCGTCGTCTACGACATTACAAGCAAACCGCCAGCTACGATCGAGTGGGAGTAAAGACGAACGAAAGACGAACATTTCCAAAGGAATGTTCGTCTTTTTTCTTGACAGCTGCTTTTCAGGCTGATACAATAGCCGTGGAGTCATCAATATTGTCGAATTCCGTCGTATAATCCCGGGAATATGGCTCGGGAGTTTCTACCAAGCTACCGTAAATAGCTTGACTACGAGGGATGTGAAATAGAGAGCCGACGTCCTCTCTATGTTCGTCATTCCTTCTTAGTCAACGCTTCTGGTAGCTGCAGAAGCGTTTTTACTTTTTATAGGGGGGACAGACGTGAGAAAATATTTTCAATTTGACGAGCTCGGTACAAACTACCGGACGGAGATCATCGCCGGGGTGACGACATTTTTGTCGATGGCGTACATTTTGTTCGTCAACCCGTTTACGTTGTCGCTTGGCGCAGTGAAAGATTTTCCGAATGAACTGCGCATTGATCAAGGGGCAGTATTTGTTGCTACCGCTTTGGCGGCGGCGTATGGGTCGATTTTGATGGGGGTGCTCGCCCGCTATCCAATCGCCCTAGCGCCAGGGATGGGGTTAAACGCCTTTTTCGCCTTTACGGTCGTCTTGCATATGGGGATTCCGTGGCAAACAGCGCTTGCAGGAGTTTTCGTCTCTGGGGTCATTTTTACGATTTTAACGCTGACGGGCATCCGGGAAAAAATTATTGATGCCATCCCGGTTGAGTTGAAATATGCCGTTGGTGCCGGAATCGGGCTGTTCATTACGTTCATCGGCCTGCAAAACGCCGGCATCATTGTGAACAACGACGCGACGTTAGTTGGGTTGAGTGATTTAAAAGATGGCAATACGCTGCTTGCGATTTTCGGTTTGTTTATCACCGTCGTCTTGATGGTGAAAAAAGTGAACGGCGGCGTTTTTTATGGAATGGTCATTACCGCTGTTGTCGGCATGATCTTCGGTTTAATTGAAGTGCCGAAACAAATTGTCGGCGCCATTCCCGATATTTCACCGACGTTCGGCGTCGCGATCGAACACTTGCCGGACATTTTCTCATGGAAAATGCTCGGTGTTGTCTTGACGTTCTTTATCGTTGACTTTTTTGATGCAACCGGCACGCTCCTAGCGGTCGCCAACCAAGCCGGTTTGTTGAAAAACAATAAGCTGCCGCGCGCCGGCAAAGCGCTGCTCGTTGACGCGACGGCTGTCATGGTCGGAGCGGTGTTTGGCACATCGACGACGACGTCATACATCGAATCGTCGGCTGGCGTCGCTGCTGGAGGGCGCTCCGGGTTTTCGGCGGTCGTGACGGGGATTTTGTTCCTGCTTGCTTTGTTCTTCTCGCCGCTGTTAAGCGTCATTACCGCGCCGGTCACTGCGCCAGCGCTCATTATCGTCGGGGTATTGATGGCTTCATCGATCGGTGAAATCGATTGGAAGAAGTTTGAGGTAGCTGTACCGGCGTTCTTTACATTGATTACGATGCCGCTTTCCTACAGCATCGCGACCGGCATCGCCGTCGGCTTCATTTTCTATCCGATCACGATGATTTTGAAAGGCCGCGGAAAAGAAGTGCATCCGTTGTTGTATGTGTTGTTTGTCGTCTTTATTTGTTACTTCGTCTTTTTGCGGGAATAGGCATTCACAATCAAGGGCAGTTCTTCCAAAAGCCGTGTTACCGGCTCTTGGAAGGCTGCCTTGTTTTATGGAAGAACGGTTATACCCAACCGCGTGCTTTCATAGCTTCTGCCATTCGTTTGATTGAAATGATGTAAGCAGCAGTACGCAAATCTGTCCCGTACTGTTCAGCGGTTTCGTGAACTGCGTGGAAGCTTCGGACCATGATATCGGCTAGTTTCTGATTAACTTCTTCTTCGCTCCAATAATAGTTCATCAAGTTTTGTACCCACTCAAAATAAGAAACAGTGACGCCGCCCGCATTAGCAAGGATATCGGGAATGACCATAATGCCTTTGCCCGACAAAATTTGGTCTGCTTCCGGAGAAGTTGGCCCGTTTGCCGCTTCCGCTATAATTTTTGCCTGGATACGATCGGCATTGGCAGCGGTAATGGCGTTTTCCAAGGCGGCTGGAACTAAAATATCGACGTCGAGTTCTAATAACTGCGATGGCTCGATTTCGTATTGGGCACCATAGTCAAGCAAAGTTTGGTGATCTTTTACATGTTCGACTGTTGCGAGATTTAATCCGTCCGGATCATAGATGGCGCCTGTTGAATCGCTGACAGCCACAATTTTACATCCGAGTTCAGCGAGCAATTTTGCCGCAATGCGTCCTGCATTTCCAAATCCCTGGATCGCAACCGTAGCTCCTTTTAATGGCAGATGGAGTTTTTTCATCGCTTCCTGAATGGTAATGACACAGCCGCGTGCCGTCGCTTCATTTCTACCTTTTGAACCACCAATAATAAGCGGTTTTCCGGTGATCACTCCCGGAGAGAAAGCGTGATTCATGCGGCTGTATGTATCCATCATCCAGCCCATGATTTGTGGATTTGTATATACATCAGGAGCGGGGATATCCTTATCCGGACCGATGATTTGCGAAATTGCCTCAATAAATCCGCGGCTGACTCGTTCGAGCTCCCCGGTGCTTAGCGTTCGCGGATCACAAATAACCCCCCCTTTTCCTCCCCCGTAAGGAAGGCCGACAACCGCACATTTAAACGACATCCACATCGATAATGCTTTTACTTCATCTAGTGTGATATCCGGATGGAATCGGATTCCGCCTTTAGTTGGACCTAAGGCATCGTTGTGTTGGGAACGGTAGCCTTCAAATATTTGAATGGAACCGTCATCCATCTTCACAGGAAAGGACACGGACAGGACACGCATAGGACGCTTTAACATTTCAACGATATGAGGCTCCAAACCAAGTTTTTCCGCTGCGGTTTCAATCTGCTTTTTGGCGACTTCGTACGGGTTTAAGTTCTCTTTGGAGTCTTCTTTTGTGACAATCATCTGCAATTCCCCCTGGCTTGATTGGTTGGATTACGCTGATGTAATAATCCTATCACAGCCATTTATATTTACTCAATATTGATAATAAATATTAATTTTAAAAAATAGTGACACGAGATATCGCAGTGTAGTAGTTCTGGAAGCAAAAGTGTGATTCACACGGGAGATTTGACGGGAATTCGAAAAAGAACTAAAAGGAAGAGAGACAAGAGGTGTTCGTGGCATAGGTGTTTTATCAGGTTTAGCAAACGATTCGTTATAAAGTTGAAAGCGAGCATCCGCATGGCGCTGGTGAATCTTAATTGTATGAACCGAACTGGCCTGTGTAGTGATCGGGTCATCGTGGAAAGAAATCAACACAAGATTCGTTTTGGTTGCACGAAATGCGTGTGCACTATTCATAGTAACCTAAAAAATCTTGAATCAACCGTTGACACATCAAAAAGGAGGTGCTATATTAATAAAGCCGCATCAATGCGGTAAAAAAACAAAAAACATATTGACATAAGAAAAAAGAAATGATATATTATAAGAGTCGCTTTTGATTAAAGTGAATTTCTGAAGCGAAGGGATAAGTTTGTTCCTTGAAAACTGAACGAAACGAAGCGCGAGCGTTTCGACACCTTCGGTGTCGACGCTAATGAAGCCAATCAACTTTCTTTTTGGAGAGTTTGATCCTGGCTCAGGACGAACGCTGGCGGCGTGCCTAATACATGCAAGTCGAGCGGACCGGATCAGGGCTTGCCTTGATTTGGTCAGCGGCGGACGGGTGAGTAACACGTGGGCAACCTGCCCGCAAGACCGGGATAACTCCGGGAAACCGGAGCTAATACCGGATAACACCGAAGACCGCATGGTCTTCGGTTGAAAGGCGGCCTTTGGCTGTCACTTGCGGATGGGCCCGCGGCGCATTAGCTAGTTGGTGAGGTAACGGCTCACCAAGGCGACGATGCGTAGCCGGCCTGAGAGGGTGACCGGCCACACTGGGACTGAGACACGGCCCAGACTCCTACGGGAGGCAGCAGTAGGGAATCTTCCGCAATGGGCGAAAGCCTGACGGAGCGACGCCGCGTGAGCGAAGAAGGCCTTCGGGTCGTAAAGCTCTGTTGTGAGGGACGAAGGAGCGCCGTTTGAAGAAGGCGGCGCGGTGACGGTACCTCACGAGAAAGCCCCGGCTAACTACGTGCCAGCAGCCGCGGTAATACGTAGGGGGCGAGCGTTGTCCGGAATTATTGGGCGTAAAGCGCGCGCAGGCGGTCTCTTAAGTCTGATGTGAAAGCCCACGGCTCAACCGTGGAGGGTCATTGGAAACTGGGGGGCTTGAGGGCAGGAGAGGAGAGCGGAATTCCACGTGTAGCGGTGAAATGCGTAGAGATGTGGAGGAACACCAGTGGCGAAGGCGGCTCTCTGGCCTGCACCTGACGCTGAGGCGCGAAAGCGTGGGGAGCAAACAGGATTAGATACCCTGGTAGTCCACGCCGTAAACGATGAGTGCTAAGTGTTAGAGGGGTCACACCCTTTAGTGCTGCAGCTAACGCGATAAGCACTCCGCCTGGGGAGTACGGCCGCAAGGCTGAAACTCAAAGGAATTGACGGGGGCCCGCACAAGCGGTGGAGCATGTGGTTTAATTCGAAGCAACGCGAAGAACCTTACCAGGTCTTGACATCCCCTGACAACCCAAGAGATTGGGCGTTCCCCCTTCGGGGGGACAGGGTGACAGGTGGTGCATGGTTGTCGTCAGCTCGTGTCGTGAGATGTTGGGTTAAGTCCCGCAACGAGCGCAACCCTTGCCTCTAGTTGCCAGCATTCAGGTGGGCACTCTAGAGGGACTGCCGGCTAAAAGTCGGAGGAAGGTGGGGATGACGTCAAATCATCATGCCCCTTATGACCTGGGCTACACACGTGCTACAATGGGCGGTACAAAGGGCTGCGAACCCGCGAGGGGGAGCGAATCCCAAAAAGCCGCTCTCAGTTCGGATTGCAGGCTGCAACTCGCCTGCATGAAGCCGGAATCGCTAGTAATCGCGGATCAGCATGCCGCGGTGAATACGTTCCCGGGCCTTGTACACACCGCCCGTCACACCACGAGAGCTTGCAACACCCGAAGTCGGTGAGGTAACCCGCAAGGGAGCCAGCCGCCGAAGGTGGGGCAAGTGATTGGGGTGAAGTCGTAACAAGGTAGCCGTACCGGAAGGTGCGGCTGGATCACCTCCTTTCTAAGGATGAAGAAAAGCGAAGGCCGTAATGGCCAACTGTCGATACACCGCGCTTTCGTTTCGTTCGGTTTTGAGGGAATGAGAGATTCCTTCAAAAGCGCCTGTGCCTGCGTCTGCTGACAGGTTCAGGGGGTTGCTTCATTTGCGTCTGCGTCTACAAGCGAATTCAGAGAAGCTGAATTCCTCGACGCAAGACCGCAGAGAAGCAAATTCAAGAAGCAGTCTCGTTCCTTGAAAACTAGATAACCGATACACAAAAGGAAGAAGCCGAGAAGCGCTGTTGGTTAAGCTAGAAAGGGCGCACGGTGGATGCCTTGGCACTAGGAGCCGATGAAGGACGGGGCAAACGCCGAAACGCTCCGGGGAGCTGTAAGCAAGCGTTGATCCGGAGATGTCCGAATGGGGGAACCCCCTGTCCGTAATGGGACAGGATCCATGCCTGAATCCATAGGGCATGGAGGGCACACCCGGGGAACTGAAACATCTTAGTACCCGGAGGAGAAGAAAGCAAACGCGATTCCCTGAGTAGCGGCGAGCGAAACGGGAACAGCCCAAACCAAGAGGCGTGCCTCTTGGGGTTGTAGGACCGCTCATATGGGAGTGAGAAAGGAACGGGGTAGACGAACCGGTCTGGAACGGCCGGCCAGAGAAGGTGAGAGCCCTGTAGTCGAAACTTCGTTCCCTCCCGAGCGGCTCCTGAGTACGGCGGGACACGGGAAATCCCGTCGGAAGCAGGGAGGACCATCTCCCAAGGCTAAATACTCCCTAGTGACCGATAGTGAACCAGTACCGTGAGGGAAAGGTGAAAAGCACCCCGGAAGGGGAGTGAAAGAGAACCTGAAACCGTGTGCCTACAAGTAGTCAGAGCCCGTTCATGGGTGATGGCGTGCCTTTTGTAGAATGAACCGGCGAGTGACGATGGCGTGCGAGGTTAAGCCAGGAAGGCGGAGCCGCAGCGAAAGCGAGTCTGAACAGGGCGCATGAGTACGTCGTCGTCGACCCGAAACCAGGTGATCTACCCATGTCCAGGGTGAAGGCCGGGTAACACCGGCTGGAGGCCCGAACCCACGCACGTTGAAAAGTGCGGGGATGAGGTGTGGGTAGGGGTGAAATGCCAATCGAACTTGGAGATAGCTGGTTCTCCCCGAAATAGCTTTAGGGCTAGCCTCAAGGTAAGAGTGTTGGAGGTAGAGCACTGATTGGGCTAGGGGCCCTCATCGGGTTACCGAACCCAGTCAAACTCCGAATGCCAATGACTTATCCTTGGGAGTCAGACTGCGAGTGATAAGATCCGTGGTCAAGAGGGAAACAGCCCAGATCGCCAGCTAAGGCCCCTAAGTGCACGTTCAGTGGAAAAGGATGTGGAGTTGCGAAGACAACCAGGATGTTGGCTTAGAAGCAGCCACCATTTAAAGAGTGCGTAATAGCTCACTGGTCGAGTGACTCTGCGCCGAAAATGTACCGGGGCTAAACGTGCCGCCGAAGCTGCGGGATGACCGTTGGTCATCGGTAGGGGAGCGTTCTAAGGGCAGAGAAGCCAGACCGGAAGGACTGGTGGAGCGCTTAGAAGTGAGAATGCCGGTATGAGTAGCGAAAACAGAGGTGAGAATCCTCTGCGCCGAAAGCCTAAGGGTTCCTGAGGAAGGTTCGTCCGCTCAGGGTTAGTCGGGACCTAAGCCGAGGCCGAAAGGCGTAGGTGATGGACAACAGGTTGAGATTCCTGTACCACCTCCTTCCCGTTTGAGCGATGGGGGGACGCAGGAGGATAGGGTGAGCAGGCGGCTGGAAGAGCCTGTCCAAGCAGTGAGGCTGGCCAGTAGGCAAATCCGCTGGCCGTAAGGCTAAGCTGTGATGGCGACGGATTCGATCCGGAAGTCCCTGATTCCACACTGCCAAGAAAAGCCTCTAGCGAGGGAAGAGGTGCCCGTACCGCAAACCGACACAGGTAGGCGAGGAGAGAATCCTAAGGCGCGCGGGAGAACTCTCGTTAAGGAACTCGGCAAAATGACCCCGTAACTTCGGGAGAAGGGGTGCTCTTTCGGGTGAAGAGCCTGGAAGAGCCGCAGTGAAAAGGCCCAAGCGACTGTTTATCAAAAACACAGGTCTCTGCGAAGCCGAAAGGCGAAGTATAGGGGCTGACACCTGCCCGGTGCTGGAAGGTTAAGGGGAGCGCTTAGCGCAAGCGAAGGTGCGAACCGAAGCCCCAGTAAACGGCGGCCGTAACTATAACGGTCCTAAGGTAGCGAAATTCCTTGTCGGGTAAGTTCCGACCCGCACGAAAGGTGTAACGACTTGGGCGCTGTCTCAACGAGAGACCCGGTGAAATTATACTACCTGTGAAGATGCAGGTTACCCGCGACAGGACGGAAAGACCCCGTGGAGCTTTACTGCAGCCTGATATGGAATTTTGGTATCGCTTGTACAGGATAGGTGGGAGCCTGGGAAGCCGGAGCGCCAGCTTCGGTGGAGGCGTCGGTGGGATACCACCCTGGCGGTATTGAAATTCTAACCCGCACCCCTTAGCGGGGTGGGAGACAGTGTCAGGTGGGCAGTTTGACTGGGGCGGTCGCCTCCCAAAAGGTAACGGAGGCGCCCAAAGGTTCCCTCAGAATGGTTGGAAATCATTCGGAGAGTGCAAAGGCACAAGGGAGCTTGACTGCGAGACGGACAGGTCGAGCAGGGACGAAAGTCGGGCTTAGTGATCCGGTGGTTCCGCATGGAAGGGCCATCGCTCAACGGATAAAAGCTACCCCGGGGATAACAGGCTGATCTCCCCCAAGAGTCCACATCGACGGGGAGGTTTGGCACCTCGATGTCGGCTCATCGCATCCTGGGGCTGTAGTCGGTCCCAAGGGTTGGGCTGTTCGCCCATTAAAGCGGTACGCGAGCTGGGTTCAGAACGTCGTGAGACAGTTCGGTCCCTATCCGTCGCGGGCGCAGGAAATTTGAGAGGAGCTGTCCTTAGTACGAGAGGACCGGGATGGACGCACCGCTGGTGTACCAGTTGTCCCGCCAGGGGCACCGCTGGGTAGCTATGTGCGGACGGGATAAGCGCTGAAAGCATCTAAGCGTGAAGCCCCCCTCAAGATGAGATTTCCCATCGCGTTAGGCGAGTAAGATCCCTCGAAGATGACGAGGTCGATAGGTCCGAGGTGGAAGCGTGGCGACACGTGGAGCTGACGGATACTAATCGATCGAGGGCTTAACCTAGAAAAGCAGAGGCCGCCTGCCTATCGGCGAAACGCGCTGGAGGGCCTGCGAGGAGGCTCGAACCAAGCAAAGCTTGGTTCTGCGTGGGTGGTGTCACAGGAGCGTATGCAATGTGTCGCCGCCGCAGCAGGACCGAAGCGTCGCGAGCCGATGGCGGCCGGAGCTAGACAAAAAGCGGAAGCGCCGCGGCTTCTTCCCAAAACGGTTATCTAGTTTTGAAGGAATGAATTTCCTTCTTGACATCGTTTGTTTTTTAAGTATAATAAATGATGTCAAAACTGAATCGCTTGCCTAGTGGTGATAGCGGAGGGGAAACACCCGTTCCCATCCCGAACACGGAAGTTAAGCCCTCCAGCGCCGATGGTAGTTGGGGCCAGCGCCCCTGCAAGAGTAGGTCGCTGCTAGGCAGGCAAAAATGAGGGAGCTGTTTGGTTCTCTCATTTTTTTGCCTATTTCTTAATGAGTCATTTCTAATGACGCCATTTTAAATCCTCTCCCCCAAAATGTAAAGCGTGATCATCGTTTCCTAGACCCCCTTTTTCATAAAGCGATAGGAAACGGAAACTCGCGAAAGGGTGTCCTGCACGGCATGGGACACCCTCTTTTTTTTATTATGCAGCGGTTGGCGGTTACTCGCCTTTTTTGATGACTATTTTCTTTTTTGGCTCTTCGGGAATGAGTCGGTGTAAGTGGATGAAGAGCAGGCCGTTATGGTATGTCGCCTCGATGCGGTCTTCTTTTACCGGGAACGGCAATGGGACGGTTTTTTCAAACCGGCCTTGGAAAATGCCTTCCTCCACTAAATCAAACCCTTTAAAGTTGAGATTGATCGTCGCCTTCACTTCCAGCGTCTTGTGTAATACATACACTTCCGCATCTTCGATTTTCTCCAGCCCTGGGAGGCTGATGACGACGAGCAGTTCGTTGTCTTTTTTGTAGATATTCATTCCTGAAGATGATTTATTGGATGATGGCAACAGCGGTTGGATGCTTCCCCAAAAATCGTTTTGGAAAAATTGCTGCCAGTGCTTTGTCCAATCGGAAAACGGTGTAAACGGGTTTTCATTGGCCATGGCGTCTCCCTCCTCCGCACATTCATCATATGCCTTCTTATTCGTTTGGTGATTTAAAAAAACACGAACATTTATCTTTTTATAATCATAAATGTTCGATTTTAACTTGACATTTTGTTAAAAACCTTGCTAATATAAAAGTAGCTTCATAGTGCATAAACGTATCCCTCATATAATTTTGGGAATATGGCCCAAAAGTCTCTACCCAATCACCGTAAATGATTGGACTATGAGGGAAAGGATCGGTTTTGGCTTTTTTTCTTAATCGACAAATGCGAAAGCCCAGAACGATGCTTTCCCTCGCCTAAAAAGAGGGAATGTATGTTCTGGGCTTTGTTTATTAAGGGTAAGGAGTGGAACGTATGAGCCCGCTAGTTGGGGTGATCATGGGAAGCCGTTCAGATTGGGAAACGATGAAGCACGCCTGTGCGATTCTTGAAGAACTGGGCGTCCCGTTTGAGAAAAAAGTCGTGTCGGCGCACCGGACGCCGGATGAAATGTTCCGGTATGCGGAAACGGCGGAGGAGCGGGGCATTAAGGTGATTATCGCGGGGGCCGGTGGAGCGGCTCATTTGCCGGGGATGGTGGCGGCGAAGACGACGTTGCCGGTCATCGGCGTGCCGATGCAGTCAAAGGCATTGAACGGACTCGATTCGTTATTGTCGATCGTGCAAATGCCAGGCGGCGTGCCGGTGGCGACAGTGGCGATCGGCAAAGCAGGGGCGACGAATGCGGGGCTGCTCGCCGTGTCGATCGTCGGGCTGTTTGATCCGCGCTATATGGAGGTGCTCAAAGCAAGGAGAGAATCGATTCGAAAACAAGTCGTGGAAAGCAGTGATCAACTTGACTAAGCGGCGGATTGTTCCAGGACAGACGATCGGCATTATTGGCGGAGGGCAACTTGGCCGGATGATGGCCATCGCGGCGCGTGAGATGGGGTTTCGCATCGCCGTGCTGGATCCGACGCCTGATTCCCCGTGCGGGCAAGTGGCCGATGTGGAAATCACCGCGCCGTACCATGATTTGGATGCGATAGCTGAACTGGCGCGCGTGAGCGATGTCATTACGTACGAATTTGAAAATATCGATGCGCAGGCGCTTGAGTGGCTGGAGGCAAACGCCTATGTCCCGCAAGGAAGCCGGCTGCTGGCGGTGACGCAAGACCGGGCGTTGGAGAAAGCGGCGATTGTCGAAGCCGGGTTGCCGGTGGCGCCGTATAGGGAAGTGGACGGATGGGATGAGTTGGAACAGGCCGTTGCCATGACCGGCTTTCCGTGCGTCTTGAAAACGCGGCGCGGCGGTTATGACGGCAAAGGGCAATATGTGCTGCGCGGCGAAGGCGATCTAGCCAAAGCGGCTGATTTGCTTGGGCTTGGCCCATGCATTTTGGAAGGCTGGGTGCCGTTTGTGAAGGAAATGTCGGTCATTGTCGCCCGCAACCTCGATGGTGAGACGGCTGTTTTTCCAGTGGCGGAAAACATTCATATCGAGAACATTTTGCATCAAACGATCGTTCCAGCACGGATCCCGCAACACATCGAGCAGAGGGCGGTCCGTTACGCCAAGACGCTGGCGACATCGTGTTCGCTTGTTGGGACGCTGGCCGTTGAAATGTTTTTGACGGCGGACGGGGATATTTATATTAATGAGTTGGCCCCTAGACCGCACAACTCGGGTCATTATACAATCAATGCATGTGCGACGTCGCAGTTCGCCCAGCACATCCGCGCCGTCTGCAACTGGCCGCTCGGCTCGACGGAGTTGTTGAAGCCGGCTGTGATGGTGAACCTTTTAGGGGAGCACGTCGGACCGGCCATCGGGCAGATCGGGGCGCTCGGCGGCGCAGCCTATCTCCATTTATACGGCAAGCATGAGGCGAAGCCGAAGCGAAAAATGGGCCATGTGACCGTACTGGCGGACGATGTTGAGGAAGCGCTGAGGCGAATCGAGTCGTGGCAAATTTGGCAAGATCGGAGGCTGGAACGAAGATGATTGAACGCTACACGAGACCGGAAATGGGAGCCATTTGGACGGAGGAAAACCGCTTTAAGGCGTGGCTTGAGGTGGAGTTGCTTGCCTGCGAAGCGTGGGCCGAACTTGGCGTCATTCCGAAAGAGGACGTCCGCCGCTTGCGGGAACACGCGTCGTTTGACATCCGCCGCATTAAGGAAATCGAAGAAGAAACGCGCCACGATGTCGTCGCCTTCACCCGCGCCGTTTCTGAGACGCTTGGGGAAGAACGAAAATGGGTGCATTATGGTCTCACGTCGACCGATGTCGTCGATACGGCGCTCGGCTACTTGTTAAAGCAGGCGAACGCGATTTTGCGGCGCGATTTGGAAAACTTCATTCAAGTATTGAAAGAGAAAGCGCGCGAACATAAATATACGGTCATGATGGGGCGCACGCACGGCGTTCATGCCGAACCGACGACGTTCGGGCTGAAGCTGGCGCTTTGGTATGCCGAAATGCTCCGGAATTTGGAGCGGTTTGAACAAGCAGCCAAGATGGTGGAAGTCGGGAAAATTTCCGGAGCGGTCGGCACGTATGCCAACATTGACCCGTTTGTCGAGCAATATGTGTGCGAGAAGCTCGGACTGACGCCGGCGCCGATTTCGACGCAGACGCTGCAGCGCGACCGCCACGCTTACTATATGGCGACGCTCGCGCTCATCGCGACATCGATTGAAAAATTTGCTGTGGAAATTCGCGGCTTGCAAAAAAGTGAAGTGCGTGAAGTCGAGGAGTTTTTTGCCAAAGGGCAAAAAGGTTCGTCAGCGATGCCGCATAAGCGCAATCCGATCGGTTCGGAAAATATGACCGGCATGGCGCGCGTCATTCGCGGGTATATGGTGACGGCTTATGAAAATGTGCCGCTTTGGCATGAGCGCGACATCTCGCATTCGTCGGCCGAGCGCATCATTTTGCCGGATGCGACGATCGCGTTGAACTATATGTTGAACCGGTTCGCTAACATTGTGAAAAACCTGCTGGTGTATCCGGAAAATATGAAGAAAAATATGGAGCGCACGTTCGGGCTCATTTACTCGCAACGCGTGTTGCTTGCTTTGATTGACAAAGGGATGGCGCGCGAGGAAGCGTACGATTTGGTGCAACCGAAAGCGATGGAAGCGTGGGAGCGACAAGTGCCGTTCCGCTCGCTGCTTGAGGCGGATGAGCGGATTACGAGCCAGTTGACGAAGGAAGAGCTCGACGATTGCTTTGATTACCGCCACCATTTGAAACACGTCGATACGATTTTTGCCCGCTTAGGATTAGAGTAAGTGGAAGCCGGCTGGCCCTCATGCCGGCCGGTTACACAAAAAATTTTCAATCTTCTGGATAATGGAGGCTTACATGATGCCGACAAAACAGCAGCTGTTGTATGAAGGGAAAGCGAAAAAAATTTACGCGACGGATGAGCGGGATGTCCTTTGGGTGGAGTACAAAGACAGCGCCACGGCATTTAACGGCGAGAAAAAGGCGACGATCGTCGGCAAAGGGAGGCTCAATAACGAGATTTCCAGTTTGTTGTTTACGAAATTGAAAGAAGCAGGCATTCCCAATCACTTTATGAAAAAATTGTCGCCGACCGAGCAGCTTGTGAAAAGTGTAGCGATCATCCCGCTGGAAGTCGTCGTCCGCAACGTCGTGGCCGGGAGTTTGGCGAAGCGCCTCGGTTTGGCGGAAGGGACTCCGCTTGAAACTCCACTTGTCGAGTTTTACTACAAAAACGATGACCTTGGCGACCCGCTGCTCGTGGAAGACCACATTGCGATTTTGAAGCTCGCGAGCCGCGAGGAGATCGCCTGGCTGAAAAGCGAAGCGCTGAAAGTGAACGACGTGTTGCGCGCTCATTTTGCCGAGCGAAAAGTGAGATTAATTGATTTTAAGCTTGAGTTCGGCCGCACGGCGGACGGCGCGATCCTCTTAGCGGATGAGGTGTCGCCGGATACGTGCCGGCTTTGGGACGCCGAGACGAATGAGAAACTGGATAAGGACGTATTTCGCCGTGATCTTGGCAGTTTAACCGAGGCGTATGAGGTCATTTTACAACGGTTAGGGGGAGAATCGGCATGTATAAAGTAAAAGTGTATGTCACGTTGCGTGAGAGTGTGTTGGATCCGCAAGGGACGGCGGTGAAGGGGGCGCTGCACAGCTTATCGTATACGGAAGTGAAAGATGTCAGAATCGGTAAGTTTATGGAGCTTGTCATTGACGATAGCGATCGCGATATCGATGAGCTCGTTCGCGAAATGTGTGAAAAATTGCTGTCCAATCCAGTCATTGAAGACTATCGTTATGAAATCGAGGAGGCCGTCGCCCGATGAAGTTTGCCGTCATTGTCTTTCCGGGATCGAATTGCGATGTCGATATGTACCATGCGGTCGCCGATGAACTCGGCGAAGAAGTGGAATACGTTTGGCATGATGAAGAAAATCTCGATCGGTTCGACGCCATTTTGCTTCCAGGCGGCTTTTCATACGGCGATTACTTGCGTTCGGGGGCGATCGCCCGTTTTTCCAAGGTGATGGCCGCCGTGAAACAAGCCGCGGAAGCCGGAAAACCGGTGCTTGGGGTGTGCAACGGGTTTCAAATTTTACTTGAAGCCGGCCTGCTTCCTGGGGCGATGCGCCGCAACCAAGGGCTGAAATTCATTTGCCGGCCGGTGCAGCTTGTCGTGGAAAACAATGAAACGATGTTTACCTCTGCCTATGATAAGGGCGAAGTGATTACCATTCCGATCGCCCATGGTGAAGGAAATTATTATTGCGACGAACAAACGCTCCAGCGCCTTGTCGAAAACCGGCAAATCGTCTTCCGCTACCATGGGGAAAACCCGAACGGCAGCTTGGCGGATATCGCCGGCATTGTCAACGAGCGCGGCAATGTGCTCGGCATGATGCCGCATCCGGAGCGGGCGGTCGACGCTTTGCTCGGCAGCGCGGACGGACTGAAACTATTCCGATCGATCGTCAATTATTGGAGGGAGATGCATGTCGTTACTGCTTGAGCCGAGCGCGGCGATGATTAAAGAACAAAAATTGTATCGTGAAATGGGATTGACGGACGAAGAGTTTGCCCGCGTTGAAGCGATTTTGGGCCGACTGCCGAACTACACGGAAACGGGCATTTTTTCCGTTATGTGGTCAGAGCATTGCAGCTACAAAAACTCCAAACCTGTGCTGAAAAAATTCCCGACCGATGGCCCGCATGTGCTGCAAGGGCCGGGCGAAGGCGCGGGAATTGTCGACATCGGCGACGGGCTGGCGGTGGCGTTTAAAATCGAAAGCCATAACCATCCGTCGGCCATCGAGCCGTACCAAGGGGCGGCGACCGGGGTCGGCGGCATTATCCGTGACGTCTTTTCGATGGGGGCGCGGCCGATTGCGCTGCTTAACTCGCTTCGATTTGGCGAATTGACGTCGCCGCGCGTTAACTATTTGTTTGAACACGTCGTCGCCGGCATCGCCGGGTACGGCAACTGCATCGGCATCCCGACCGTCGGCGGTGAAGTGCAGTTTGACCCGGCGTATGAAGGCAATCCGCTAGTGAATGCCATGTGCGTCGGCATCATCCGCCATGAAGATATTCAACGCGGCGTGGCGACCGGCGTCGGCAATACGGTCATGTATGTCGGGGCGAAAACGGGACGCGACGGCATCCATGGGGCGACGTTTGCCTCTGAGGAATTAAGCGAGCAATCGGAAGCGAAGCGCCCGGCCGTGCAAGTCGGCGACCCGTTTATGGAAAAACTGTTGCTGGAAGCGTGTCTAGAAGCGGTTAAGTCCGATGCGTTAGTTGGCATTCAGGATATGGGCGCCGCTGGGCTTACGAGCTCCTCGGCCGAGATGGCAAGCAAAGGCGGCTTCGGGATCGAAATGAATTTAGACCTCGTTCCGCAGCGCGAGGCAGGCATGGCGCCATACGAAATGATGTTGTCCGAATCACAGGAACGGATGCTGCTTGTTGTTGAGCAAGGCCGGGAAGAGGAAATCGCTGCGATTTTTGCGAAATACGGTTTAGAGGCAAAAGCGATCGGGAAAGTGACCGACGATCGAATGCTCCGCCTGTTTTTCCATGGTGAAGTAGTGGCGGAAATTCCGGTTGACGCGTTGGCGAAAGACGCGCCGGTATATCATAAACCATCTGTGGAGCCGGCTTATTACCGCGAATTTCAAGCGATGCCGCCGTATATTCCGCACATTGAAGATTACAATCAAACATTGCTCGGGCTGCTCGCCCAGCCGACGATCGCCAGCAAGGAATGGGTGTACGATCAGTACGACTACATGGTGCGGACGAACACGGTCGTCGCTCCGGGATCGGACGCGGCCGTCGTGCGCATTCGCGGCACGAATAAGGCGCTCGCGCTCACAACGGACTGCAACTCGCGCTATTTGTACCTAGATCCGGAAATGGGCGGAAAAATTGCCGTTGCCGAGGCGGCGCGCAACGTCGTTTGCTCTGGGGCGAAACCGCTCGCCATAACGGACTGCCTCAACTTCGGCAGCCCGGAAAAGCCGGACATTTTTTGGCAGCTCGAAAAAGCGGTTGATGGGATGAGTGAAGCGTGCCGGGCGCTCGGAACGCCGGTTGTGAGCGGCAACGTCTCCCTTTATAATGAAACGAACGGTGAAGCGGTCTATCCGACGCCGGTCGTCGGGATGGTTGGGCTCATTGACGATCTTTCCCATGTGACGACCCAGCCGTTTAAGCAAGCAGGTGACTTGATTTATGTGATCGGCGAGGCGAAACCGGAGTTTGGCGGCAGCGAGTTGCAAAAATGGTTAGAGGGCCGCATTTTTGGAAAAGCGCCGGAACTTGATTTGAAAGTGGAAGCAAGCCGCCAGCGTCAGCTGTTGACCGCGATTCGCGCTGGGGTCGTGGTGTCCGCGCATGACATCGCTGAAGGTGGATTGGCGGTTGCGCTTGCCGAGTGTGTCATCGGCGCTTCCGGGTTTGGCGCAAATGTGACGATCAATGGCGATCTAGTGAGCGAGCTGTTCAGCGAAACGCAGTCGCGCTTCGTTGTTTCGGTGAAAAAAGAACATCAAGAAGCATTTGAGCAGCTCGTGGAAGCGAAACAGATTGGGGAAGTGACGAACGACGGCATACTGACAGTGAACGGGGAACATGGGGAAACGGTCATTCGCCTTTCGGTCGACGACATGCGAAACGTCTGGAAAGGGGCTATTCCATGCTTGCTGAAATCAAAGGATTGAACGAAGAGTGCGGTATTTTCGGCATTTGGGGGCATGAGGACGCCGCCAGGCTCACGTATTATGGGCTCCACAGCCTGCAGCACCGCGGCCAAGAAGGAGCCGGCATCGTGGTGGCGGGCGGTGGGAATTTGTCTGGCCATAAAGGGCTTGGCTTGGTGACGGACGTGTTTCAAAGCGGCACGCTCGATGCGCTTTGCGGCTCGGCGGCGATCGGCCATGTCCGCTATTCGACGGCGGGCGGGGGCGGCTATGAGAATGTCCAGCCGCTTCTGTTCCGCTCGCAAACCGACGCGATGGCGCTCGCCCATAACGGCAACTTGACGAATGCCATCGAGCTGAAGCTTGCGCTCGAAGCACAAGGGAGCATTTTTCAGACAACATCGGATACGGAAGTGTTCGCCCACCTCATTCGCCGCAGTCAAGCGCCGACATTTGTCGGGCAAATGAAAGAAGCGCTCAGCCAGATTGAAGGGGCGTTTGCGTTTTTGCTGCTGACGGAAACGGCGCTGTATGCGGCGCTCGACCCGCACGGGTTTCGGCCGCTGTCGCTCGGCCGGCTCGGCTCGGCATATGTCGTCGCCTCGGAAACGTGCGCATTTGATGTCATCGGGGCGACGTACGAGCGGGAAGTGGCGCCTGGGGAACTGCTTATCATCAGCGGCGAAGGGGTGCGTTCGGAACGGTTTGCTCCGGAGCAGCCGCGATCCATTTGCAGCATGGAATACATTTATTTTGCCCGCCCGGACAGCCATGTTGATGGCATTAACATCCACACGGCGCGGAAAAATTTAGGGAAGCGGTTGGCGCTCGAGGCGCCAGCCGAAGCCGATATTGTCACCGGTGTGCCGGACTCAAGCATTTCGGTTGCCATCGGCTATGCTGAGGCGACCGGCATTCCATACGAATTAGGGCTCATTAAAAACCGTTATGTCGGCCGGACGTTCATCCAGCCGTCACAGGCGTTGCGTGAACAAGGGGTCAAAATGAAGCTGTCGCCGGTGCGCGGCGTGGTTGCCGGCAAACGGGTCGTGATGGTCGACGATTCGATCGTGCGCGGAACGACGAGCCGCCGCATTGTCGCGATGCTCCGCGAAGCGGGGGCGGTTGAAGTGCATGTGCGCATCAGTGCGCCGCCGATCACCCACCCTTGCTTTTACGGCATTGATACGTCGTCAAAGGAAGAACTGATTGCAGCGAAACATACGGTCGAAGACATCCGCCGCTTAATCGGCGCCGATTCGTTGGCGTTTCTTAGCCAAGAAGGGCTGCTGGCGGCGATCGGACGCCCGGAAGGTGTGCCGCAGCGCGGACAATGTTTGGCCTGTTTTACCGGCCAATACCCAACCCGGGTCAGCCAAATCGCCCGACCGTGCATGACCGTCAAATGATGAGTGCGCTTCAACCCGGAATCGGATAGCGAGGATAGGTGGGCGCGCTTCCATTGGGACGGAGCCAATGGTCGTTAAGATGCTTGTCGCACGTTCGGATGCAGCGGGCGAAGAAAAGGGGGATTTAGCGTGGCAAAAGCATACAAACAAGCAGGAGTTGACATTGAGGCCGGTTATCAGGCCGTCGCCCTCATGAAACAGCACGTGCAAAAAACGATGCGTCCGGAAGTGTTGGGCGGAATTGGCGGGTTTGGCGGTTTGTTTGATTTATCGGCGCTTGGCTACCGCCAGCCGGTGCTCATCGCCGGCACGGATGGCGTCGGGACAAAGCTGAAATTGGCGTTTTTGCTTGACCGGCACGATACGATCGGCATCGACTGTGTGGCGATGTGCGTCAATGACATCGTTGTCCAAGGGGCGGAACCGCTCTTTTTCCTTGACTATATCGCTTGTGGCAAAGCGGTGCCGGAAAAAATCGCCGCCATCGTCAAGGGGGTGGCTGACGGCTGCGTCGAAGCCGGCTGCGCCTTGATCGGCGGGGAAACGGCGGAAATGCCGGGAATGTACGCGGAAGACGAGTACGATTTGGCCGGGTTTGCCGTCGGCATTGCCGAAAAAGAACGATTGGTGACGGGGCAAACGATCCAGGCAGGCGATGTGTTGATTGGCCTTCCGTCAAGCGGCCTGCATAGCAACGGCTACTCGCTTGTGCGCCGCATCGTGTTTGAACAAGCAAAGCTGTCGCTTGATAAAATTTACGAGCCGCTTAGCGTTCCGCTCGGTGAGGAACTGCTGAAGCCGACGCGCATTTATGCGAAACGGTTGCGTTCGGTGCTTGAACGGTTTACGATCAAAGGGATGGCGCATATTACCGGCGGCGGGTTGATCGAAAACGTTCCGCGC
This sequence comes from Geobacillus subterraneus, assembly GCF_001618685.1. GTDB lineage: Bacteria > Bacillota > Bacilli > Bacillales > Anoxybacillaceae > Geobacillus > Geobacillus subterraneus. Next base: position 2,951,874 of record NZ_CP014342.1, on the reverse strand, counting down.
ATGCTGCCGGAAGGGCTTGAAGCCCGCATTCAGCGCGGCTCGTGGCCGGTGTTGCCGATTTTTGACTTCTTGCGCGCCAACGGCAACCTTGAAGAAGAAGAGATGTTTTCCGTGTTTAATATGGGCATTGGCCTCGTGCTCGCCGTCAGCCCGGAAACGGCAGCGCCGCTTGTGAAATGGTTGGACGAACAAGGAGAGCCGGCCTACATCATTGGCGAAGTGGCAAAAGGAGCGGGCGTGTCGTTTACCGGAGGGGGCAAAGCATGAAGCGGTTGGCCGTGTTTGCCTCCGGAAGCGGAACGAATTTTCAAGCGCTCGTCGATGCGGCGAAGCGCGGCGAGCTGCCGGCTGACATCGCCCTGCTGGTCTGCGATCGGCCGGGCGCCAAGGTCATCGAACGAGCGGGGCGCGAAAACGTGCCGGCGTTCGTGTTTTCCCCGAAAGACTACCCGTCGAAAGCGGCGTTTGAGAACGAGATTTTGCGTAAGTTAAAGGAACGGCAAGTTGAATGGATCGCGTTAGCCGGCTATATGCGCTTGATCGGGCCGACCTTGCTTTCCGCTTATGAAGGGAAAATCGTCAACATCCATCCGTCGCTGTTGCCGGCGTTTCCAGGCAAAGACGCCATCGGCCAGGCGTACCGGGCGGGCGTGTCGGAAACGGGCGTCACCGTCCATTATGTCGATGAAGGGATGGACACCGGGCCGGTCATCGCCCAGCGCGCTGTTCCGATCGTGCCCGGCGAGCCGATCGAAGCGCTTGAGGCGCGCATTCATGCGGTCGAACATGAGTTATATCCGGCGGTATTGCGCATGCTGCTAGGGGAAGCGGAACAACAAGAAGAAAGGATCGAGAACGATGGCAGTCAAACGAGCATTAATCAGCGTGTCTAATAAAGAAGGGATCATTCCGTTTGCCAAACAGCTCGCCGAACTCGGCGTCGAGATCATTTCGACAGGCGGGACGAAACGGGCGCTTGAGGAGGCTGGTGTCCCGGTCATCTCGATTTCCGATGTCACCGGGTTTCCGGAAATTTTAGACGGGCGCGTCAAAACGCTGCATCCGGCCATTCACGGCGGCATTTTGGCGGTGCGCGGCGATGAGCGCCATCAGGCGGCGCTAGCGGAGCATGGCATCCGTCCGATCGATTTGGTCGTCGTCAACTTGTATCCGTTCCAGCAAACGATCGCGAAGCCAGACGTGACGCTGGCTGAGGCGATTGAAAACATCGATATCGGCGGTCCGACGATGGTGCGCGCCGCAGCGAAAAACTATGCCGATGTCGCCATCGTCGTCGATCCAGCCGATTACCGAGCGGTCATCGAGGAGCTGAAAGCAAACGGATCGATCCAAGCGGAAACGCGGCAAAAATTGGCGGCGAAAGCGTTCCGTCATACGGCGGCGTATGATGCGATGATCGCCGAGTATTTGACGAACCTTACCGGCGAGGAGTACCCGGAATCGCTCACCGTCACCTATACGAAAAAACAATCGTTGCGCTATGGCGAAAATCCGCATCAATCAGCGGCGTTTTACGCCAAACCGCTCGGTGCGGCGTTCTCGATTGCCAAAGCAGTACAGCTGCACGGCAAAGAGCTGTCGTACAACAACATTAACGATGCCAATGCGGCCATCAACCTTATTCGCGAGTTTCAGGAGCCGGCCGTGGCAGCCATCAAACATATGAACCCGTGCGGCGTCGGTGTCGGCGCGACGTTGCTTGAGGCGTTTACGAAAGCGTACGAGGCCGATCCGGTGTCCATTTTTGGCGGCATTATCGCGGTGAATCGGGAAGTGGACAAAGAAACGGCAGAGCGGATGCATGATCTCTTTTTGGAAATCGTCATCGCGCCATCGTTTAGTGACGAGGCGCTCACCATTTTGATGAAAAAGAAAAATATCCGCCTGTTGACGCTTGATTTCGCGGCGCCCGACGTTAAGGAAAAAACGCTCGTTTCGGTCAGCGGCGGCTTGCTCGTCCAAGATGCCGATACGTATACGCTTGAGGACGCCGAATGGAATGTCGTTACGAAGCGCGAGCCGACCGAAGAAGAGCGCGGACAGCTTCGTTTTGCATGGAACGTTGTGAAGCATGTCAAATCCAATGCCATTGTACTGGCGAAAAACGGCATGACCGTTGGTGTTGGCGCCGGACAAATGAACCGGGTCGGCGCGGCGAAGATCGCCATTGAACAAGCCGGGGAGCAGGCGGCAGGCGCGGTGCTCGCCTCCGACGCCTTTTTCCCGATGGACGACACCGTTGAAGCGGCGGCAAAAGCCGGCATTACGGCCATCATCCAGCCGGGCGGCTCGATTCGTGACGCCGATTCGATCCGCAAAGCGGATGAGTATGGCATTGCCATGGTGTTTACCGGCGTGCGCCATTTTAAACATTAAACGGCGGCAAAAGGGGAGGAAGACGATGAACATTCTCGTAGTCGGACGCGGCGGGCGCGAGCATGCCATCGCTTGGAAGGCGGCGCAAAGCCCGCTTGTTGGCAAGCTGTATGCCGCGCCGGGCAACCCGGGCATCGGGGAAGTAGCAGAGCTCGTCGACATTGATGAACTCGATCTTGACGCGCTTGTTCAGTTTGCGAAACAAAACAAGATTGATTTGACGATTGTCGGGCCGGAAGCGCCGCTGGCCGCCGGCATTGCCGACCGCTTTATGGCGGAAGGGCTGCGCATATTCGGCCCGAGCCAAGCGGCGGCGCTCATTGAAGGAAGCAAAGCGTTTGCGAAAGAGCTTATGAAAACATACGGCATCCCGACGGCGGAACATGCGACGTTTTCCTCATATGAACAAGCCAAAGTGTATATTGAGGAAAAAGGAGCGCCGATCGTCATTAAAGCGGACGGGTTGGCCGCTGGAAAAGGCGTCACTGTCGCCCAAACAGTGGAAGAAGCGCTGGCCGCAGCGAAGGCCGCGCTTGTCGACGGACAATTCGGTGCAGCCGGCAGCCAAGTCGTGGTCGAGGAGTATTTGGAAGGCGAAGAATTTTCGTTTATGGCGTTTGTAAACGGCGAGAAGGTGTATCCTCTTGCCATCGCCCAAGACCATAAACGGGCGTATGACGGGGACGAGGGACCGAACACTGGGGGGATGGGAGCGTATTCGCCCGTGCCGCAAATATCCGCCGATACGGTCCAAATCGCCTTGGAGACGATTTTGCGTCCGACCGCCAAAGCGTTAGTGGCCGAAGGCCGACCGTTTACCGGCGTCCTGTATGCCGGGTTGATTGCCACACCAGCCGGGCCGAAAGTGATTGAATTTAACGCCCGGTTCGGCGATCCGGAGGCGCAAGTCGTACTGCCGCGCTTAAAAACCGATTTGCTTCAGGCGATCTTGGTAGTGATGGACGGAAAAGAACTGGAGCTCGAGTGGACGGACGAAGCGGTGCTTGGCGTCGTGCTGGCGGCGAAAGGCTATCCAGGCGCTTACGAACGCGGGGCGGCCATCCGCGGACTTGAGCGGCTCGCTCCGGATGCGTTGTTGTTCCATGCCGGCACGAAGCGGGAAGATGGAACGCTCTATACAAACGGCGGCCGCGTCCTGCTGCTGGCGGCCAAGGGGGCGACGCTCGCTGAGGCGAAGGAAAAAGCATACGAGCAATTGGCGGCAATTGACTGTGACGGCCTGTTTTACCGCTGCGACATCGGCCGGCGCGCTATCGAACGCGCCTCCGCCGCAAATACACGTACGACAGGGCGATAATGCCGCCGATCAACGTCGCCAACACAAACGACATATCGGTCATATATTCAAGCAACATCCTCATTCACTCCTTTGTATCGAAGGTGTCCCGGACGCGGGACACCTTTTCTTGCGTGAAACGAAGCGACTTAGCCGTACGGAGACGTAACGGATCATCCCAACGTTGTTTCAACGATGTTTCCTGACAGGTGCGGAAGCGGTTTATGCTTATGTCGGATTGACAACGGCTTCCTTTTGTTCATCGAGCAGCCGTTCGCGCTGCATATTGTCAAACAGGGCCGTCACCGGACAAAAACGGGTAATCCCTTCGCCAACTTTCATGGCTCCAAGCACGATGGCAAACAAATACGACGTGCACCACGGCCGCCGGGCGAACCGGGCTGTCGCCCATGCGACGACGGTTAAGCCGAACGTGATGCGGATCAGTGCGTTGACAATGCCGATATTCGCCATTGGTGTGTCCCTCCTTATCTTTTTATTGTGAAAATCGCTTTCGTGCGTTAAAATGATTATATGGAACGATTAGGAAACAAGGGACGGGGTGTCAATGGGCGAACAACGCTACCGATGGAAAAGCAGTGAACTGCGCGAACAGGCAGCGGTGATTGATGGCAAACAATCGCCGACAAAAGTATTAACGAACGCAACGTATTTGCATTCCTATTTCCGCGAGTGGGTGAAAGGGAATATATGGATACATGGCGACCGTATTGTGTACGCCGGAGAGCGGCTTCCCGACCGTGTCGATGAATCATGTGAAATTGTCGACTGCCGCGGGTATGTGCTCGTCCCCGGCTACATTGAGCCGCATGTCCATCCATTTCAATTATATAATCCCCATTCCTTTGCCCGTTATGCGGCAACGTGCGGGACGACGACGCTGGTCAATGATAACTTATTTTTCCTTTTGCAAGCTGGCGATGAAGAGGCGTTTTTATTTTTGCAAGAAATGAATGCGCTTCCAACCTCGATGTATTGGTGGTGCCGCTTTGACGGGCAAACGGAGCTAGAGCGCGAAGATGAGCAGCTGTCAAACGCTCGGATCAAACGGTGGCTGGATCAGGAAACGGTTCTTCAGGGCGGTGAGCTGACATCGTGGCCTAGGCTCGTCAGCGGTGATGACATCGTTCTTTACTGGATGCAAGAGGCGAAACGGCGGCGCCGTAAAATCGAGGGGCACTTTCCGGGAGCGTCGGAGAAAACGCTGGTGAAAATGGCGCTTTTTGGTGTAGACGGAGACCATGAAGCGATGACGGGAAAAGAAGTGCGCCTGCGCCTTTGGCACGGCTATACGGTCACGCTGCGCCATTCGTCAATCCGCCCGGATTTGCCGGTGCTGCTTGAGGAAATGAAAGCGCTTGGCATCCGGTATTATGACAAATGCTTATTGACGACCGATGGTTCGCCGCCCGCCTTTTATGAAGACGGAGTCATAGATCAGCTGCTCCGCATCGCCATTGAGCATGGCGTGCCGGTGATTGATGCGTATGCCATGGCGACGATCAACGCCGCCCGTCATTACGGCATTGAACATCTTCACGGCAGCATCGCTACCGGCCGGATTGCGCATATCAACTTCTTGCGCTCGGCCCATGACCCGACGCCGGTGCAGGTGCTTGCCAAAGGCGAATGGGTGAAGCGGGAAGGGGAGCCGTCAGGCGCATGGCCAGCACCGAAATGGGAACAGTTTGGCATTCGGCCGCTTTCATTGTCATGGGAGTTGGAATGGGATGATTTGCAGTTTTCGATGCCGATGGGGCTGCGCATGGAAAATGCGGTCATTTTAAAGCCGTACTCCGTGTCGATCGATACGTCGCACGACCGGTTAGGCCACGACCATGACGAATGCTTTTTAGTGCTGCTTGACCGAAACGGCCGCTGGCGCGTCAATACGATGTTAAAAGGATTTTCATCGGCGCTCGGCGGGTTAGCGAGCTCATATTCGAACACCGGCGACTTCATTTTGATCGGCAAACATAAAGAAGATATGATGCTTGCCTTTCAGCGGATGAAGGACATCGGCGGCGGCATCGTGCTCGTTGAGGACGGAACCATTTTATTTGAGCTTCCGCTCCCGCTTGGCGGCATGACGTCCACCTTGGACATGAAACCGTTGATGAACGAGGAAAAGACATTCGTCCGTCTTTTGCGGGAACGTGGGTATCATTTTGAGGATCCGGTGTACTCGCTGCTCTTTTTACAGTCAACTCATTTGCCATACGTGCGCATTACCCAGCGCGGCATTTATGATGTGATGCACAAAACGGTACTCTTTCCTTCGATAATGCGGTAAAATAAAAAAGAAAAAGGTTGTGTGTCCATTGAAACGCTGGCTGTTTGCCATCAGTTGCGCGGTGCTGTTACTAGGCGGCTGCACCGCTGAAAGCGGGCCAAAACGAACTGAGCCGGCCAAGCCAAATCCGGTGCACGAGCAGTCGGCCGAGTCCCCGGGAGAGGAAAAACAAACGTTTCCGCTGACCGGATTGCCGGCAGAGGGGGACGTTCATCAACGCGTTGTCGGCGTCATGATCAACAATCATCCGAAGGCGCGTCCGCAGTCGGGCCTCCGCCAGGCGGACATCGTGTATGAGGTGCTCGCCGAGGGAGATATCACCCGCTTTTTAGCGCTGTATCAAAGCGAGCTGCCCGAGCGGGTTGGACCGGTGCGGAGTGCGCGCGACTACTATATTGATTTGAGCGACGGCTACCATGCGATTTACGTTTGCCATGGCTGGAGCCCGGAGGCAAGAACGCGGCTTGAGCGGGGCGGGACTGACTATTTGAATGGATTGTTCTATGACGGCACGCTGTTTCAGCGCGTCTCATTCCGCAAGGCGCCGCATAACTCATACATTACGTTCGCTGACATTGAAAAAGGAGCCGAGCAAAACGGATATGCGTGGACAGCTGATATTGCCCCGCTGCCGTTTCGCGACGATGAGCCAAGCGGGGAGAAGGCCGAGACGGTTCGCATTATCTATTCGCACCGGGCGTATGCCCAAGTCGAATACCGATATGCGCCGGAACAAAAAGGGTATTACCGATACAGCGGCGGTGAGCAAACGATCGATTACGATACGCATGACCCGGTCGCGGTGCAAAACGTGATGATCGTCGCCGCCCGCCACCAGGTGATCGACAGTTACGGACGGCGCGACATTGACGTAACGTCCGGCGGTAAAGGCTACTTGTTACAAAACGGTGTCATCCAGCCGATCGAATGGAAAAACGTCGATGGGCGGTTGCTGCCGTACCGCGACGGGGTTCCGATCGGATTCGTGCCGGGGAAGACGTGGATCCACATCGTTCCGGAACTGGCGATCGTGCAATGGAAATGACGGGACAGCCTGCTTTGTTTACCAAGGGCTGGGGCCGGCCGATGGGGTGATGTGGATAGAAAATGTCCGCAGGCGGCTTTCGGAGAGACATATATGGCTGCCGCGGATTAGAATATTTTCTCGCTAAACGTAAGGAGGAAACAGGCATGCAAATTGATAAGCTGCGCGGCAGAGAGCTCGATCAACTGTTTAAAGCCATTTTATCGCTGCGTGATGTAGAGGAGTGCTACCGCTTTTTCGACGATTTATGCACGGTGAATGAAATTCAAGCGCTCGCTCAGCGGCTCGAGGTGGCGCGCATGTTGCGCGAAGGGTATACGTACCATAAAATCGAAACGGAAACCGGGGCGAGCACAGCGACCATTTCGCGTGTCAAACGTTGCCTCAATTACGGCAATGACGCCTATGCGATGGCGCTTGACCGCATTAAAGAGGAAGAACACGAGACGGCCAACGAAGCATAACGTCCAGCGCTGCAAGGAGATTCCTTCCATCTGAAAAGGAACTCCTTTTCTTTTTGTGGATTTGTTATAATGAAACAATGGAGTAATGACGTGGAGGGATTTTGTCATGGAAGAGATTCGCGCTTGGCGCCATGTGTTTAAACTAGACCCGAACAAGCCGATCGATGACGAGCGCCTTGAGCGTCTTTGCGAGTCCGGAACGGATGCCGTCATCGTTGGCGGAACGGATGGGGTGACGCTCGATGGCGTGCTCGATTTATTGGCCCGCATCCGTCGCTTCTCGGTGCCATGCGCGCTCGAAGTGACCGATATGGACGCGTTGACGCCGGGATTTGATGCGTATTTCATTCCGATGGTGTTAAACAGCCGCCATGTCGAGTGGGTGATCGGACGGCATCATGAGGCGGTAAAACAGTATGGCGACGTCATGAATTGGGATGAAATTTTCGCCGAAGGCTATTGCATTTTAAACCGGGAATGCAAGGCGGCGAAGCTGACGGAGGCTGATACAGCGCTCGATGACGATGACGTCGTGGCGTATGCCCGCCTCGCTGAGCATCTGTACAAGCTGCCGATCTTTTATCTCGAATATAGCGGCGTGTACGGCAATCCGGCGCTAGTGGAAAAAGTGAAACGAGTGCTCAGCCGAACGCAGCTCGTTTACGGCGGCGGCATTACGGCGCCGGAACAGGCGGCGGAAATGGCCCGCTATGCCGATACGGTCGTCGTCGGCAACGCTGTTTACAGTTCGTTTGAAAGCGCGCTGGCGACGGTGGAGGCGGTCAAGCGGATCGCTGGCGAAAATGGGATGAATGGTGTAAAATAGAACATATGTTTTATTGGTGGTGGAAACGATGAATTTTTTGTCTGAAAAGTTGCTCGCTCATCTAAACAAGGAGCAGCAAGAGGCGGTCAAAACAACGGAAGGCCCGCTGCTCATTATGGCCGGGGCGGGGAGCGGGAAAACGCGCGTGTTGACGCACCGAATCGCCTATTTAATGGCGGAAAAGCATGTCGCGCCATGGAACATTTTGGCCATTACGTTTACGAATAAGGCGGCGCGCGAAATGCGGGAACGCGTGCAAGCGCTCTTAGGCGGAGCGGCGGAAGACGTCTGGATTTCGACGTTCCATTCGATGTGCGTCCGCATTTTACGCCGCGACATTGACCGCATCGGCATTAACCGCAATTTTTCGATCCTCGATCCGACCGACCAGCTTTCGGTGATCAAAACGATTTTAAAAGAAAAGAACATCGATCCGAAAAAATTTGAGCCACGGACGATTTTAGGCACGATCAGCGGAGCGAAAAACGATTTGCTCGCGCCGGAACAATTTGCGAAGCGGGCCTCGACGTATTACGAAACCATTGTCAGCGATGTGTATCAAGAATACCAGCAGCGTCTTCTCCGCAACCATTCGCTTGACTTTGACGATTTGATCATGACGACGATCCAGCTGTTTGACCGCGTGCCAGACGTGCTTCAATATTATCAATATAAATTCCAGTACATCCACATTGATGAGTATCAGGATACGAACCGCGCTCAATATACGCTTGTCAAAAAGCTGGCCGAGCGGTTCCGAAACATTTGCGCCGTCGGCGACGCCGATCAGTCGATTTATCGCTGGCGCGGGGCGGATATCCAAAACATTTTATCGTTTGAGCGCGATTATCCGAACGCAAAAGTCATTTTGCTCGAGCAAAACTACCGTTCAACGAAGCGCATTTTGCAGGCGGCGAACGAAGTGATTGAACATAACGTCAATCGGAAGCCGAAGCGGCTTTGGACGGAAAATCCGGAAGGGAAGCCGATCATCTATTACGAAGCGATGAACGAAGCGGACGAAGCGCAGTTTGTCGCCGGCCGCATTCAAGAGGCGGTGGAGCGCGGGACGCGCCGGTACAGCGATTTTGCGGTGCTGTACCGGACGAACGCCCAGTCGCGCGTCATTGAGGAAATGTTGTTAAAAGCGAACATTCCGTACCAAATTGTCGGCGGCTTAAAGTTCTATGACCGGAAAGAAATTAAAGATATTCTTGCCTATTTGCGCGTCATTGCCAATCCGGATGACGATTTAAGCCTGCTTCGCATCATTAATGTGCCGAAGCGCGGCATCGGCGCCTCGACGATCGATAAGCTCGTCCGCTACGCGGCGGAGCACGAGCTGTCGCTGTTTGAAGCGCTTGGAGAGCTCGAGATGGTCAGCCTGAGCGCGAAGGCGGCCGGTGCGCTCGCGGCGTTCCGCGGCCAGCTCGAGCAATGGACACAGCTGCAGGAATACGTCTCCGTTACCGAACTCGTCGAAGAAGTGCTCGACAAATCCGGCTATCGCGACATGCTCAAGGCGGAGCGAACGATTGAAGCGCAAAGCCGGCTCGAGAACCTTGATGAGTTTTTATCGGTGACGAAGCATTTTGAAAACGTGAGCGATGATAAATCGCTCGTCGCCTTTTTAACCGACTTGGCGCTCATTTCCGATTTGGACGAGCTAAACGGCAACGACCAAACGGCAGAAGGGGATGCGGTCGTGTTAATGACGCTTCATGCTGCTAAAGGACTCGAGTTTCCGGTCGTCTTTTTGATCGGCATGGAAGAAGGCATTTTCCCGCACAACCGTTCGCTTGATGACGAAGACGAGATGGAGGAAGAGCGGCGGCTGGCGTACGTCGGCATCACCCGTGCGGAAGAAGAACTCGTGTTGTCGAGCGCGCAAATGCGGACGTTGTTTGGCAACATTCAAATGAACCCGCCGTCGCGTTTTTTAGATGAAATTCCGGCGCATTTGCTTGAGACGGCTTCGCGCCGCCAAACAGCAGCTTCACGTCCGGCCGTCTCGCGTTCGCATGGAAACGGCGCCGTCGGGGGCTGGAAAGTCGGCGACCGGGCGAACCACCGGAAATGGGGAGTCGGCACAGTCGTCAGCGTCCGCGGCGGCGGCGACGATCAAGAACTTGACATCGCCTTCCCGAGTCCGACCGGCATTAAACGGCTGCTCGCCAAATTTGCACCGATTGAGAAAGTGTAAGAAAGGAGAACGGGTGAACGTATGGACCGCCAACAAGCCGAACGGCGCGCGGCCGAGCTGCGCGAACGGTTAAACCGCTACGGATATGAATATTATGTGCTTGACCGGCCGTCTGTCCCGGATGCCGAGTACGACCGGTTGATGCGAGAGCTCATCGCCATTGAGGAACAGTATCCGGAGCTAAAAACGAGCGATTCGCCGACTCAGCGCATCGGCGGCCCGCCGCTTGAGGCGTTTCGCAAGGTGATGCATCGCGTCCCGATGATGAGCTTAGCGAACGCGTTTCACGAAGGCGATTTGCGCGATTTTGACCGCCGCGTCCGCCAAGAAGTCGGTGAGGCGGCGTATGTGTGCGAATTGAAAATTGATGGCCTTGCCGTCTCGGTCCGCTATGAAGACGGTTATTTCGTCCAGGGGGCGACGCGCGGCGACGGAACGACAGGGGAAGACATTACGGAAAATTTGAAGACGATCCGCTCGCTGCCGCTGCGTCTCAACGAGCCGGTGTCGCTTGAGGCGCGGGGCGAGGCGTTTATGCCGAAAGCGTCGTTTTTGCGTCTCAACAAGGAGCGTCAAGCGCGCGGGGAAGAGCTGTTTGCCAATCCGCGCAACGCCGCGGCGGGCTCGCTCCGCCAGCTCGATCCGAAAGTGGCGGCCTCGCGCCAGCTCGATTTGTTCGTCTATGGGCTAGCCAATGCCGAAGAGCTGGGCATTGACTCGCATAGCGCGGCGCTCGGCTACTTGCAGGCGCTCGGGTTCAAAGTGAATCCGGAGCGGCGGCGCTGCGCCACGATCGATGAAGTGATCGCGTTTGTCAACGAGTGGCACGAAAAACGGCCGCAGCTGCCATATGAGATCGACGGCATCGTCATTAAAGTTGATTCGTTTGCCCAACAGCGGCAGCTCGGGGCGACGGCGAAAAGCCCGCGCTGGGCGATCGCCTACAAATTCCCGGCTGAAGAAGTGGTCACAACGCTGATCGGCATTGAGGTGAATGTCGGCCGTACCGGCGTTGTCACCCCGACGGCGATCCTGGAGCCGGTTCGCGTCGCCGGAACGACCGTGCAACGCGCCACCCTTCATAACGAAGATTTTATTCGTGAGAAAGATATCCGCATCGGCGATGCTGTCATTATTAAAAAGGCGGGCGACATTATCCCGGAAGTCGTCGGCGTCGTCGTGGACCGACGCGACGGGGACGAGGTGCCGTTTACGATGCCGACGCATTGTCCGGAATGCAAAAGCGAACTCGTTCGCCTTGAAGGAGAAGTGGCGCTCCGCTGCTTAAATCCGAAGTGTCCGGCCCAGCTGCGCGAACGGCTCATCCATTTCGCCTCAAGGGCAGCGATGAACATTGAAGGGCTGGGGGAAAAAGTCGTCACCCAGCTGTTTAACGCCGGCCTTGTCCGCGATGTCGCCGATTTGTACCGGCTGACGAAAGAACAGCTTGTCAGTCTAGAGCGGATGGGCGAAAAATCAGCGGCGAATTTGCTGACGGCGATTGAAGCGTCAAAACAAAACTCGCTCGAGCGGCTGTTATTCGGCCTTGGTATCCGTTATGTCGGGGCGAAGGCAGCCCAGCTGTTGGCCGAACATTTCGAAACGATGGAGCGTCTCGAGGCAGCGACAAAAGACGAATTGATGGCCGTGCCGGAGATCGGGGAAAAAATGGCTGACTCGATTACCACTTATTTTTCCCAGCCGGAAGCGGTTGAGTTGTTGAATGAGCTGCGCACCTATGGTGTCAATATGGCATACAAAGGACGGAAACGGACGGCTGAAACGCCAGCCTCATCGGTGCTGGCCGGCAAAACGGTCGTCCTGACCGGCAAACTTGCGTCGATGTCACGAAATGAAGCGAAAGAACAAATCGAGCGGCTCGGCGGTCGTGTCACCGGCAGCGTCAGCCGCAGCACCGACATCGTCATCGCCGGTGAAGATGCCGGTTCAAAGCTCGATAAAGCTCAGCAGCTTGGCATTGAGATTTGGGATGAAACACGATTTTTGCAAGAGATAAGCAGGGAGGAACAATGAAACGAATCTCAATCATTAGCAGCTTGGTTGCCTGCCGTTGGACAAAGCGGGCCCGAAAGCGGCTCGCCGTCCTCGGGCTCGCCTCCTTCTGTTTGTTGTCTGCGTGTGCGCCAAAATTTGACCAAGGCGAAGAAGTTGTGCAAAACAAAGGAAGCAAAGAACAAGAAGCCGTCATTCCAAAATACAACATTTCCGATTCGCATTACCGCGTGGTCTTGCCGTTTAAACCGTCCGGGGCGCGCGGCCAGGTCGTCAACGACTTAAATACGCGCCTTGATGTCGATGAATTTGAGACCGGGCTCATGCGCTTGGCCTCCGAACAATTTTCCCCGGACGATTACTTGTTCCAAGAGGGGCAATATTTGGACGGTGAGACAGTTGGAAAATGGCTCGCCCGGAAGCGGACGAACAATCAGCTAAAAGAAGAGAAAATGAAGCCGGAAGACAACATCGGCTTAAATCCGCCGATCAGCGATACGGGAACGAACGAGCAAAAAAACAAGCAAAGTCCGATTTATTTGGCGAGCATTTTGGAGCACGACTATTTAGTGAAAGTGGACAACGATAAGGTGAAACTCGGCGGTGTTGCCATTGGATTGGCGCTCAACTCCGTTCACTATTACTCGACTGAGCAAGGCTACCCGCGCGAGGTGAAAATCAAAGATGATGTCATTGAACGGGAAGGAAAACAGATTGCCGCCGAGGTGCTAAAACGGCTGCGAAATATAAAAGGGCTTGGCAGTGTACCGATCACGATTGCCTTATACAAGCAAGCGCCGCGCTCGTCTGTCACTCCGGGGCATTTTTTCGCGGTCACCCACGTCGATGAAGGGAGCAGCACGATTGACAAGTGGGAAGCGGTGAACGAGGAATATTACTTATTCCCGTCCGATGAAGCGGAAAAAAATCACCGCGACGATTGGCTGAAATTCAATAATTTTAAATCAGACGTTGAGGACTTTTTCCCGAATTACACCGGCATCGTCGGCAAAGGGCTGTATGTCAACGATCATCTCCAAAAGCTGACGATCAACATAACGATTCCGTTTTATGGTAAAATGGAAGTGATCGGTTTTACGCAATATGTCACCGGCTTAGTAATGGAGAAGTTCCCGGATTACATCACGGTCAACGTTTACATCTCTTCAACCGGCCAGCCAGAAAGTCTTATTGTACGTCAAGCGAAAGTAAACGAGCCGTTTGTGCATATTTATCGATGACAAACCAACCATGGCACGACATCCTCTCCAGATCAGCTGGGGAGGATGTTTTGCTGATATGAAGCGTTTAGAAGGCCGGCGACAAACGATGATGTTTTTCAAGGAGCAGGTTGCTTCACCGCCCTGTTTCTCAAATAGGGAAACCTTGTGTGATCAGCTTCTCGTTTCACGTCATCCGACGTCAGCCAGGAGCGATCGCTGTTTTTCACGAGCCTTCCAAGTCTGTGAACATGGCTGCGGTGATTGTATTCGATCAATGCGCAATCCATAACACTGCGTACCGGTTTCGCCTAACATGGAGCGAATCGGTAGAAGCGGCGCTTTGCTTGACGGACGAAGGATTGGTAAAATGATGGTTCAGAGACAGCTTTTTGAGATCGGATGGGAACGGTTGCCTTTGTCATGATGGGATCCAAATGGGGGCGTTTGTTCCAAACATACGCGGGTAAAGGTGTGGATATCAATGAAAGCCATTTGTGTATTTTGTGGATCAAGCTATGGACAGAACGGCAAGTATAAAGAAGCGGCGCGGGAGCTCGGAGCGTTTTTCGCCCGCCGCGGCATTACGCTCATTTACGGCGGCGGAAAGGCCGGGCTGATGGGGGAGGTGGCTGAGGCCGTGCTAAGCCACCAAGGGCGCGTTATCGGGATCATTCCACAGTTTTTGAAAGATCGGGAAGTGGCGCATGATCGGCTGAACGAGTTGTTGGTCGTCGATACGATGCATACGCGCAAGGCGAAAATGAACGAGGCGGCCGACGGGTTTATCGCTCTGCCCGGGGGATACGGAACGTACGAAGAATTGTTTGAAGTGCTCTCGTGGTCGCGCGTCGGCCTTCACCAAAAACCGATCGGCCTACTCAATGTCGACGGCTTTTTCGACCCGCTTCTTGACTTGCTTCGCCATACGGTGCAGCATGGATTTGCCGCTCCACAAGATCTGGAACTGATCGTGAGCGCCGAGGATGTTCCGACGCTGTATGAGCGGATGAGCCTGTTCCGTCATCATCGCGGGCAGCGATGATGACGGATCTTTTAGGCTCCAATGGCGGCCCATTTGATCTCTCATGGCCGATAGAAACGATGGCGCAGGCTGCCGGTGATTCGTCAAGCCGGTGCCTTGTTTACTTCATAGGCGGCGCAAATGCCGGATTCAATCGCTCCTTGAATCCAGCCGTGGTGGGTGGACGCATGTTCGCCGGCAAAATGGACCCTTCCTTCAGGGAGAGCGATATAAGGGGAGAGTTCTGTCACTTGATTCGGTTTCATCATCGTAAAGGCGCCGCCCGAGTACGGATTGCGCACCCAACTATGGCTTGTTCCAGTTTCAAATTCGCGGTACACTTGTTCCCCATGGAGGACGGCTAAGTTTTTGAGCGTGTATTCAAGCCGCTCCTCATCGCTTAAGCTGTCCCACGGGATCGTGTCGTCTTCCCACGTATAGCTCGCTAAGACGACGCCAGGCCCTGCCGTGCCGATGCCTTGGCTCGGATATTGGGTGTATCGAATCGGCAGATCCGACACGGTTTTACCGCCGAACATCCCTTCTTTTTCCCAAAACCTTGTTTTAAACTGGATGCCCGTTTTCGTTGAGCCGGCATAATGCAATTCGCGAATGGCCTTCCATTTGTTCTCGGAAAACGAATGGCGCGGTTCGATGTCGACAAACTGCAAAACCGAAAACGGGATGGTGACGATCACCCGATCGGCGGTGATTTGAAACGGCTGGAAAATCTTCGTATGGGTCGCATGGACGGTGACGTTGTTTGGGGTTTGGACGATTTTTTGCACTTTATGACTAAAGAGAATCTCGTCCTTCAGCTGCGGCAAAAAAGCTTTGGGAAGCTGGTCATTGCCGCCGGCGATTTCATAAAAGCGAATGTTCGGCGTAAACAAGACCATCAGTTCGCGCAACACTTCAAGAAACGACAATTCCGGGAAGCCTTCAAGCGAGAGAACGGCTTTGATCATGTCGATGGCTCCTACCGACAGCCTCGGGCCGAATGGGTTGTAGCGCAAATAGGCGTCCAGCGAATAGCGGTCGAGCCGTTCGATGACAATCGGCCAATGTCGTTCGGGATGTTGTTCAATGAATTGAATGACCGGACGAATGGCCATTTGCAACAGTTCGGAAGCGGTTTTGCCCCGTTCGTGAGGGGCGACGGGAAAGCCGAAGAGATCGGGATGCCGCTCGTATTCGCTCAGGCGCGCTTTGACGCCGCGAAAATAGAAAATGTCGCGCGGGGTGCTGTTGATAAACGGGTGGAGCGGCAAGTTGAATTTTTTGATATATTCCAATGTCAATGGATGGGTGTGCGGGATGCGCATCGCGCCCGCCTCGAGATACTGATCGTCGCGGAAGTCGGAGCGGAGCGTGTAAATTCGGCCGCCGACCCGCCCAGACGCTTCAAGAACGGTGATGCGATGGCCTGCCTGTTTCAACAATGACGCCGCGACAAGCCCAGCCATGCCGGCGCCGATAATGACGACCGTTTTCGGAGCGGATGGTTTCTTTAATCCGTTTCGAATGATCGAGATCATCGTCTCCATTGGCAGCCTCGGAGAAACATACGGATGCGCCACGTGTCCATCCTCCTTTGCCATGGGGCAGCTTCCTTGGATGGAGCTGCGGTTATTCCATCCTATTCAGCGGCAAAGGAGGATATGTGGGGTGTGGTCACAATTCGGAAAAGATATACGTCCCTCCGGCCAGCTCGAGGCGGCGCTGCAGCTTGCTGCCGACGATGCGGCACGCAAACGGCCTTGTCGACGGGGGTTCGTCTGCTTGGTAAAAGCGGAGGCTGACGCCGCCAACCGTTAGTTCGGCATAGGTCCCCGCCTCATCGCGCCCCACATTCGCTGCCGGCAAATCAAACAGCCGACGGTAGCTGTTGACGGCGCGGTCGAGATCAAGCGTATAGATGCTGATGGACGACAGGGAGGGAGATCCGATCGGATGGCGCATGAGCGGCGCCAGCTCGTTCATCCGCACGTCATCGCGCTCGTCCCACTGGATGAAAAACGGGTAGCGGCACGCGCCGTCTGCATCGTCTCGGATAAACAGCATCGACCACGTCAATAACTTGCCGTCATCGCGCTGGCGGCTGCCGGGGAACGGCCCGATCGGAGTGAATCCTTTGCTTTTGAGCTGTGCAGCCAGCTGTTGGATATCGTTCGTTCGAAAGGCAAACTGGGAGAAGCCATTCCCCTCTTGACGGTCAGCGACAAGTTGGGCAATAAGCGGATTTTGGCAGGCGTTCGCTGTCTGCTCATCGGCGATGCCGATCCATTCGATGTAGCTTAGCGGCGCGAAATAGCATAACGCGTTATACGTTCCCCATGCCTCATGGCGGCCGCCATGGGAGGTCGTAAACCCTAATTGCTCAAACGCTGCTTTCGCTTGTTCGGGGCGCTCGGTTAAATGAACGAGATGGTCAAACGCGACGTTCATGGCGGCGAACTCCTTCTGTATTGGGAATAGATGAGCGGAACAGCATTTCTTTAAGCTTGTAGATGATGCGTTCGTTATCGACGGTGCGATGGGCGATAAAATTCAAGTCCAGCTTGATGTCTTCGATTTGGGCAGCCAATTGCTCATAGCGGGAATCCATTTTCTGTTCGAGGCGGTCCACCGTTTGTTTCAATGAGGCAAATTCTTGGTGAAGATGGTGGACATCGGCGGCGAGAGCTTCTAGTTTGGCGTCTGTTTCGTCTTGGCGGTGGAGAAGAGCGGCCACGATGCCGTTCAATTCCTTTTGCCCGGCGCGAAGCGAATCTTGTTCTTGGCTCAGACGCTGTTGTTCCAAGCGGATTTCCTGCTGTTCTTTTCGGATTTCCTGCTGTTCTTTTCGGATTTCCTGCTGTTCTTTTCGGATTTCTTGCTGTTCTTTTCGGATCTCTTGTTGTTCTTTTCGGATTTCTTGCTGTTCTCTCCGAATTTCTTGTTGCTCTTTCCGAATTTCTTCTTGTTCGTGGCGAATGGCGATTTGTTCTCGCTCGAGCCGCTCTTGGCCTTCTACGAGCTTTTGCAGCGTGCCATCCATGGCGCTTAGGCGGTCGAGCACTTGGGCGAGCAAAGCGTCACTCATCGTCATGATCCCCCCTTTTTCGTCTGTTATGGCCATTATAGTACATACGTTCGGGGTTGTCAATCAAGAAAATTTGAACATCCATGGCGGACAAACTCCTTCATATTCCTTGTTTGTCAACGGTTTACTCCATATCGATGCCCAACAATCCTCCCGGTTTTTGTCAGTAGCATCTAAAATATGAGATGTTCACATGGAAGCAAATACGTTTGGCAATGAGATGAAGAGTTTTGGAAAAATATAGGGGGAATCGTTTCATCTTTATAGTGCACTTGCACTTGGTGAAACTTTTGATCTTGCAAGGCATATTTTTCGACGGTCTCATGAACCGGATCGACAATCCAGTATTCTCTGACACCAGTTTGTTCATAGTTGTGAAACATTTGCATCGCGAATATGTAGATTGATTCTCGCCCAGAACACGCGGCAACTGTTGCTTCATTCGATGAAAGTTTGGTATCATCATGGTATTGTGATAGGTCGAACTCGTTGGAGGTGAAACTATGTCGCGAATTTCCATTGACCAAGTCAAACACGTCGCCGACCTAGCGCGGTTGGCGATTACGGAGGAAGAGGCGGAGATGTTTACGAAACAGCTTGATGCCATCATTACGTTTGCCGAGCAGTTGAATGAGCTGGATACGGAAAACGTACCGCCGACATCGCACGTGCTTGATATGAGAAACGTGATGCGCGAGGATATTCCAGAACCGGGGCTGCCGCGCGAAGAAGTGTTGAAAAACGCGCCAGATCAGCAAGACGGCCAGTTCCGTGTGCCGGCCATTTTAGAGTAAGGAGGGGGATTTATGTCGCTTTTTGACCATTCCGTGTCAGAATTACATACGTTGCTGAAGAAAAAAGAAGTGTCGATTTTCGATTTAGTCGACGAATCGTACCGCCGCATCGATGAAGTGGAAGAGAAAGTGCAAGCGTTTTTAACATTAAATGAAGAACAGGCGCGGGCGAAAGCGAAAGAGTTGGATAACCAGCTCGCCAAAGGCGAAGAAACGAACCCGCTGTTCGGCTTGCCGATCGGCATTAAAGACAACATCGTCACAAAAGGGCTGCGTACGACATGCGCCAGCAAAATTTTGTACAACTTTGACCCGATTTACGACGCCACTGTCATGGAGCGGTTGAATGCCGCAGGGACGATCACGATCGGGAAGTTGAACATGGACGAGTTCGCCATGGGCTCGTCGACGGAAAACTCCGGGTTTCAGCTGACGCGCAACCCGTGGGACTTAGAGCGCGTTCCGGGCGGTTCCAGCGGCGGTTCGGCGGCGGCGGTGGCGGCCGGCGAAGTGCCGTTTGCGCTCGGCTCGGATACGGGCGGTTCGATCCGCCAGCCGGCAGCGTTTTGCGGGGTTGTTGGCTTGAAGCCGACGTACGGACGCGTCTCGCGCTTCGGGCTTGTTGCGTTTGCGTCGTCGCTGGACCAAATCGGCCCGATTACGCGCACGGTCGAAGACAACGCGTATGTATTGCAAGCGATCGCGGGCGTCGACCCGATGGATTCGACTTCAGCGAACATTCCAGTGCCGAACTATGTGGAGGCGTTAACGGGCGATATCAAAGGGTTGAAAATCGCTGTGCCGAAAGAATATTTAGGTGAAGGCGTCGATGAAGGCGTGCGCCAGTCAGTGCTTGCTGCGCTCAATGTGCTCGAGAAACTTGGAGCGGCGTGGGAAGAAGTGTCGCTGCCGCATTCAAAATACGCCTTGGCGACGTACTATTTGCTCGCTTCGTCCGAGGCATCAGCGAACTTGGCTCGCTTTGACGGCGTCCGCTACGGCTATCGGACGGACAACGCGAAAAACTTGATCGATATGTATAAACTGACGCGAAGCGAAGGGTTTGGGGCGGAGGTCAAGCGCCGCATTATGCTCGGGACGTTCGCGTTAAGCTCGGGCTATTACGATGCGTATTACAAAAAAGCGCAAAAAGTTCGGACGTTGATCAAGCGCGACTTCGAAAACGTATTTGAACGATATGACGTCATCATCGGCCCGACAACGCCGACGCCAGCGTTTCAAATCGGCGAGAAAACGAGTGATCCGCTGACGATGTACATGAACGACATTTTAACGATTCCAGTCAACCTTGCGGGTGTACCGGCGATTTCCGTGCCGTGCGGCTTTGTCGATGGCTTGCCGGTCGGCTTGCAAATTATCGGCAAGCACTTTGATGAAAGCACCGTCTACCGCGTCGCCCACGCTTTTGAACAAGCGACCGACTACCATAAGCAAAAACCGGTGTTGTAAGGGGGGGTTAGGTGATGAACTTTGAAACGGTCATCGGACTTGAGGTGCACGTCGAGCTGAAAACGAAATCGAAAATTTTCTCCAGCAGCCCGAACGCGTTCGGCGCGCCCCCGAACACGCAAACGAACGTCATTGACTTAGGGTATCCAGGCGTGCTGCCGGTGTTGAACCGACAGGCGGTCGAGTTTGCGATGAAAGCGGCGATGGCGTTAAACTGCGAAATCGCGACCGAGACGAAATTCGACCGCAAAAACTACTTTTATCCGGACAACCCGAAAGCGTACCAAATTTCGCAATACGATCAGCCGCTTGGCCGAAATGGCTGGATTGAAATTGAAGTAAACGGAAAAAAGAAAAAAATCGGCATCACCCGCATCCATCTCGAAGAAGACGCCGGCAAGCTGACGCATACGGGCGACGGCTATTCGCTCGTGGATTTTAACCGTCAAGGGACGCCGCTCATTGAGATCGTCTCCGAGCCAGACATCCGCTCGCCGGAAGAAGCGTACGCCTACTTGGAAAAATTAAAAGCGATCATCCAATATACCGGCGTTTCCGACTGCAAAATGGAAGAAGGATCGCTCCGCTGCGACGCCAACATTTCGCTCCGGCCGATCGGATCGGACCAATTTGGCACGAAAACGGAGTTGAAAAACTTAAACTCGTTCAACTTCGTCCGCATGGGGCTCGAGTACGAAGCGAAGCGGCAGGAGAAAATTTTGCTCTCGGGCGGCGTCATCCGTCAAGAAACGCGGCGCTTTGACGAAGCGACAAAAACGACCATCCTCATGCGCGTCAAAGAAGGCTCGGAAGACTATCGCTACTTCCCGGAGCCGGACTTGGTCATGCTTTATATTGACGACGAATGGAAAGAGCGCGTCCGCGCCTCGATTCCGGAGCTGCCGGACGCCCGTCGGAAGCGGTATATCGAGGAATGGGGCTTGCCGGAATACGACGCCAAAGTGCTCACCTTGACGAAAGAAATGGCCGACTTCTTTGAAGCGACCGTCGCCAACGGCGCCGACCCGAAACTGGCGTCCAACTGGCTTATGGTCGAAGTATCTGGTTACTTAAACGCCGAGCAAAAAGAGCTCCATGACATCGCCTTGACGCCGGAAAGCTTGGCTAGGATGATCAAGCTGATCCAAAACGGCACGATTTCGTCGAAAATCGCGAAAAAAGTGTTCAAAGAGCTTGTTGAAAAAGGCGGCGACCCGGAGAAAATCGTCAAAGAAAAAGGGCTCGTGCAAATTTCCGACGAGGGAGCGCTGCGCAAAATCGTGCTCGAAGTGCTCGACGCCAACCCGCAATCGGTGGAAGACTTCAAAAACGGCAAAGACCGCGCGCTTGGCTTCCTCGTCGGCCAAGTGATGAAAGCAACGAAAGGACAAGCCAACCCGCCGCTTGTCAACAAGCTGCTCATCGAAGAAATCAACAAGCGGTAACTCATCGGACAAGCCTGCGATTCGCAGGCTTGTTTCGTTCATTGATTTTTTAGACTTTTGAAAAAACTTGATTGACATCCCCTGATCGGAATGGTAGATTTTTATATAAAACTAGTTGGATATCAACACCAAGAGGAGCGGGAGAGGAAGAAACCAAACCGAGGGGGAGGAAAACGATGAGCAATGAACGCACATTCCGCCCGGAAACGCTCGCCATCCACGCCGGGCAAAAACCGGATGGGGAAACGGGCGCGCGGGCCGTGCCGATTTACCAGACGAGTTCGTATGTCTTCCGCGACAGTGAGCACGCGGCCAATTTGTTTGGATTGAAAGAGGAAGGATACATTTATACGCGCATTATGAATCCGACGAACGATGTGCTTGAAAAGCGAATCGCGGCGTTAGAAGGTGGCGTTGGGGCGCTCGCGCTCTCATCGGGGCAGGCGGCGGTGTTTTATTCGCTCATCAACATCGCCTCAGCGGGCGATGAAATCGTGTCATCTTCGTCCATTTACGGCGGCACGTACAACTTGTTCGCCCATACGCTGCGCAAGTTTGGCATTACGGTGAAGTTTGTCGATCCGTCCGATCCGGAAAACTTCGAAAAAGCTATTACTGACAAAACGAAAGCAGTGTTTGCCGAAACGATCGGCAACCCGAAAAACGATGTGCTCGACATCGAAGCGGTCGCCGCCATCGCCCATCGCCACGCCATTCCGCTCATTGTCGACAACACGGTCGCCAGCCCGTACTTGCTGCGGCCGATTGAATTCGGCGCCGATATCGTCGTCCATTCAGCGACGAAGTTTATCGGCGGCCACGGCAATTCGATCGGCGGCGTGATTGTGGACAGCGGCAAGTTTGACTGGAAAGGAAGTGGCAAGTTTCCGGAGTTCACCGAACCTGACCCAAGCTACCACGGGCTGGTGTATGTCGATGCCGTCGGCGAAGCGGCGTACATCACGAAAGCGCGCATTCAGCTGTTGCGCGACTTAGGGGCGGCGCTGTCGCCGTTTAATGCGTTTTTGCTGTTGCAAGGGTTGGAGACGCTTCACTTGCGGATGCAGCGCCATAGCGAAAACGCCCTCGCCGTTGCGAAGTTTTTGGAAGCGGAAGAGGCTGTCGAATCGGTCAGCTATCCAGGGCTTCCAAGCCATCCGTCGCATGAGCTGGCGAAAAAGTATTTGCCAAACGGGCAAGGAGCGATCGTCACCTTTGAAATCAAAGGCGGCGTCGAAGCCGGGAAAACATTGATCGACTCGGTCAAGCTGTTCTCGCACTTGGCCAACATCGGCGATTCGAAATCGCTCATCATCCACCCGGCCAGCACAACGCACGAGCAGCTGAGCCCGGACGAACAGCTGTCCGCCGGCGTCACCCCGGGCCTTGTCCGCCTGTCCGTCGGCACCGAAGCGATTGACGACATTTTGGACGACTTGCGCCAAGCCATTCGCCAAAGCCAGACGGTGGGGGTGAAATAGTTAGGAAGGAAGAAGCCACCCGGCGAGCGGGTGGCTTTCAAAGTGCGGGGGTTGTATATGGAAAGCGTTTGACGATTGTTCTTCCTCCGAATATGCGTTCCCTACTCGCATGGCTTGAGGGAGAGATTCATTAGTATTGATGCCAGCCTGTTCCGGCCGTTCCGAGATGGAAGGGCAGAGGCGCGGTGTTCGCATTTTTGCTGGGACGGCGCCAAAGGGCTGATCACAGCCCTTTGGGTGTCACTTTCTTTTCTATTTTTCGCAGCAACCAGTCGAAGGCAATCGCCAATATGGCGGCTGGGATGGCGCCGGCGAAAATCAAGTTTTTGTCGGCGATGCGCAAGCCGCGGTCGATCAAGTCGCCAAGCCCGCCGGCGCCGATAAACGTCGCCAAAGCGGCGACGCCGATCGTCAGCACCGTCGCGGTGCGCACGCCGGCCATAATGACGGGAAGCGAGAGGGGAAGCTCGACCATCCATAAAATTTGCCGCGATGTCATCCCCATCCCTCGTCCGGCATCAACGAGCGCCGGGTCGACGCCAAGAATGCCGGTGTACGTGTTGCGCAAAATCGGAAGCAAGGCATAAAGCGTCAAGGCGATGATCGCCGGCAGTTTGCCGATGCCGAAAATCGGCAGCATAAACCCAAGCAGCGCCAAGCTCGGAATCGTTTGGATGATGGCGGCGATGCCGATGATTGGCTCGGCGAGTTTGCGATACCGTGTCAACGCGACGCCGAGCGGCACAGCCACCGCGATGGCAATGCCCATGGCAATCGCGGATAACAGTACGTGCTCTTGAAAAGCGATCCAAATCTCTTCTCGTCGCTCAATAAACGTTCGCAATAATTCCATTGTATCCCTCCTTGGTGAAAAAGCAGCGGCCCCGTTCATCGTCGTCTTCCTTATTGAAAAAACGGTGACAGATGGGCCGCCGCTGTCATGGTATCCCTCTTTGGTGAAAAAGAGGCGGCGAGCCAACCGCCTCCTTGTCATCAGCGGAATTCAGCCGCCAATGGGGGCCTCGTCGTATTCTGAAGGGGAAGTTGCGTCCACACCGACCAGCTGCCAACGGGCGAATCGTTTCTGATCGCCTGCTTTTCAGACGAGCGGCTATCGAGCCAATCACACCCGATTCGCTTTTGATGTGCGGCCGTCTTCCATCCGTCCACAAGACTAGAAGATTGGTGAAAAACAGCTGGTTCCCCTGACCGATGAGTGAACATGTGAAAAATAGGACCGATGCATCAGAGTTTTTCTAGTTGAGAAATGACATTGCAAAGCCGTATCTAGGATTAAATCCCCAGCCTCCTAGAAGGTTGGTGAAAAACAGCTGGTTCCCGTGGCCGATGAGTGAACATGTGAAAAGCAGGACCGATGTTGCAAGGTTTTTTATTTGAGAAATGATATTGTGAAGCGGCATGCTCCCGTAAATCACCGGGCCTCTGGGGAGAACCGGCCCCCCTCTGCCCTTGGTTGATGTCTTTATGCGTGCTGCTGGAACGTCCACTCAGCGAGCGCGCGCATCATGCTGGAGCGCGTAATGCCGCCGACAAGGCGGTCGCCATCGAGCACCGGAATGATGCGCACGTCCGGGTCTTGGAACAAGGCGGCGACGTCTGTCACATCCGCTTCTTTTTGTAATGTCGTCACATCGTAATCGGCGATGTCGGCGACAAGCAAATGTTCCTCATTGTATCGTTGCTCGATTTGTTTGAGCGTCACGATGCCAAGAAACGATTGCTTTTTATCGACGACGACCAAACTGTCGACCTTTCGCGCCTTCATCAGCCGGAACGCTTCAGCCAAGCCGCGCCGCGGTGCGATCGTGGCGACGGCATCGGACATTAAATCTTCCGCTGTCGGCACGGCTGTCTGGCGGGTCAGCAAACGGTCTTCACCAATAAACTCGCGGACAAAGGAGTTCGCCGGCCGCCGAAGCATTTGGTCCGGCGTCGCAAACTGGACGACTTCCCCGTCTTTCATCAGCGCGATCCGATCGGAGATTTTAATCGCCTCGTCCATATCGTGGGTGACAAAGACGATCGTTTTATGAATCTCCTCTTGCAAGCGGACGATGTCATCTTGCAGCTGTTCGCGGCTGATCGGGTCGAGGGCGCTGAACGGCTCATCCATCAAAATAATATCCGGTTCCGCGGCCAACGCGCGGACAACGCCAACGCGCTGCTGTTGGCCGCCGCTGAGCTCTGACGGGTAGCGGTGCTTGAACGTCGATGGATCCAAGCCGACGAGGTCAAGCAACTCATCGACCCGCTTTTCATAGGCGCTTTTTTCCCATTTTTTCAGCTTCGGCACGAGCGCGATGTTTTCCGCGATCGTCATATGCGGAAACAACCCGATTTGCTGGATGACGTAGCCGATGTTGCGCCGCAGTTCGACCGGATCAAGCGCAGAAATGTCTTGCCCATCGATATATACGGTTCCCGACGTCGGCTCGATCAACCGGTTGATCATTCGCATCGTCGTCGTTTTTCCGCAGCCGCTCGGTCCGATGAGGGCGACAAGCTCGCCTTTACGGATTTCAAGATTGATATTTTTTAAGGCGACAAATCCATCCTCATACTGTTTTGTGACGTTTTCAAATCGAATCATCCACATTCCTCGCTTTCTAGTCGATCAGTCCTTCCGATTTCAAAAAGTCTATCGCCACTTCGCGCGGCCGTTTTCCTTCCAAATTCACTTCGCCGTTCAGTTCCATCATTTTTTCGTCCGTTAAGATGTTGGCCAATTTGTTTAATGCTTCCTCAAGTCCTGGGTTGGCGTCCAACACGTCTTGACGGATGATCGGCACGGCGTGGTACGGCGGGAAGTAATGTTTATCGTCTTTGAGCACGACGAGATCATATTTTTTGATGCGGGCATCCGTCGTGTAGGCTGTGATGACGTCAATCTCCCCGTTTTTCGCCGCTTCGTATTGCAAGTCCGGATCGATGTTGACCGTTTTTTTGAACTGGAATCCGTACGTATCGACAAGCCCGTCATAGCCGTCGCTTCGCTCAAAAAACTCGGCGTCTGACCCAAAGGTGAGGGAAGACGAATGATTCACTAAATCAGAGTACGTTTTGACCCCGAGCTTTTCGGCAAGGTCTCTTCGCATCGCCAATGCGTACGTATTGTTAAATCCGAGTGGTTTGAGCCAAGCGATGTTGTATTTTTCCTTATATAACTTCTTCGTTTCATTATAGATTTGTTCGGGCGTTTTTGCGGGATCGTACGGCTGTTTTAAAATGTTTAAATACCCTGTTCCCGTGTACTCGACGTACATGTCGACGTCTCCGTTTTCAATGGCTTGCTGCAGCATAAAGGCGCCGCCTAGACTGTCCCTCACTTCCACGTCCAAATCGGTGTTGGCCTTCACATACTCAGCCAATAAATGCGTCAAAATCACCTGCTCGGTAAATTTTTTTCCGCTAATCACAATGTGCCCTTTCGCATCACGTTTCTCGCTGCAGGCGGCCAGTCCGAACACAAGCCCGACAGCGAGCAATAACATGAACCATTTACGCAAAACGATTCCTCCTTTTTTGGATAATATCACAAGAGGGGAAAAAGCGGCCAAACGACGCAGAGGGATGAAAAAGCGTCACAATAAAGAGGATAACGCAATTTGGGTGCAGCTGGCAAATTTGGTATCAGCCGATCTATCCGCCTGTCGCCTGCTCTCGCCGTGAGAGGTGTTCTCTCCTCATCGATGCTTACAAATGCTCGGGAATGCTCTCGAATTCTCCAGAATACTCCGAATTCGAGAGGTTCGGGTTGAATAGGAGGAAAAAACCGGCTGCGGTAAGCGGCCGGATCCATCGAAACGAGTGGGTTCATGATCTGTTGAGGAATCATCTTACGCATGGACGAGGTGGTGAAGAATGCTTTCGGTTTTGAAGACGCGGGCGTTGAGGACGTGCAGTCCCGCTTCATGTTCGGCGAGAGCCGGCAGCACCTTGTCTTCGCGGATCGATGTGACGTGGGTGAGGTCGCCTTTCATTTGGTGGAGGTCGTTAGCCATCGCCTCATAGTTCGCGGTCAGCCCTTCCTGCCCATGGCGAAGCGCTTCGGCAACCGCCTTCGTTTCCGCCGTGCGCTTGTAAAGCAAATCGATGCGCTGTTCGGGCGTGGTCGTCCGCTCCTTCAATTGGGCGAATTGCTGCTCAAGAGCGCTCGCCCGTTCATTCAACTGGGCGACTTGTGTCTCAAGAGCGGTCGTTCGTTCATTGAGCTGGGCGACTTGCGTCTCAAGAGCGCTCGTCCGCTCATTGAGTTGGGCGACTTGCGTCTCGAGGGCGCTTGTTCGTTCATTGAGCTGGGCGACTTGTCCCTCTAAAGCGCCGACTCGCCGTTTGAGCGACTCGGCTGCCGTGCGCGTTGCTTTCACCTCATGCAAAATTTTTCGCAACAGCGCCTCCATGTCGATTCACCTCCTTTTGGTCTCTATTTTACAAAAAAAGCGCATGGATGGCGGGAAAAATTCGGAAAATAGCTTTCACTAGCAAAAGAAAGAACCACACCTTACAATAATGAGTAGAAAAAGGAGAGGCGAAGGTGGACGAGGATGGATGCTTCTTGGTTGAAGCCAATTGTCGAAACAAAGTATTTGTCGGCGGAAAATGCGCACCGTTACCGCGCGATTTTGCGGTATTTCTACATTCAGCACGAACGGATGCGGCAATATTTGTTCCCTGAAGAAGTGTATGCGTTTTTGAAACAGCATAACGAATTTGCCGATTATACTGAGGATGATTTGCAGCAAGACCTCGATCAGCTTGTCAAATGGAACAATTTGATCGCCCGTCAAGAGACTTCTCATGTACGGACGATCGAGGAGTTTAAGAAAAAACGCTTTCGCTATCAATGCAGCCCGTACACAGTGGAAATAGAGCGAATGATTCGCACGCTCGAACAGTTGGGCGACTCGTTCGGCGGTTCGCTCGAGAAAACGCGGTTTGACCGTCTGTACGCATCCCTTTCCCGCATGGAAACGATCATTTCTGCCAATTTCCAAGAAAAACCAGATGAAATACACCAAGTGTGGGAGGAGACGTTTGATTATTTCAAAAAAATCATTCACCATTCGGCCGATTATATCGCCTATTTGCATAGCGAAAATTTGGAAGAACGGATGACGGCGGAATCGTTTCTCGTTTACAAGGAACAATTTACCGCCTATTTGCGTGATTTTATCGTCGCTTTACAGAAGACGTCGATGCAAATTGAGCGGCTGTTGGAAGACCTTCCAGACGAAGGGGTGAACCGGTTCATTGAGTACGTAGTCGATTATGAGCGGTCGATTCCACGCTTTGTCGACAGCGCTCCGTCGCGCGCCGAATGCATCGAAGAAAAGCGCGAGACGTGGCGCAGTTTGCGCGAATGGTTTTTAGGTCGGGACGGCCACGAAAGCGAGCTGGCGTTTTTGCAGCATCAGACGAACGAAGCGATTCGTCGCTTGACGCGCATCGTGCAGCGGCTTGGTGAGCGGCATCATCACTTTCGCAGCCGCAAAGGCGATTATTTGCACTTGGCGAGCTGGTTTTCGAAGCTGTCCTCGATCGAAGAGGCGCACTGTTTGTCGGCGGTCGTGTTCGGCTGCTTCCATACGAAACATCTGATCGCAGACAATGAGGCGACAGATGATATGTATCGCGATGTTTGGGAAGAGGCGCCGATGGAATGGGTGACGAAACCGCGCGTGCGCCATTATGGAGAAAAGAAGAAACCGCAGGCGATCGAGGAGAAAAAGCGGGAAAAAGAAGAAGCGCGCCGCCGCTATTTGGAGGAGAAGGCACGCGAGGAAGCCGAACTGAAACAGCTGGTGAAAGACGGAAAAATCGTGCTGGCCGAACTCGGCGAAGTGACCCCGTACGTACGGAAGACGTTGCTCGCCTGGATCGCCAAAGCGATGGGGAAAGAACAGCCAACCGTGAAAACGGAGAACGGCTGGAACATCCGCATTGTTCGTCGGGACGACACGATTTGCCTTCATGCTGAAGACGGAACGCTTGTGATGCCCAACTACGAAATCGAAGTGATGGCGGAAGGAGGAAGTGAAGATGGAGACGGCGTTTGATGACAAAGCAAAAGAAGCGTTGGCGGCGCTATTTGAACAATTTTGGATCGTCCGCGACGCCGACCCGGAACGGTATCAGCTTGTCCGCGAACGCGAACACGTGCTCAAAAGATACGTCGAGGAGAAGTTCGGCTACCGTTTGATCGTGCACCGGCATTTCGCGAAGCTCGAAAAAATTCCGGCTGAGCCGGAGCCGTGGATGGGGATTCCGTCGTTTCAAGAGCCGCTCGACTATGCGCTGTTTTGCTGCTTGATGGCGTATGTTGAAAGCAAGGCGGTTGAGGAAAAATTTTTGCTTTCCGATGTATGCGAGGAAATCCGCGCTATGTATCCGGGCGATGTGCCGGTCGATTGGACGAACTATTCGCAGCGGCGCGCGCTCATTCGTGTGCTGAAAACAGCGGAACAAATCGGACTGATCCGCCGGATGGATGGAGAGATCGAAGCGTTCGCGCAACATGCGGACGAAGAAGCGCTTTATGAAGTGCCGGTGTTGGCGCGCTACTTTATGCGCACATATCCGAAAGACTTGCTGCAATATACGTCGATTGATGAACTGTTGGCGGAAGAATGGAAAGCAGCGCCGCAAGATTACCGGCGCCATCGTCTGTACCGGAAGCTGTTTTTATCACCGGCTGTACACCGAACAGAAGGCGACGAGCAAGATTTTTATTACTTGCGCAACTTCCGGCATCGGCTGCGTGAGGATATTGAGTCCCATACGCCGTTTCGATATGAGCTGTACAAAAACGTCGCCATGTTGACGATTCCGGAACGGCAGGCGCCGTATACGCTCTTTCCCGATCTAAAAGGGACGTCTGACATCATCCTTCATTTTGCCGCCGTCGTCCGCGAGCGGTTGGCGTCCTTTCCGCCGGACGAGTACGGGCGCCTTTGGCTGACGCCGGCGCAGTTTTCTGAATCGCTCGCCGATACGAAGCGTCGCTACGAAGCTGGATGGGGGAAGACGCATCGCGAAGCATCGCTTGCGGAGTTAGCCCGCGAGGTGTTGGCGGAGCTGAAAGCATGGCGAATGGCAGACACGGATCCCGAGACGGGCATGGTCGTCCTCTACCCGCTCCTTGGGCGGCTGTGCGGGCGATACCCGGACGATTTTCAAGCGAAAGAGAGGGAACTATGATGGCGGATCGGTGGATGTTGCATCGCGCGGGATTGATCAATTTCTGGTATTATGATGAACAATATTTTCATTTTGCTGACGGAAAGTTGTTTTTGCGCGGAAGCAATGGAGCGGGCAAATCGGTGACGATGCAAAGCTTGATCCCGGTGCTGCTTGACGGGAAAAAGACGCCCGACCGGCTCGATCCGTTCGGTTCGCGGGCGCGGCGAATGGAAGATTACTTGCTCGGGGAAAAAGATGTCGTCAACCGCGATGAGCGGACCGGCTATTTGTTTCTCGAATATAAGCGGACCGAAACCGATCAATATCTCACGACCGGCATCGGCTTGCGAGCGAAACGGCAAAAAAATCTCGACTTTTGGGGCTTTGTCATTTTGGACAACCGCCGCATCGGCCATGATGTTGACTTGTACAAAAAAGAAAAAACGGGCGAGAAAATTCCTTTGACAAAGCGCGAGCTCGCCGATGCGCTCGGCGCCGGGGGAACGGTGGTCGAGACGCAAAAAGAATATATGGAGCTCGTCAATAAGCATGTGTTTCGCTTCGAATCGCTCGAGGCGTTTCAAGAGTTGATCGAGCTGTTGATTCAATTGCGAAGCCCGAAATTATCGAAAGATTTCAAGCCGACGGTGATTTACGAAATTTTGGAAAGCGCATTGCCGCCGTTAACCGATGAGGAATTGCGCCATTTGTCCGAGACGATTGAAAATATGGACCAAGCAAAGCAGCAGCTGGAGCAGCTCGAGCGCGATGCGCGGGCGCTCAAGCGGCTTTGCGACCATTACCGTCATTACAATGAATATATGATTGCCGAAAAAGCCGTGGAATACGAGAAAGCGGTCCAACGAGCCGAACAGCTCGCCGCTGAGCAGCGAGCAAGGTCAGAAGAGGAGAACAAAGCGCGGCAGCGGCTCGATGAGCTGGATGAGGAGATCACCCGCCTCGGCCGGGAAGAAGACGTGTTGCGTGAACGGGAAGTGGAGCTTGCGGGCCATGAAGTCTTTCAACAAGCCGAAAAGCACGAAGAGTTAAAGGAACAGCAGCGCGACCTAGCGAGGCGGCGGGAGCGGCAAGAGCAGGTAATCGAAGAGAAGGAGCGGCTTGAACGGCAGCGCCGCCATCAAATCGATGAGGCGGAAGCGCGCCTCGATGAGCTGGAACGGAAGGTAGAAGAAACGCTGGCGCAGTTGCGCGCCGACGCGGACGAAGGGGCGTTTGCCGGCCATGAAGTGAATGAAGACGATTTTTTCCGTCATCATCACCAACAGCGTGAGTTTCCGTTTACGGTTTGGAAGCAGGAAGCGGACCGCCATGCGGAACGACTCGAAGCGCTCGCCGACCTTTGGCGGCGTCATGAAGGCCTGCAAGCGCGCTATGAAGAAGCAAGCAAAGAAGCGGGCGAACTGCAGCGGGAAGTTGACGAATGGCGGCATCAATACCGGAAATGGGACGAACTGCTTGACCAAGAAAAAGAGCGGTGGGAACAAGCGGTGCTCGTTTGGCTGGAGCGCGGCGGCGTCACGGTGGACGAAGCGCGCATTCAGACGTTTTTGCGACAGACGGACGGCTTGTATGATCAATATTCCATCGATGACCTCAAGCAGCCGTTCACGGCGGCGTATTATGATGCCGTCGGGAAGAAAAACGATGAAAAATGGCGGCTTGAACACGAAATGCGCTTGCTTGGCGACCAGCTCGCCGAGCGCGACCAGGAGCTTCGCCATTGGCAGATGGAACAAGACCCAGAACCGGAACGCGATCCACAGACGGACGCCATGCGCGCAGAGTTGGAGCAACAAGGAGTTGTTTCCGTTCCGCTGTATGCGGCAGTCGAATTTTTCGACCATGTGCCCGAGCCTGTCCGCGAGCGGATCGAATCGGCGCTCGCCCATGCCGGACTGCTCGACGCGCTGATCATTGACCGCGATATGGCGGTGACGTATGACCGGGTGCTCGTCCCGAACCCGGTGCATATGGCGCATACGTTGGCCGATTATCTCCAGCCAGATGCAGATGTGCCTGTCGCTGCGGAGCGAATTGATGCCGTGCTTCGCAGTATCGTCATTGCCGATGAGGCGCAAGACAGTGGCATGACGCTTAATGAAGCCGGACGCTATGCGCTTGGTCTCGTGCTCGGTCATGCGCCCGCCCGCGAGCGCGCCATGTTCATCGGCCGCGCGGCAAGGCGGCGGTGGCGGATGGAGAAGATCGCTTCATTGGAAGAGGAGATCGCTTCCTTGCGGCAAGCGCTTGACCGCCTGCAGGCGGAACACAAAGCGGTGGAAGCTCATATAGCCGCATTGGCGGAGTGGTTTGCCGCCTTTCCATCGGACCGCGATGTGCGCGCGGCGTTTGAGGAACGGGAGGAAGCGCGCCGCCGCGCGGAAAGCAAAGAGCGCGACTGGCAGCGGCAACAAGAAAAAGTATCCCGTCTCGCTCGCGAGTGGCAGCACCTCAAGCAAACGTTGCGCGAGCAATCGGCAGGGCTTGACGTGGCGTTTTCCGTGGAAGGATGCGATCGAGCCCGCTTGGCGATGAAATCGTATCTCCGCTTTTTGCATGAACTGGAAGTGCATGTTCGAGAAGCGCTCTATGTCGCGGCGATGATCACCCAGCAGCGCGAGCAGCTGCAGGAGCTTCGCGACGACATCGATGAGGCCAAAGGGGAGCGGAATCGCCTGCTCGATGAAGACGAACGTCTGGCGCTCCGCATGGCCGAGATCGAACGAACGCTCCAACAAATGGGGGCGGATGACATTCGCGCGGAAATCGCCCGCGTGCGGGAGCGGCTTAACACCCTGCGCGAGGCAGTTCCGCGTCTAGTCAACGAGCGGGCGCGGACCGAGCAGCGCCTTGCGCGTCTTGCCGAAGAACGGGAACAAGGAGAGAAACGGGAAACGTTCGCTCGCGAGCTGGCCGCCGCATGGGAGCAGGCCTTTGCCCGTGAAGCGGCGCTCAAGTTGGTGGAGCTGGACCGTTCGCGCCCGCTTCGCGAGCAGGCGAGCGAAGCGAAACAGCGGTATGGGGGAACATTGAAAGACAGCCGCTCTTCGCTGCTGGCTCGGCTGAACACAATCTTTTTCCAAGAATCATCCAATTTGACCGAATACCGGGCGACGTTCGAATCGCTGCCGTTCGAGGAGAAAGAATGGAGCACCGCGGCGCCGGACGACGAAATGGCGATGAAAGCAGTTGATTGGCGGGAAAAACAAGAGCGAAACGTCATTTTCCTTGACTACAAAGGGCAGCGTGCCACGCCGTCTGTCGTCTTGGCGGAAGTTGAGCGGGAAATCGCGTTGCAGCACGAGTATATGAAAGAACAAGACCGGGAACTGTACGAGGAAGTCATTTTAAAGTCGGTCGGCCGCATTTTGCGCAGCCGCATCCAACGCGCGGAGCGATGGGTGAACGACATGAACAAGCGGATGAGCGAAATCGATACGTCATCGAGCCTCGTTCTATCCATTCAATGGAAGCCGAAAACGGCGGAGACGGAAGACGAGCTCGATACGAAAGAGCTGGTGGGGTTGCTGCGGATGGATTCACGGCTACTCAAGGAGGAAGATTTGCAGCGGGTGACGAACCATTTCCGCTCGAAAATCGCCCGCGCCCGCGAACTGCTTGAGGAACGCGGCCAAGGCAATACGCTTCATCAAATTATAAAAGAAGTGCTCGACTATCGGAAATGGTTTTCGTTTACCCTCTACTATGAAAAAGAACACGAACCGAAGCGCGAACTGACAAATCAGCGCTTTTATCGGTTCAGCGGCGGGGAAAAAGCGTTGGCGATGTACATTCCGCTGTTTGCGGCGGCGTATTCACGCTATCAAGAAGCAGGCGATGATGCGCCGTACATCATCTCGCTTGATGAAGCGTTCGCCGGCGTCGATGAAAACAACATCCGCATGATGTTCGGCCTTGTTGAACAGCTCGGCTTTAATTACATCATGAACTCGCAGGCGCTTTGGGGTGACTA
Source organism: Geobacillus subterraneus (assembly GCF_001618685.1). GTDB lineage: Bacteria > Bacillota > Bacilli > Bacillales > Anoxybacillaceae > Geobacillus > Geobacillus subterraneus. The sequence goes on along the minus strand of NZ_CP014342.1, from coordinate 2,917,602 downwards.
CGACACCGTGCCGGCCCTGTCGATTTGCGAGCTCGTCCGTCCGCGCAATGCACCGTTTGTCACCGTCATCCAGTATTATTGGAACGGGCGCATCAAACAGTTAGTAGCGAATGAGGAAGAATGGGAGTTGATCGAGACATGAACCGGGCCGAAGAGGCCGCTGCCTTTTTCCGTTCCGAGCCGGGCTTTCGCCGCTTGTTTGTCGAAATGAAGCGGAAATACGAGTCGCTCGGCCGTGTTGGCGGCGTCGTCTCCTTGGCATCGTTCAGCGAGAACGAGCGCGAAGTCATCGCCGCCTTTTTCGGCCGAGACGTTTCCCGCGTTTCCCTGCCCGCCTTTGAACAGCAACTCGAACGAACACGGTTTGCCTGCGTTGGTCTCATCGAGCTGCTCGAGCGCTATTTCGGCGAGCCGCTCGTGCCGAAAAAAGAACAGCGCCAGGCAGTCGAAAAGGAGCGGGAGCGGTTTTTTGGGCACCTCGCCCACGAGCACCCTTGGCTTGAAGACATTTGTGGCCAACGGTTCATCCAAGCGGCGTATGAGGCAAACCGCGAAGAGTTGGCGGCGGCGATCCGTCTTGCCGGCGCCGCCCTTCGCCGCTTGCCGCTTGGCTCGTATGAGCGGCTCCCATTGTTTGCCCAGCGCATCGCCGGCGATCCACACGCCTTTGACCTGTCAACGCTCCCCGGCAAGGTGTTGCTGTCGGCCTTGCAAGCGACCGTGCCAGGTGAGTGGGATGTGACCTCTGTAGAGAGCGTCAATGAATTGCTGCAGTCCGTTGGCCTGCTCCGCGAGGATATTTTGAACTTTGCCACCTGCGCCAACTTGTTGGCCGAAACGAAGAAAGGCCCTCACCCAGTCTTCACTGCTGCCGTCGAAGCCAACAGCGCATTGAATGCACCGCTAAGGGACGTGTTGTCGCTCATTCGCGCCTATCCAGCCAACGGCGGCATCGTATACGTCGTCGAAAACGCGGGCGTTTTCTCGACCTTGCTTGACACCCACGCCCCGCTTGTCTGCACGAACGGGCAAATGAATTTAGCGACGATGCGGCTCCTTGATTTGCTCGCAGCTTCAGGCGCCAAGTTGCATTACTCCGGCGACTTTGACCCGGAAGGTTTGAAAATGGCCGACCGTTTTCTCGAGCGATACAGCTCGGCGGCTGTTCTCTGGCGCTACAGCGTCGATGACTACTTCGCCGCCACCCCATCGGTTCACTTGCCTGCGGAGCGGCTCGCCAAACTCGCCTCCGTAGCGTCAGCGCCGCTGCAGCCAGTGAAAGAAGCGATGGCGAAAACGGAAAAAGCGGGATACCAAGAGGCGATCATCGGCCGACTGCTTCGAGACATAAAAAGTTAGCACTCGCCCTTGTTCATGCAAGTGTTGGGATTCCAATGTTTGTATTCGTCTTGCCTGCGATGGATGGGCAGGCGGCGCCCCGGTTTTATTCACCGCATGACGAGCGCTTGCCCTCGCTTAGGCAAACAGCAATCGGCAAACAAGGCACGCCAAACGCTAGGAAGCAGTCTTCGTTTGTCGTCGACCTCCAATGACGCAAAAACCCCAGGGGGTCGACGACATTGGTTTTGATCGCCTGATCCCTACAGCCATCAAGGGTAGACTTGATTGACAGAATCTTCGAAACGTGTTATGCTGAAGTTGCCGTTGCAGGAGAAAGCTTGTTATGGCAGCGCTTTTTGGGGTTTTTATCGTACCTATGAGGGATTGAAACCCGTATCCATTCGTTCTTTCACACACCGAGGAAACAGGCGTTTTTATCGTACCTATGAGGGATTGAAACTCCGGTGCCCAATGCGGTTTAGCAGGGTAGCTGTCCGTTTTTATCGTACCTATGAGGGATTGAAACAGTGTTGTCATAACCCCGCTACCGCAACAAGAACAAGGTTTTTATCGTACCTATGAGGGATTGAAACTTAGCGACAATTTGAATGTGTCGAGCAATTTCTTGATCAGTTTTTATCGTACCTATGAGGGATTGAAACTTAGATGTCGTGGAACATTTCCTGTTCGCGTTCACGTTTTTATCGTACCTATGAGGGATTGAAACACAGCTTGAAGATCGATAAAACAAAGTGGTATCGCAGTTTTTATCGTACCTATGAGGGATTGAAACTTCTTGCAGGTACGATTTCAACCGCTCTACTTTGGACTCAGTTTTTATCGTACCTATGAGGGATTGAAACTTAGCGACAATTTGAATGTGTCGAGCAATTTCTTGATCAGTTTTTATCGTACCTATGAGGGATTGAAACTTAGATGTCGTGGAACATTTCCTGTTCGCGTTCACGTTTTTATCGTACCTATGAGGGATTGAAACTACAATGGAAAAACACGTCAAAAGTATCATGATAGTATCATGTTTTTATCGTACCTATGAGGGATTGAAACACGCTAGATGAACAAAAAAATGATTTTGACCTTATGTTTTTATCGTACCTATGAGGGATTGAAACCGGTTCAATAACGAAGGAGGACGATATTTATGAGCATGAGTTTTTATCGTACCTATGAGGGATTGAAACCCTTTTGACTAATCCGAATACTACGCAGATCGGCGTTTTTATCGTACCTATGAGGGATTGAAACCCTCACGCGGGTCCATTCCGTCTCTCAATGTGAACACGAGTTTTTATCGTACCTATGAGGGATTGAAACCGAGTTTACAAGGACAGACCGAGCCACTACCCGATAGTTTTTATCGTACCTATGAGGGATTGAAACTTTTTGTTCTACATTTTTTAAAACGGGAGGTCATCAGTTTTTATCGTACCTATGAGGGATTGAAACATTCCAGGTCTCATCCGTCACCTTTCAGAACAGAGGTTTTTATCGTACCTATGAGGGATTGAAACATTCCAGGTCTCATCCGTCACCTTTCAGAACAGAGGTTTTTATCGTACCTATGAGGGATTGAAACTTTAGCCACCAAAACACGCTCTACTTTTTTATCGCGTTTTTATCGTACCTATGAGGGATTGAAACACCTTGACACGTTCAGCAGTGTTCTCCCGTTCCCAGTTTTTATCGTACCTATGAGGGATTGAAATGCTTCTGAGCTGTCCTACGAGCGTCACTATATGTTTTCCGTTTTTATCGTACCTATGAGGGATTGAAATAAATAACCCGTCCGCCGGGTTGCAAACGGGTGGATAGGTTTTTATCGTACCTATGAGGGATTGAAATTTCGCGTTTCCTTTCGCTCCGGCAAACTTCTTCACAAGTTTTTATCGTACCTATGAGGGATTGAAATGAAACAAAATTAAGTGCTATCGATGAGCAATATCAGTTTTTATCGTACCTATGAGGGATTGAAATGCGTGGTTTTCTAGCGAGGGCAATCGGCTAACCCGCCGTTTTTATCGTACCTATGAGGGATTGAAATTCATTTCGCAGCCGCTTGGCGTCGTCCTGTCGCGATACGTTTTTATCGTACCTATGAGGGATTGAAATCTGCGCGTACATAAGAAGCATTTCTGCGGTGGTTTTTGGGTTTTTATCGTACCTATGAGGGATTGAAACAGATCATCCAACACATCCGCCTCCGAGTCCAAAATGGTTTTTATCGTACCTATGAGAGACCGGAACGTCAGCGCACTATTTTTGCGGAAAGATCCTTATCCCTCCACTTTCTATCTGTTTTTCTTTCCCTATCTTCCTCGAAAAATTTTGACCCACAATCGCTAGTTCAGCCCATTTTTTATGCGAAGTTTTCCAGAAGGCTGGTGAAAAACAGCAGTTTCCCTTGATCAATGGGTGAACGTGTGCAAAGAAGGAACGATGCTACAGTTTTTTCTATTATTTGAGAAACGTTATTGAGAAGCGGCCTACTCCCTTAAATCACCAGCCTTCCAAAATGTCTTTCCGCAGTAGAGGATTCACCGATTTGTTATGAATTAAGAAAATAATAAAATCACTTGCTTGAATTTTGGAAAATAGTTTAAAATTGGTATAGAAATAGATATATTTTCCTGGTTTGTTCATGCTAGATGGAGATTTGAAGAATAGGAGAGAGATTGGCTTGTATCAGCACATTGTATTGACATGCGGCGTTTCGTTATTGACGGGGGCTAGGAATGTCTTTTCGGTGAATCGAGACGAGACGCTAGGGGAGATTCGTTCTTGGATTCATGACCGGGACGTGGATGAACAAAAACAAAGCAAGATAGATCGTTGGTTGCGCCATGCCCGGCAGTTTGCTCATGAGGCCGCTCAGCAGCCTAACCGTGTTTGTGCAGAGTATTCGATGATTTACGAGCTTCATCGACAAGGAAAACTAGGAGAGAGACCGACGATCGTTCTCATTGTTACGGACACGGTTGGAGGGCGGGTCGTTGAGGCGATGCTTGTCCATTTGCTTGAACGGGATTTTAAAGCGAATGTCCGTGTTGTGTATGTAGAAGTAGATGTGAACCATCGGAGGCGATTGCAAGAAACGCTGGGAGAGTATATGTCGAAGGTTGCGAATGCCCTGATGCACGGCGAGCCATCGACGACTTGTTTTGCGCCGATCGGCGGGTATAAAGTGATGACTTCGCTTGGCTATATTGTTGGGGCATTCTTAAACTATCCAACTGCTTATATGCACGAGGATGGACAAGTTTTGCATGAAATTCCACCCGTACCGATTCACATCGACGAACAATTTGTGCGCCGTTATTTTGAGTTGCTTCGCAAGTGCCAAATGGATTTGGTGGCGATGAACGAGCTTTCCTATCAAGAAAAGCAATGCATTGAACAATACCCTTCCTTATTTTATCGGGATGCAGAGTTCGTTTGTTTGAGCGCGTTTGGCCAGTTTTTGCTCGAGCATGAAAAGTATAAGCATCTTTTTGAAACGTCTTATTTTGTATCGCGGCAAGTGGCCGATATGCTTCGGCATAATCGTCATCAGTCGCTATTTGTGTACCAACAGATGCAAGAACTAGTCAAAAAATTAAAATATCGTGAAGGCGACGCTTCGGTTTTGTACCATGAAAAATCGTTTGAAACGATTGATCCGCGCAAAGCCAAATATCACTTATACAAAGGGGCAAGCAACGGCCAAACGGCGTTTCGGCTCGCCTATCGGTATGTCGAAGAGGAAGACCGCCTGTACGCCAATTACTTATGGCTCGATCATGACCGGTATGAGCGGGAGGCGGTGAGAGGAAAAGGGATTTATGAAGACGATTCATCATTTTCGGATGTGACGGCGCAACTGGTAGGGACGGGGGGATCATGACGATGGGAAGACATGTGTTGTTGTCATTTTTAGGGTTAAGTGACTATGAATATTGTTTTTATACGTATGAGGGAAAAACTTCCTCGTATACCCGTTTTGTTCAGACGGCGGTGTACGAGCTGTTGCACGGCGAGCAACCGATGGATGTCATTGTGTTTGCGACAAAAGAAGCGCGGGAGCGAAATGGAGAGGACCGCTTGAGAGGGGAAGAGCAGCTGGAAGGACTAATGACCGCTTTCCGCCGCATCGCCCCTGAAGCGAATGTGAAGATGGTTGACATTGACAACGGTCAGGATGAACGGACCAATTGGCGGCTGTTTGATCGCGTTATGTCAGAAATTGGGGAAGGGGATACGATCTATTTCGATATTACCCATAGTTTTCGTTCCATTCCGTTTGTAGCACTCATTGTGTTGAATTATGCCCGCTTGGTGAAAAAGGCCGAGATCGGGGCAATTGTGTATGGCTGGTTTGAGGTGCTGGGGCGCCCGATGGATGTTAAGCAACTGCCGCCAGAAGAGCGATTGGCGCCGATTGTCAATTTGACGAGCATGGCCAGCTTGCTTGATTGGACGAATGGCGTCGACCAGTTTTTGCGTACGGGGGATGCGGCGTTGATTCGGGCGCTGACGGAAAAGGAAAACCGTCACGTCTTCTGTGATCCAACGGCAAGCCGAGAGCTGCGCAACGAGGTGGCGGCGTTAAACAAGTTAGCGAAACAATTGGATCAGACAGAAAAAGCGATCCGCACGTGCCGGAGTTTGGACATTGATGAGGAAGTGCGGAAATTTCGCGAACAACTGGCGCGTGTCCGTTCAGCGCCGACCGAAGCGGTCAAACCGCTTGTTCCGCTGCTTGACGAAATGGAAAAGAAGTATGCCATTTTTAGTGATGATCCGATCATCAACAGTTGGCAAGCGGTTCGGTGGTGTTTGAATCATGGACTCATCCAATCAGCGCTAACGATGCTTGAGGAAAACACAGTGACGGCGATTTGCCGGGCGTTTTCGCTCGATGAACGCAAGGAAGAGGTGCGGAATGACATCCATTCGACCATTCAAATCGTGCTGCGTCGGATTCCGAGGGACGAATGGCGGGTTCATTCGTTCGAGTTGGTGGAGCGGATGGCGAATGCGCTTGACTCTTATCGGGAGGAATTGAAGCCGTTTGGCCAAATCAAAGAGCTGCGCAACGATATCAACCATGCGGGCACACGTCCCAATCCGCTGCCAGCAGAAAAGTTTATGCCGAAGGCGGTTGCGCTGTTTGAACAATTTTCTTCATTTTTTGAGCGGATGTCGATGTTGGCAAAGTCGATGTCAAAGTAAAGGGGAGCAGATGATGGAACGTTATGAATCGGCTACGGCGACCGCTGTTGTCGAATCGCCGTATCAGCTTGTATTGTTGACGCCAGCGGCCATTCATGGAGCTGAGCCGCGGGCCCAAGCCGAGTTTCGCCTCCCGTCGCTGCGGGGGGTGTGGCGCTATTTTTGGCGTACGCTCCAGGATCAGCCGAATGTCAATGACCTGCTTCGGGAAGAGGAAATCATGTTTGGTGGAACGAGGGTGATGAAGCAGCAGTCTCCTGTTCATCTATCGATGTCAGAGACGGTGCAGGGAGCGAAAAAAGAAAACATTTTGCCGCACAAGTCGTCTTCCTTCACTGTGCCCGCCCTTTCAGCCGGAAAAGAAGTGACAGTGACGGTTTCGGTGCGGAAACGGCATGAATCAAAGTTGGAGATGTATGAATGGTATTTCCAGTATATGCTTCATCTCGCCGGGATCGGACAACGATCGCGCCGCGGATTTGGGGCGGTGCAGTGGACAGGACACGAGTGGAACACTGTTGAAGAATACGCCAATAGTTTACATACCGTGTTGAGCCATCTCGGGGTGGCATCGGCGTTTTCCTTCGCAAGTCGCGGCTGCATCGTAGCGCGAACCGCAGCTGTGAAGACGCCCCACCCGATATTATTCGCTGTCTGGGTCGGGGAAGGAAAAGATAGCGCGAGCGAAGTGCTGAAGGGGTTTGGAAAAGCGTCCCATGAGGCCAATCGGTACGGAACGCTCGGCTTTGTGCACGGAAGGGATAAGCTCGCTTCGCCATTATGGTGCACAGTAAGGAAAATCGGCGGACGGTATTATCCGATCATCTCAGAAGTGAGGACGAATGAACAGCGGTACAATGAGCCGCGTTACGAACAAGACCGGAAGCGGTTTTTGGAAATCGTTGGGGTGAGGGTATGACGAATCGATATATTGTTCTTTTTACGGTGGGACCTGTACAGTCGTTTATTGCATCGGCCCGCAAAACAGAAGATTTTTGGAGCGGAAGCTATATTTTGTCGCATCTGGTAAGAGAGGCGATGAAACGCTTTTACCAATATGGTGCCGGCTGTGAGATGATTTATCCGCTAGTTGGAAAAGAGGAACTGCGCACGCTCTCGCTTCGTGAACTTCGTGTTGCTTCGCTCCCCAACCGCCTAACAGCGGTTATGGAAGGTACAGAAACTGACGTTTGCGGTTGGTTGCGGGAAACCGAACAAGACGTCCGCAATGTGTTTCTCGATTTCTGTTTTCAAGCGGTCTCACGCATGTTCCCGCATCTGTCAGACGATGAGCGGCAACAGCTTGAAACGATGGTGGAGCAGCAAGTGCAATCGTTTTTGGAAGTTTATTGGGTGGCGGAACCGTATGAGCCATCCGCATCATTCCGAACTGTGCGTGAACGGGCTGAACGCCGATTAGGCGCGTTGAAAAATGAGAAACATTACGCCTCTGTTCCCCAGCAAGGGCTTGTTTGTTCTGTCTGCAAGGAACGGGAGGCGCTGCGTCTAGAAGAAATCGACGATTTTGATCGTTACGGCGAAATCAAGAGGAAAACGGCAAATTTGTGGAAGAGAAGGGCTGGAAAGTTTCAAGGAAGAGATGGAGACGGTGAAGATGAACGGCGCGTTGGCCGCGTGAAAGACAATGAGTTTTTATGCGGCATTTGTTTAGGGAAGCGTGTTGCCCGTGATTACTTCACGGACTTGTTCGGAGCGTCATTTCGGCCGTTCCCATCTGTGCTGGACATCGGTTCGGGCGATTACTACGCGGTGCTTATGATGGATGGCGATAACATGGGCAGATGGTTTTCCGGAGAACAGAAAGAAGAATACAGCCGGACGAGTCAAAAGCTCGCTCGCTTTTCCAAAGAAGTCGTTCCTCGCATTGTCGAACAACAATGTCATGGTGAGCTTGTCTATGCAGGCGGTGATGATGTGCTCGCCTTTTTGCCGGTCGATGAGGCGTTAAAGGCCGCTGAGCTGCTTCGCTTGGCATTCAGTGATGAACAGCAAGGGTTAGGGGAAGGGGCGACGGCTTCGTTCGGATTGGTGATTGCCCATAAAAAAGCGCCGCTGCAGCATGTGCTAAATGAGGCAAGAGCACTCGAACAAAAAGCGAAACAGTACCGTAACGAACAGACGAATCAGCAAAAAGACGCCTTGGCACTGGCGGTGCATACTCGGTCGGGTGAGATTGCCGAAGCCATACTTCCGTGGATGATCAAAGGAAAAATGGCATCAAGCCGGTTAGAACAATTCGTTGCCTTGTTAAAGACTTCAATCTCACCGAACTTTATTTTCCACTTTACCCAAGCGTTTGCGCCGTTGTTGCACGAAAAGGACTGCCCGAAATGGGAAAACCGTGACATGCTGGCCGTTGAGCTTCGCCGTCTGCTCAAGCGATCAGTGAAAGAAGGGAATCAATGGAAGGAACGTGATTTGCGCAGCCATACGGATGCGCTCATGGCGCTGTATGATGCCGTGCCACGCGGCTATGATTTTTTGCATTTGTTAAAGATGTTGACCTTTTTTAGACGGAGCGAGGGGAGCGACGTATGACCAAGCTGACATTGAGGCCGACCGATACGTTTTTTTTCAAAAATCATCATGCCACACAAGCAGGGGAAACGACCGTCATGGAGCCCATGTTTCCGCCGCGGCCGAACACGATTTACGGGGCGTTGCGGGCGGCGTATATTTACACACACAGTTCGTTTGAGGACTTTGCCAGAGGCGCAGACGAACATGTGAAGCAATGGATGGGCACGCCGAACGAACATGGGGCGTTTCGCCTTCATTATTGTGGGCTTGCGGATGGGGATCAGCTGTTTTTGCCTCTCCCACTTGACTATCAAGTCGTTGAGGAAGGGGAGTCGCTCACAGCGTATCCGTTGGAGCTAGTCAAGGATCGAAAACCCGCTTCATCGTCCCCAGGATGGCGGCTTGCCTCATCACGGAGGGAGAAAACAAAAAGTTCGCAACATCGCTACGTTTCTGTCGATGAATGGAAACGCGCGTTACTCGCTAGTCAGCCGATCACCTCGCTTCGATCCTTATCGTCATTTATCGTGCGCGAAGCGAAAGTGGGCATTCAATTGGATGACAGCAAACGAACCGCCCGCGAGAAATTTTTGTACCGGGTGGAGAAAAGCCGCTTTTTAGGCGATGCCTCGCTGGTTGCTTACATCAGTGATGAGCCGGACTTTTCTGCCGTGAAATGGGCGCGGATTGGCGGTGAGAACCGCCCTTGGTCGATTCGGCAAACGCCGGAGCAGTTTCGTTTATGGAGCGTGGACGAAAGGAAGACCCTTGAACAGACGATTCAACGGACAAAACTAGCGAAAGTCGTGTTTTTGTCCCCTGCCATTTTTTCAAACGGTTCCCGCCCTGCCACCTTTGACGGCGTGCATTGGAGATGGCCGAATGGCGCAACCGTTGAATGGCTTGCTTCTGCCATTGGCCGTCCAGAGCTGTACGGTGGGTGGGATATCGTCCATCATCGCCCAAAACCACGGAAATGGATGGTTCCGGCCGGTTCTGTCGTTTACGTGAAGGTGGAGCGTGATGAGGAACTGCCGCTTATTTTCTCGGTCCTTGACGGCATTCATCTGACCGATGAAGGAGCCGAAGAAGGTTTTGGCTTTGCGATTGTAACCAGTGCCAGTGAAAGTGAGGAGGAGTTGTAATGTATTCCATTGTTCGTCCGTTTGTTTTGCATGCGGTTACGTCTGTCCACGCGGGAAGTGGAAGTGAAATTGGGCTTGTCGACTTGCCGATCCAGCGTGAGAAACATACTGGTTTCCCGAAGATTGAGAGTTCCTCTCTCAAAGGAGCAGTGCGGTATCATATGGTACAAGCGTTGCCGGAAGAAAAGAAGGAGCTCGACCTTATTTTTGGAGCTGACCGAGGGGAGGAAAGTGTCACGCAGGCGAGCGCTATTGCATTGAGCGACGCTCGTGTGCTATTGTTCCCTGTCAAATCGCTTCGCGGCGTGTTTGCTTGGATTACATGCCCTCACGTACTTGAACGCTGGAATCAGGAAATGAGCATTCACCAAGAAACAATCAGCAAAGAGAACGCTTTTCAACCGCTTCCAGTTCCAGCGCCAAATACGGTGAGCAGTGACCGGTTGATGGCCGTAAATGGACGCATCGTCCTTGAAGAATATACGTTCGACGTCACGATTTCACGAGAGGCCCAACAGCTTGCCGAACAGTTAGCGACTCTCATTGGCGAATACAGCCGCCTCCGTCTTCCAGAACGTCTTGTCGTGCTGTCTGACGATGATTTTGTCGATTTTGTCAAACTATCGACGGAAGTCAATGCACGTATTCGCATTTCCCACGAGACGGGAACGGTGGACAATGGGGCGCTTTGGTACGAAGAAAATGTGCCGCCGGAGACGTTCTTTTACAGCTTCCTTTATATTGGCCATGCGCGCGGCAACGGAATCAATGGACTGACCACCGCGAACGACATTGAACAGTATTTAGTGAAAAGCGGGAAATTTCCGTCTGTCTTTCAATTGGGCGGAAACAGTACGCTAGGACGTGGAATGATGAGAACCATTTGGCTGTAAATGGAGGAGACAAAGATGAAAAAAACGGTGCAACGGGTTGGGATTGAGAATGGACGCGCCGCTTTCGCGTTCCAAGAGGTCAAACGGGCGAAAGAACAGTTAAGGGAGAATTTTGAAACGTATCGTTCGTACGTGAAAAAAATGCCGTCTCTCATTCAAGTGAACGGCCTTGGGCAAACATTGGCGTTTTATTTCCAAAAAAAGAAACAAAACGAGTATAAAGTGATTTATCATACGCTCGCAAAATGGATGAAAGAGCAGTTTCCTGACCAGTTCCCAAGCGGGAATGAAGAGTTGGTGGAAGTCATCGTCCATTTATCGAGTGCAGAATATCGGCTATGGACGATGGAGGCGGTCGCGTTGCTTGATTGGATGCGCAAGTTTGCCGACGGGATGGCGAAGGACGATGGCGGGACGGCGGAGTAAGGAGGAATGAGCATGCTTTTTCATCCAAAAGACACGCGGGACGTCATGCAGGCCGCCAGCAAGTCCATGGCCCATTTGGCGTACCATCTCTATTACTTTTTAGAACATGAGTGGAACGATAAAAAAAGAGTGTGGGAGTTATCCAAACGACTAAAGCCTGTTCCGATCCTTCCAGAACTCAAAGCAGTGGGAGAACAGTTGCGGGCGCAGCGTGAACACGCCATGGCTGCATGGGCGCAAACCGGGCATGTCAAAAAGCTCAAAGCACGCCTTGCCGGTCGAATCATCCATGGCCTTGGTGCTGGCCATGTCCGCGAGACCTCATTGACGATCCATCCCGTATACGGACTGCCGTACATTCCCGCCTCGAGCGTAAAAGGACTTGTCCGCCACTGGTGGATCGAAGCATACGGTCAAGGGGAAGAAAAAAGCCTTTCCGAACAGAAGATCGGAAGGGACGTGTTTGGAACGCAAGAAAAGAAAGGCATGGTTCAATTTCACGATATTTTTCTCATCGATGGGCTGCAACTCGTCCGCGATGCCCTTGCTGTGCATATGAAAGAGTATTACGAAGGGAAAAAGGCAGCGACCGATGACCAAAAGCCCGTCCCTGTTTCGTTTTGGACGGTCACGGCCGCTGAGGTGGAGATCTACTTGACAGCAAACCGCTCGGCACAAAGCGATGAAGAGGCGAAGCGTCTGCTGGAGGAAGCCGCGGCATGGACGAAGGCGGCGCTGACAGAATGGGGAATTGGATCGAAAACATCATCGGGCTATGGCCGATTCATCGATGTGGAGGATGTGACGGAAACGGAATTTCTTCCCGTTGTCCGAAAAGAAACGATGCGGCTTGAACAGCGGAAAAAAGAGCAGGCATTGCTGGAACAGCGGAAGCGCGAGGAAGAAGAGCAAGCAAAACTTGCCCTGCTTTCCCCAGAAGAACGGCTTGTCGCTGAAATCGAGCAGCTCACCGACAGCCAAGCCGATCAGCAGCGCAGCAAAGACATCCTATATAGTCAAGTCATCCAACAACAAAACAAACAGGCCGCTCAAGCGCTGCTTGCGTATTGGCAACGGATCGGCCAATGGGAAAAAAGCGCCAGCAAAAAGCAAAAAGAAAAAATCAACGTCATTCAACAGCTGCTTAACGGCTCATAACCAAACCGCCTTTCGTTTGTCGTCGACCTCCAATCACGCAAAAACCCCAGGGGGTCGACGACATTGGTTTTGATCGCCTGATCCCTACAGCCATCAAGGATAGACTTGATTGACAGAATCTTCGAAACGTGTTATTCTGATGATGACGTTGAAGGGAAAAGGTTGATATGACAACACTTTTTGGGGTTTTTATCGTACCTATGAGGGATTGAAACGCCACGTTTCTGCATTGAGCAATTCAATGAGTTTGTCGGTTTTTATCGTACCTATGAGGGATTGAAACCGTACATTTGATACCGAATATGTAGACGTTGACATTGGTTTTTATCGTACCTATGAGGGATTGAAACACCTCATCATGTTCAGTTATATAAACATATCCGTTCGTTTTTATCGTACCTATGAGGGATTGAAACACCTACATGTTTGACGCTCAAATACAAAGATACTACGTTTTTATCGTACCTATGAGGGATTGAAACCTTCACCGAATACAAACGCTTCATCGTCGCGCAATTGTTTTTATCGTACCTATGAGGGATTGAAACCCGTATGGATTGACAGCTATGGCGGCAGTGTATTCGGTTTTTATCGTACCTATGAGGGATTGAAACCTTCACCGAATACAAACGCTTCATCGTCGCGCAATGTTTTTATCGTACCTATGAGGGATTGAAACCCTTTATCCTCCGTCCGAGACGGTCGGGCGGAGTGGTTTTTATCGTACCTATGAGGGATTGAAACAACATCTATATCAACAGTGGCGGCGGATCCGTCTTGTTTTTATCGTACCTATGAGGGATTGAAACATTGCCTCTTTCACTAAAGCAGGTGATAGGGTTTGGCGTTTTTATCGTACCTATGAGGGATTGAAACAAGAACCTTGCTTCGTTCGCCAGCTCCCCAAGCTCCACGTTTTTATCGTACCTATGAGGGATTGAAACGCCTCGTCCGCAAAACAACGCTCACCGCAACACCTCGTTTTTATCGTACCTATGAGGGATTGAAACGCAGCCCAGCTTGCGGCACTCCTAGTTGAGTGCGCAGTTTTTATCGTACCTATGAGGGATTGAAACTTCGGCAGATGATCAAAGAAGGCCTGGAATCCGGGATTAGATTCGGCACAGCGAACCGGGAAATCTGCTTGTGTCTACTATATACATGCAACATAAAGAGTTAACTTCTCATCCTGCACACCCTAAGCGTTGCAGCACTTCCTCCGGACGTTCGTGGATGTAGTGGACAAACCGAGCAATGGCCTGGACGATATCGTTTCGATTTTTGTGAAACACATTGGCGATCACGGTGTCTTTCAGCCATTTCCACAAGCGTTCGATCGGGTTCAGTTGCGGAGAATACGGAGGAAGGTAAATAAAGTGAAAACACTGTCCTTCTTCCCGCAAAAACTCCTTGACCATTTTGGCATGGTGAATGCGGGCGTTATCCAACACCAAAACCATGAGACGGTCTAAATAGCGCTGTTTGAGCATTCTCAAGAAATCCAAGAACGTCGCGGCATTGGCAGCGGTCGTTTGATGAAGCACCGTTTCGCCATCGTGGATGTTGACCGCGCCAAACAGCGATACGTGGGCATGATGGCCGAACGTCGGCACTTGTTTTTGGCGGCCGACTTCCGACCATGTGGACCGCAAGACATGGTAAGAGCGGATATGGGTTTCATCGATGTACAGAAGAACAGCATCTTCTGTCTCCTTGGTGATCAAGTTTTTTTTTTATCAGATCCATTTGTTTTTCAAATTGCTTTTGCTCATCCGGATTTCCTTTCGCCAGTGTGTACGTCGGTCGTGTCCACGACAGCCCTTTGCGGTGCAGGAGTTTTCGCAACGCTTCGCGGGAAATGGAAACACCGAATTGCTTTGCGACATAGGATTGCAGGAGTTTGGTGTTCCACGCCGAAGCGACGTCCCAGCCCAGTTCCGCGGGAGTGGTGGTCAATACAAGCTGTTTGATCTTTTCTTGCTGTTCTTCCGTGAGAAACGGCTCCCGCCCGGGGGCGAAATCCCGATGAAGCAGGAGTTCAAGGCCGCCTTCGTTGAACAGCGACACATAATGGGAAACAGTTTGTCGGCACACGTTGACCATGGAGGCCACCTCTTTGCCCAAATAGCCTTCCATGACCAGGCGAACCGCCATCACCCGTTGGCGAAGAAGGGTGTTTTTGATTTTCCGTTCCTGTTTGCGAAGTGTCCGAGGTGTCCATCCATGATCGTTGGTGATTTTGAGACGTTTCATGCAGAATTCCGCTCCTTTTCCATACTTTTCCTTAGGAGCAGTATAACCGGAGTGGGAACCACTTATACGAAGGTTAACTTTTCAATGAGCATGTATATAGTTGCAATGAATGAACTGGGGGTGAAGAAACCATGATCACGATCTATGACTTGATCGGCTACATTCAAAACATGGACAACATGGACAAATTGGATGAAATCATCAGTCGATGGTACTTTCAAACGTCTGTCTGGACATCACAGGTGAAAGAAGAAGTCAAAAAAGCGGTGGTCGAAATCCTACAACTAGGCGAACCTAAAGTGTACCAGTTTTTTGTGGATATGTACGGTCTTAAAATGTGAAGTTTTTATCGTACCTATAAAGGGATTGAAACGTCATCCCGGTCGTGACAATTGGAGTTCCTTCTGCCGTTTTTATCGTACCTATGACGAATTTCTCACTGTGAGCAGGATGCCGCCTTGGGGACGGCGAATAGAAAAAGAGAGACCATCAAGGTGAGGTGATTGAATGGCGATTGACCATGATCGGCTGTTCAAAGAGCTGATCCGCACGTTTTTCGAAGAGTTTCTGCTCCTCTTTTTCCCCGACATGCACGAGCATATCGATTTCCACCATCTGTCCTTTTTATCCGAAGAGCTGTTTACTGATGTGACGGCTGGCGAAAAGTACCGCGTTGATCTGCTGGTCGAGACGAAGCTGAAAGGCGAAGACGGGCTGATCATCGTGCACGTGGAAACGCAAGGGTATGTCCAGCCGACGTTTGCCGAGCGCATGTTCCTCTATTTCAGCCGCTTGTATGAAACCTACCGGACCCGCATCGTCCCGATCGCCGTCTTCCACTATGATTCTCTCCGCGAGGAACCGTCTGTGTTTTCGATGGAATTTCCGTTTGGGGAAGTGCTGCAGTTTCGCTTTTTTCCGGTGGCGTTGCGGAAGAAGCAGTGGCGGGAGTACATCCGGCACGACAACCCGGTCGCGGCTGCGCTGCTCAGTCAAATGGGGTATACTGAAAGAGAGAAGGTGGAGCTGAAAAAAGAGTTTTTGCGCATGCTGGTGCGGTTGGAGCTCGATGAGGCAAGGCAGCGGCTGCTGCTTGGGTTTTTTGAGACGTACGTGAAGCTGACGGAGGAAGAGGAACAACAGCTGCAAAGCGAGGTGAAGGCGATGGAAACGAAAGAACGAGAGAAAGTGTTGGAGCTGATCATCTCCTACGAGCAAAAAGGGAAGAAAGAGGGGCTGGAAGAAGGGGTAAAACGCGGCCTTGAGCAAGGGATGAAGCAAGGAATGAAGCGGCTCATTGAGACGATGGCGCAAAAAGGGATGACGGCCGCCGAGATTGCCCGGTTGGTTGATCTTTCTGAAGAAGAGGTTCGAAGCTTGCTGAGCGAGTAAGAGGGAAAGGGGGTCGATCTCATCCTGGTGTTTCCTGTTGAATGAGTAAGAGGGAAAGAAGAAGGCGGTTATCCACCGCCTTTTTTTCATGAAGTTTGACTTCAGCCGCTTGTTCCGTGAGAATCGTACCACGTGATTTTTATAGGGGAGGGAAAAAGGTTGTCCATGGCCTTTTTTTCCTTAATCGATGTTTTGCGTGAAACAGATTTTTTCAGGAGTTATGTGGGCCCCTCTTGGAGTTGGGCAAGCGTTACGGAGTTTTGATGCATAACGATTATGTGGGCTATGTGCCAATTTTTTCGTCTGTGGTTTGAACGATGATTTATAATCACTAAATATTATAAATTTTTATACCATATTTCCTGAAATATGGTATAATGGAATTAGTTCTCATGATGCGGAGGGGTGATAGATTGATCGAAGCGATCGCCCAAATTGGGAAGATAGTGCTTGAAAAGCAAGGAGAGGGGTCAGTGGTGGATCAGTTGGTGGAGAACCCCGGCTATCCTGCTTGTGTGCTTGTTGCAGTGCGTGCGGACGAAGAAGGGAATGTTGTCTGGGAAGGTTGCGAGATTGAGGGATGTGGAAGCGATTACAAAAAATATTTGTTTCGTTCCGGTTCGTCTCGCGGAGCCAACTATTCGCCGACGGCGAAAATTACAACGATTGAAAATACATATGAACAAAAAGTCATTGGCTGGTTTCGAACGGTTACCCGCAAAATGGATCATCCCGTTCTTCGGGCGATTGAGCAATTGCTTGTGCAAAAAAAGGAAGCGATCTTGCAGGAGTTGAGGGAAAAACTCTCTCTCTCAACCGATCGTTCCCTTATTTCTCTAAAAATTAACGGCTCCTATTTATATGACTGTGAGCCGTTTCGCGATGCTTTCTTGCATCTAGTTCACGAGAAAGATATGGAGTTGTCGGCTCGGGATCAAGTATGCGCTATTTGTGGGGAGCGCAAAGATACGGTCATCGGAAAATTATCCGTGTTTCGGTTTTATACGTTGGACAAGCCCGGATTTATTACAGGAGGGTTTGACGAGGCCAAAGCGTGGCGAAATTACCCCGTCTGTTTATCTTGCAAAGCTCATATTGAAGAAGGAAGAAAGTTTGTGGAGTCCCATTTGCACTATCGCTTTTACGGTTTTTCTTATTTCGTCATTCCGACATTGCTCATTCCGGCTGGCAAGGATGTATTGGATGAATTGCTTCAATATTTGACAGACGGAAAGAAAGACATTCGCGTTCATCAAGAGCAGGCAGATTCCTTTATGACGACGGAGGAAGACTTGCTTGGGCTCATGCAAGACTATGATAATTCCCTGTCGCTTCAGCTGTTGTTCTTGCAGAAGATTCAAAGTGCCGAGCGGATTTTGTTATTGATTGAAGATGTGTTGCCGTCGCGAATTAGTGAATTGTTTCAAGCGAAGAAAGCGACGGAGTCTCTTCTGTATAGAGAAGGGGACCATCCTTTTCACTTTGGCTTTCTTCGCACCTTTTTTCGGCCGGGTGTCTATGATAAGTACTTTTTGCAAGTGGTGGAGTATGTATTCCAAAAGAAGCCCCTTTCGATCTCGTTTTTCGCTCCCTTTTTTATGGAGCAGCTTCGGGCTGATTTTTATGATTATGAGGCTGGCGATTGGTCGTTTGTCAACAAAACACGTCAAGCGCTTGCGGTTGTGCTTTTTTTAGAGCAGGCGGGCGTGCTGGTCAGGAAAGGAGAGAAGGCGGTGCAAGGGAAATTTGCGCAGTTGTTTGATGCGTACGGGGGACAGCTGGAGTCTCCGGAAAAACAAGCTGTTTTCCTGTTGGGGGCATTGACGCAAATGTTGCTTGACATCCAGCAACAAAAACGGGGAAGCAAGCCATTTGTGAAGCAATTAATGGGGTTGAAGATGGACCAGAAGGCGATCAAAGGGCTGCTTCCGAAGGTCATCGGAAAACTCGAAGAATACGAGTCTTACTATGCGAGCCATCGACAGTTGGCGGAAGAAATTTCCCATTTATTCCTATCCTCTTCCCCAAGATGGAAATTATCTGTCGATGAATTGAATTTTTATTTCGCCTGCGGGATGAACTTATCGTGGAAGGTCAAAGAAATCGTAGCGAACAAGGAGGAGAAATAATATGGTCAAGCACCGTTCCGAGCTGCTCTTTTTGTATGATGTGCAATGGGCAAACCCGAATGGCGATCCGGTTGACGGGAACAAGCCGCGCATCGATGAGGAAACGGGGAAGAATATTGTCACCGATGTTCGGCTGAAACGGACGATTCGGGATTATTTATATGACTATCGTCAACAA
This sequence comes from Geobacillus subterraneus, assembly GCF_001618685.1. Lineage (GTDB taxonomy): Bacteria > Bacillota > Bacilli > Bacillales > Anoxybacillaceae > Geobacillus > Geobacillus subterraneus. The sequence goes on along the minus strand of NZ_CP014342.1, from coordinate 2,898,917 downwards.
GAAATTTTTGTCCGCGAAATTGCGCAAGACGATGAGTATATTCAAGATGCGAAGGCCCGGGCGGAAGACTTTTTAGTGAAAGACGGCGAGAAACTAGATAAATCGAAACTGACCTTACGCGAAATGAAAAAAATCATCAACGATGAAGTGCTGCGTCAATGCATTGATGTGCGGTTGTTTGGCGTGACATTGCCGATCGAAAAAAATCAAAAGGAAAAAAGCTCAATTACCCATACAGGGCCGGTCCAATTTAAAATGGGGCAATCGCTGCATCGGGTGAAGATGGAGTATATCAAAGGAACCGGAGCGTTTGCCTCAGGTGGGCAAATGACACAAAAGACGTTCCGTGAGGAATATGTGTTGCCTTATTCCCTCATTGCTTTTTACGGGATGATCAATGAGGCGGCGGCGCGCTTCACGGGATTAACGGAAGAAGATGTGGAGTTGCTGATGGAAGCGATGTGGGAAGGTACGAAAAACTTAATTTCGCGTTCGAAAGTTGGACATGTTCCGCGGTTGCTTCTTCGCGTCGTCTATCAAGAGCCGTACTTCCATATCGGAGAGTTGGATAAGTATATTTCTCTTCACACCGAAAAAGCGGAAGAGGAAATTCGGGATGTCAGCGATTATGTGCTCGATGTGTCGCGATTGGCTGAAGTATTGGTTCAACAGAAAGAACACATCGCCAACATCGAGCTGCGTCAGGACGGAAGGCTTGCGTGCAGTGAGAATCTGGCTGAGCGCTTGCGCAAAGAAGGAATCACTGTCGATATTCGGTAACAGGGAATGAGTGCGATGAATGTGCTTGTATTTGATGTTCGAGCCGATTTTGGCCATTTTCGCCAAATGTATTCGACTTCCTCGCCGCTGACGCACTCGTTTATTCCCCCAACGGCTCTTTTTGGTTTGCTTGGCGCCATCGTTGGAGTGGGAAAAGAGGATAATGACTATTTGCGGGTGTTTAACCATGAGACGACGAATGTGGCTGTACGCCTGATGGAACCTGTACGAAAAACGAGAGTCGGCATCAACTATGTCAACACAAAAGGAAATATATGGGTCCCGAAGCAACGGCGGGAAGGAGCACGAACGCAAATTCGCGTGGAGTTTTTGCGTTTTCCTCGTTTCCGTTGCTACGTATATATGAACGATCATGAGCGATTTTCGCAGCTTGTTGATTTCGTTCGGCAGCACAAAAGCGTCTATACGCCGTGTCTAGGATTGAGTGAATGTTTAGCAGATGTACGGTTTGTCGCTGTAGACGATTTTCATCGGGTTGAAGCGATGGACAAAGAGCCTGTGCCTATTTGTTCGGTCATCCCAGGAAGAGACATACAAGCGCTGAAAGTAGAGCCGGGAAAAGAGTATCGCAAGGAACGAGTGGCTTGGGAGATGGATCCGGCACGGGTAGTTTCTCGGTATGAAGAAGTGATTTTCGAGGCGGGGGCGCGTCCGCTCCTCGCTTCGGTCCCTTATTATTGGGAGAATGCGCAAGGAGAACGGATTGTCTTTTTCTATTCGAATGGAAAGGGAGAGTAGGATGTATTCTCATCCCCATTATTTTTTGTCGGATCATTTGCGAGGGGTGGAACAGCTTTCCTCCCTCTTTTTGTCTGAAAAGTCCGTCCGTCTCGCTGAGTCCGGACAGTTGGGGGAAGTGAATCGGTGGATTGCGCTTTTTCATGATATCGGCAAAAGTCATGCCTTCTTCCAGCAATACATCCAATCACCGGATTCCTTTCAAGGTCCGCCTGCATTAAAAAGCCATGCGCTTTTGTCGGCTGTCCTCGTAGCGGTTTTTTTACAAGAAAAGGGGATGGATGAGTTTTGGCGATTGTTGGCGTTTCTTGTCGTGAAGCGGCATCATGGGAATTTAGACGATTGGCTGGAAGAACTGAAGCGGATGGGGGACGAGGCCAAGACGTTGTTGAAACGTCAAGCTGAAGCAACAGACTTTTCCGCACTATCCAAACAGATGGCCTGTTTGGGTGTTGGACAAGAAGCGATTTGGACGAAAGAAGTGTGGTTAGCGTGGATTGAACGATTTTTTGCCGAAGCTCGCTCGTTGCGCCGCTGGATCATGAAATGGAATCGAAGCAATGATTCGCTTGTGCCATATTTGCAACTGTTGTTTCTCTTCTCTCTGCTCATTGATGCAGATAAGTCAGAAGTTGGAATTTTGCAAAAGCAGTCATGGTCGTTTTCCGGGCGCAAGGACATTCCGGCTGATTTGATTCTGCGCTATAAGCAGCAACAATCGTGGCCGAAAACGAAGTTGAATGAATGGAGAGAGCGGGCGTTTCAAGAAGTGGATCAGGCGCCGATCGATTTGCGTCATCATGTGTATTCGTTGAACTTGCCAACCGGAATGGGAAAAACGTTAGCCGGTCTCCACTTTGCCTTGCGTCTTCGCCACGAAATCGAACGCCGTCAACAGGTGACGCCCCGAATCATTTACAGTCTTCCTTTTCTCAGCATCATTGACCAGACGGCAAGTGTTCTAAAAGACGTTTTTGCTGCGAGCGGAATGCAGGAGGATCACCAGCTTTGGCTTGCGCATCATCATCTGGCTGATATGCGTTATGTGACAAGGCAAGATGAGGAGCGTTACGACGCTGATTATGAGGCAGCGAAACTGTTGGTGGAAGGTTGGCATTCGGAATTGATTGTGACTACCTTTGTGCAGCTGTTCGAAACGATTTTTTCTCACCGCAATGCTTCACTGCGCAAATTTCATCGGTTGGCCAATTCCATTATTCTCATCGATGAGGTGCAGGCCGTTCCTCATCGTTATTGGTTGGCTGTTCGCCGCTTGTTTGCTGCGATGGCGGAAGAACTCGGCTGTTATTTTATCTTCAGCTCGGCAACGGATCCAAAATGGTTTCCAGAAGCGGTTTCCCTTGTCAATGAATCGGCCTATTTTCAACTGCTTTCCCGGGTGACCTTGCATCCAGACATCGACGAACCGCTAGAGATCGAGGAGTTTGCTCGGCAAATCGAGTGGGATGGGGAAAAAACGTACTTATTCATTTTGAATACGATTGAGAGTGCTAAAGCTTTATACCGTGCCTTTCTAGACGAAGGCATAGATGAGGGGGACATGACGTTTCTGTCTACTCATATTCCGCCAAAAGAACGCCTGCGGCGGATCATGGCAGCGAAAAACGGGGAGTATCGGATTGTCGTTAGCACGCAGTTGATCGAGGCGGGGGTTGATATTGATTTTGATGTGGTCTACCGAGACTTTGCCCCCTTGGATTCCATCCAGCAGGCAGCTGGAAGGTGCAACCGCCACGGACAGCGAGGAGGGAAGGTGCACATTGTTCGCTTAACAGACAACAAAAAGCGATTATACGCGAGCTATATTTATGATGCGATCCGCTTAGACATTACACAGGCTTTGTTAAAAGGAAAAGCGAAAATAGAGGAAAGCGAATTTTTACAGTTGATTACAGCCTATTTCGAAACGCTGGCTGCACGAATGAGCAATAACGAGTCCGAACGGCTGTTAAAAGGGATGATGACGCTGTACTTTGATGGGGAAGAAACCGTTGACCGCCTTCCTGTGTCGCATTTTCACCTGATTGAAGGAGAAGGGGAAAAACTCAATGTCTTTATTGAGCTGGATGAGGAAGCGAGCGAAGTGTTTCGTGAATATGAGACCATTTTGCGAATCAGCGATCGGTGGGAGCGGAGGAAGAGATTTTCTGATATTAAAACCCGCTTTTTTCAATATGTCATTGCGATTCCAGCGCGGGTAGATCACCAACCGCCGATTGTCCATGGGATCGGGTATGTGGGACACGATTCGCTGTCAGACTTTTACGATGAGGCGCTCGGGTACCGGACGAAAAGTGAAGGGCTCATTTGGTAGGTGAGATCGATGGAATATGAAATGCCTGTGACGGGAACGGACATTTGGTACTATTACATTTGTCCGCGCGAAGTTTGGCTGATGAAGCATCAGATTGCTCCAGACCAAGAAGATGAAGCGATAGAAATTGGGAGATTTCTTTCTGAAACAACTTACCAGAGAGACAAGAAAGAAATATCGATAGGTTCCATTGTCATTGATCGCATCCGTCAAGAAGACGGCCAGTTGATTATAGGAGAAGTGAAGAAGTCATTGAGCTATTTAAAAAGCGCTCGAATGCAGCTGTTATACTATTTAGATACGTTGAGACAGGCGGGGATCTACGCGGAAGGGGAACTGTTGTTTCCAAAGGAGCGGAAAAAAGAATGTGTCGAATGGACCGAGGAAGGGCGGCATGAGTTAGAACGTGCCATTGCCGACATCCGTCGCATCGTGCGAATGCCTGTCCCACCGCCGCCGAAAAAGATATCATTTTGCGGCAAATGCGCCTACCGTGAATATTGTTGGGCGGAGGAATAGAAATGAAAAAGACGCTTTATATTTTCCAAAATGGTGAACTTCGTCGCAAAGACAATAGCCTGTATTTCGAAACAGAAGGACGTAAACGTTATATACCGGTAGAAAATACGAATGATATCACGAGTGTTGATTATCCAAAATTATACATACGCCTTCCATAAATTTGGGCATACTCAAACAAAGCAGCGGCCATCCCGGATTTCCAATCGAGAGGAAGCTGCCCAGAGAAAAAACGGCGAACGAACGAAATGAAGGAAAGAGAGACGTTCGTCTGTTTTTTGGTTTGATCATACAGCCATCGCAGCAACACATACGCGATGAACGCCGCAAACAGTTGGTTGTATACCGCATTTTCCGTCGTGCCAAACAAGGTCGGGACATTCAGATATTGCTTCACCCAACGGAAAAAGACTTCAACGGTCCAACGTTGTTGGTACATGTCGGCAATGGTTTCCGCAGACGCATGGAAGAGGTTCGTCACGACCCGAATGTCGCGGCCATTTGCATCTCGAAAGATCACTACCCGGTGACGCTTGGTCGATCGGCATTGTTTCGTCCCCAACTGGCACGTGAAGTCGGCTTGAACCGATGAAGATGTGCTGGAAAGGCGTTTCAAGCTTTTTTTCTGATGAAGTTCGATGTTGTCCTTCATTCGAATGACAAAGAGCTGATGCTGCTCCACAAATCGATCGAGGCGTTCGATTTTGAAATACGCCCGGTCTTCCACCAGCACTTGTTGAGCGTTCGTCAACTGTTCTCCCACTGGGCCATCGTGACGCAGTCCGGTCGTTTCCACCACGTCTGCCGGCAGCGAGGATTCCGGCGAATACGCGACGTGCAGCTTCACTCCGGCGCGTTCGCCGTGATACGGCGCCCATGGGAGGCGGTTTTTCCCGACCGTGACGGTCGTCGAATCCACCACCCGAAGCGGTTTGGGAAACCGAAGCGAACGGCGGGTTTGGCGGTTGCACTTGGAAATGATCAACGCCAACAAGCGTTTCATGATGTCATAGGGAACTTCTTTCGCTTTCTTGGATACAGTTGAATAATGGAATCGCGGCAATCCATACAGAGGCCCCACATCGGCTCCGTGGCGAAAGCTTTTCCATTGATGCATGGCGGCCAGCAGGAAGAAGTGAATCAACTCGCGCAACGTAAAGGTTCGAGACGAATCACGATACCCAACCGCTTCGGCAATCAGTTGAATCTCTTCATCCGAAACAAGTTTTTGCATCAAATTCGGGAGTGTGGTATGCTTGTTCATAGAGAGCACCTCCTGGGTTTGTTTGTGTCGTTACTCACATTCTACAGGAAAGGTGCTCTTTTTTCTATACCCTTTGGATTTTATTGGATAATCAACACGCCTGGAATGATATTTATATTTTCGGGGAAGTGGACGTGTCGAAACGGTTTTTGGAGTTTGCGGCGCAAAAAGAGATCATCGTTCATTACTTTAATCATTATGGCTATTACGTCGGCTCCTTTTATCCGCGAGAACATTTAAATTCCGGACATGTCATAGTAAAGCAAGCGGAGCATTACATTGATCCGGCCAAACGATTAGAGCTTGCCCGCCTGTTTGTTCAAGGCTCCATCCGCCAAATGGAGCGGGTGCTCAAGTATTACCGTTCCCGCCTTTCTGAACCGGAGGAATTGGAAAAAGCGCTGCAATCGATCGAACGGGAAGAAGGGAGGTTGAATCAGGCGGAAACGGTGGAGCAGTTAATGGCGGCAGAAGGTCATATTCGTGAAGCGTATTATGCTTCGTTCGATACCATCATCCGTCATCCAGATTTTGTGTTTGAAAAGCGGACCAAACGGCCGCCGCATAATCGTTTGAACGCACTGATTAGCTTTGGGAACTCGATTGTGTACACGATGTGTTTGAGTGAAATTTATAAGACGTATTTAGATCCGCGCATTGGCTTTTTGCATAGCACGAACTTTCGCCGCTTTTCATTGAATTTGGATATTGCGGAAATTTTTAAACCGATCATTGTCGATCGCTTGATTTTCACCTTAGTGAATCGACATATGTTGTCGCATAAGCATTTTGAGAAATTAACCGACGGCATTTTGTTAAATGAAGAAGGAAGAAAGTTATTTGTCAGTGAATTGGAGAAGAAAATGCAGACGACGGTTCAACATCGTCATCTGGGGAAGTCTGTATCGTATCGTCGTCTCATTCGCCTTGAGTTATATAAAGTTCAAAAGCATCTTCTCGGTGAAAAAACGTACGAGCCTTATGCAGCTCGTTGGTAGGTGGAAGCACTATGTTTGTGATTCTCGTGTACGATTTTAACGAAAAGCGCGTGGCCAAAGCGTTGAAAATTGCTCGCAAATATCTTCATTGGGTGCAAAACTCGGTGTTTGAAGGGGAGATCACAACGGCGAATTACGAAAAGTTAAAGATGGAACTGCGCCAAATGATGGATCCTGATGAGGACTCGGTCATTTTTTACACGTTTCGTACCCAAAAGTACTCGAAAAGAGAAGAAATGGGGTTGAAAAAGGGAGGGGATGAGTTCATCTTATAATGAAGAAGGAACGGCATTTATCTTAATTAGGCGAGAAGACTCCCACTTCAACGAAGCGAAGCGGAGTAAGTGGGAGATGAATCGCCTTAACTATATTTTGCTGAAAATAGGATAGATTCAGTAAAATATAGTATCATATAGTTAGATGGGAGGTGAAAACATGTATTTTTGTATCAAACAACAGCTAAATGGTTTGACCAAAGAAGAATACTTGACTCTTCGAGAACTGTGCCATATTGCCAAGAACATGTACAACGTCGGATTGTACAATGTCAGACAATACTATTTTGAACACAAGGAATTTCTTAATTATGAGAAAAACTATCATCTTGCAAAAACTAACGAAAACTATAAGCTGTTAAACAGCAACATGGCACAGCAAATTTTAAAAAAGGTCAATGAAGCCTTTAAATCTTTCTTTGGTTTGATCAGTCTTGCCAAACAAGGAAAATATGACCACAAGGCTATCAGTATTCCAAAATATCTTAAAAAAGATGGCTTTCATTCACTGATCATTGGCCAGATTCGTATAGACGGCAACAAATTCACGATACCGTATTCTCGCCTATTTAAAAAGACTCACAAGCCTATCACGATAACGATTCCGCCTGTGTTGCTGGACAAAAAGATTAAGCAGATTGAAATCATTCCTAAGCATCATGCCAGGTTCTTTGAGATTCAGTACAAATATGAAATGCCTGAAGATCAAAGAGAATTAAACGACCAAAAAGCACTGGCAATTGATTTAGGATTAAACAATCTTGCCACTTGTGTCACATCAGACGGCAGATCATTCATCATTGATGGGCGGAGATTAAAAAGTATAAATCAATGGTTTAACAAAGAAAATGCCAGACTTCAAAGCATGAAAGATAAGCAAAAAATCAAAGGCACCACTCGTAAACAGGCTTTGCTTGCTATGAATCGCAATAATAAAGTGAATGATTATATCAACAAGACTTGCCGTTACATCATTAACTACTGTATTGAAAATCAAATTGGCAAACTTGTCATTGGCTATGCGGAAACATTACAACGCAATATTAATCTAGGAAAAAAGACAAATCAAAACTTTGTCAATATTCCTCTCGGTAACATAAAAGAAAAACTAGAATATCTTTGTGAATTTTACGGCATTGAATTCTTGAAACAGGAAGAATCATATACGTCTCAAGCCAGCTTTTTTGACGGCGATGAGATTCCTGAATATAATGCCGACAATCCAAAAGAATATAAGTTCAGCGGCAAACGTATTAAGCGCGGCTTGTATCGAACAAAGTCTGGCAAACTAATTAATGCTGATGTCAATGGCGCATTAAACATCTTAAAGAAAAGTAAAGCTGTAGACCTGAGTGTCTTATGCTCTAGCGGCGAAGTGGACACGCCTCAAAGAATAAGGATTGCTTGAAGCAGTCAAACTTCTTTGGAAGCCCCCACTTCAAATTTTCGCTAGAAAATTAAGTGGGGGTAGTTCACCTACAGAAGGCAGGGTATTCACATGAGACTGACCATTACGATGAACGGGCGGCAAGGCCCCGTGTCGCTGCCGCTTCATTATCAGCATTTGCTGCAAGGCCTGTTGTATCGTTCGCTAGAAAGTGAACGATTCGCGACGTTTTTGCATGAGATCGGCTTCCGCCATGAGAAGCGATCGTTTAAACTGTTTACGTTTAGCCGTCTAGTTGGAAGGCATGAAGTGGATAGGGGAAAGAAAACGATACGATTTTTGGACGATTTCCAATGGCATATCGACACGATTCTCCCGGATTTGACCGAGCAGCTCGGGCAGCAGTTGTTGCTGCGGCGGGAGATTTGGCTTTACGATCAGCCGGTGGAGGTCCAAAGCGTGAAGATGGACAAGGTGGAAATTGCCCAAAACACCATCGAGGTGGCCATGCTCTCCCCGCTGACCGTATACAGCACGTATGAAACGATCGATGGCAAAAAGAAAACGCATTTTTTCGGGCCGGACGACGACGTCTTTCCCCACCTCGTGGAGCTGAATTTCCGCCATAAATACGAAGCGTACTATGGCGTCGAGCCAGCAGAGAGATTGGTGATCCAGCCTGTCCATGTCCACCACCGTCATCGAGTGGTAACACGATTCAAAGATATGTATATTACGGGCTGGTTAGGCCATTATCGTCTTTCCTCTTCTCCCGAACAACTGACGTTTCTATACCACGTTGGCCTAGGCAGCCGCAATTCCCAAGGATTCGGCATGTTTCGGTTAATCAGCGAGTGAGCCATTCTGATTGTCGTCGACCTCCAATCGTGCAAAAACCCTAGGGGGTCGACGACATTGGTTTTGATCGCCTGATCCCTACAGCCATCATGGTTGAACTTGATTGACAGAATCTTCGAAACGTGTTATTCTGATGATGACGTTGAAGGGAAAAGGTTGATATGACAACACTTTTTGGGGTTTTTATCGTACCTATGAGGGATTGAAACTATGCTTGCGTTGTATTACCGACTTTTGGAGCATACACGTTTTTATCGTACCTATGAGGGATTGAAACAAACAGGCGTGCAGCAGTTCATGAACGAATGTTTGCGTTTTTATCGTACCTATGAGGGATTGAAACGACTTTATTTGCTTTACATTTTCATCGTACTATGAAGTTTTTATCGTACCTATGAGGGATTGAAACACACCTAAATTCGGGATACCAATTGGATGAGAAGCGTTTTTATCGTACCTATGAGGGATTGAAACTCCTTCTGCCGCTTCAAATACCCTTTCACCTTCTCAAGTTTTTATCGTACCTATGAGGGATTGAAACAACGTCCCGATCATCGTCCTGGCGCAGCTCAACCGGGTTTTTATCGTACCTATGAGGGATTGAAACGAACATCTTTTCAGAGCATAAGAAAACGCCTGTCGGTTTTTATCGTACCTATGAGGGATTGAAACTCGAACTCTACTGCCTCCCGCCACTCGCTAGGAAAGTTTTTATCGTACCTATGAGGGATTGAAACATGATACGGACATGCACATCATAGTTCGGCGCATTGTTTTTATCGTACCTATGAGGGATTGAAACTACCACAGCGATAATCTCAAGGGAACTATGATCGGTTTTTATTGTACCTATGAGGGATTGAAACTGATGATCAGAAACTCGAGTCGTTGCAGTCGGTTTTTGGTTTTTATCGTACCTACGACGGATTAAAACATAACTCAAACCCCAAGCTGCCTTCTTTGGCTTTGGCTGTTTTTATCGTACCTATAACGAATGAAAACCGACACCTACGTTTGCTCATCCAACCGGTTTCTTTGTAAACATTTGTGATGAAAAGAACGGAACTCCCTTTTTTGTGCATCACGGTTTTATAAATTTTTGGTTTTTCTATTTTAAGGTTAGAGAGCTAACCACCGCGACAGGAGGCTTCACATCGATGCGCCAAAAACTTCGCGATCTCGGGTTTTCGATCGGCACGCTTCCGACAGGGAAGCGGAATCAAATTACGGATGTGTCCGGCGTTCGGGTCGGGCATGTGACGATTCGTGAAGAGCGGGATGAACGGACGGTGGTCCGCACTGGGGTGACGGCGGTGTTGCCGCATGGGGGGAATTGGTTTTTAGAGAAGGTGCCGGCGGCGTGCTTTGTCCTGAACGGGTTCGGGAAAACCGCGGGACTTGTGCAAGTCGAGGAGCTGGGGACGATCGAGTCGCCGATTATGCTGACCAATACGTTCAGTGTCGGCGCTGTCTGGCAAGGGACGCTTGAGTATATGCTTGCGATGACGCCGGAGATCGGAGATACGACCGGGTCGGCCAACATTGTCGTCGGGGAATGCAATGACAGCTATTTGAATGCGGCGCGGGCGCTGGCGGTGACGAAGGCGCATGCGAAACAGGCGATTGCCGAAGCGCGGGTAGATATGGAAGAAGGAGCGGTCGGCGCGGGGACGGGGATGATGTGCTTCGGCTGGAAAGGGGGCGTCGGCAGTTCATCGCGGATCGCGGGCGGGATGTATACGGTCGGGGCGCTGGTGGTGAGCAATTTCGGCCGGCGCGAGGAGCTGCGGTTTGTGCCGTATGTGCCGCCGGCGTTCGATGAACGGGAAGTGCCGCCTGGGTCGATTATGATGATCATCGCGACCGATGCGCCGCTCGATGCCCGGCAGTTGAAGCGGCTGGCGAGGCGGGCGACGGTGGGGCTCGGGCGGACGGGAAGCTGCGTCCATCACGGGAGCGGTGATATTGTGATTGCGTTTTCCAACGCTTACACGATCCCGCATTTTTCCGATTCTGCCCTTCAATCGGTCCCGCCGCTCATCCGCGACGATGCGCCGCTTATGAATGAGCTGTTCCAAGCGGCGATTGAGGCGACCGAGGAAGCGATTTGGAATTCGCTCACGATGGCGGAGACGACAACCGGACGCAACGGGCGGATCGGGGAAGCGATTCCGTATGCGCTGCTGGAACGGATGAAACGGGCGTGGTGAGAATGGCTACAGCCGTCTTGCCAGCTGGACGGCGGTCATGGAGAGGGATGAAAGTCAAGATTATCGCATCGTTTGCATGGGGACAAGGCTCTCTGCTTGTGGCGTTGGCTCAACAAAACAGCCCGAAAGGAATCCGCCTTTCGGGCTCTGTCCGTTTTTCGCCGGGCGGCGTCTATCAGTGGAAAACGGCGGAGCACTGCCTCTTTTCGAATGAGAGGTCTGGCAAAACCGACGTTTCTTCGCCGGCGTTGCGAAACGGACCGGGCTTAGTGCCGGCTATGGAGGCGGTGTTTCCAAGCGGCGAGTTTTTCTTTTATGTCAAACGACTGCGCCCCCGCTGCCGCCTGGCGGTTGGCGTAGCCGACCAACGCGCCGGTGGCGATGAGCAAGAGGCCGGACAACGCGAACATGTAGGCGATGGAAAACAGCCCAGCGACCGCGCCGGCGGCGGTCGGGCCGGTCAAGTTGCCGAGAAAGCGGGAGCTGGCTGTGACGCCGAACACCCGCCCTTGGATGCGGCGCGGGCATTGCGCGTTGATCAGCGCTTGAAGGGCAGGCCATACCCCGCCGACGACAAGCCCTTGCAAGAAGCGCCAGACGTACAATTCATAAAGATGGTCCGTCCATACTTGCGGCAAGGCGAACAGGCCGGAGAGCAGAAGCAACATCGGCAGTGTTTTCTCCTGCCCGATCCGGTCGCCGAGCTTGCCTAAATACGGTGCGCCGATGATCGTGGCGATTCCGGTGATCGAGGAGGCGAGCCCTGATAGAAATGCGAGATTGCGAGAATCGCCGACGAGCGACTGGACGAAAATCGTCATCATCGAGTTGACGCCAAGAACGGCGATTTGCACGAGAAAGGTGGCGACAAACAAGATGACGAGCGGCCGATGGGCGAATACTTCTTTGAAACTGGCATGGCGCTCTTGCGTCTGCGGCGCGACGGGGTCTTTGTCGAGCCAAAAGACGACAGGAAGCAATGTCGCCAAAATGCAAAACCCGGTCACGAGAAACACCGGGCGGAAGCCGAACCAATCGGATAAGGCGCCGCCGATGAGCGGCCCGATGACGTTGCCGGCGATGCTTCCCGTCTGCAGCGTCCCGAGCGCCTCGCCGCTATGGTCTTTTGGCACGACGCGCGCCAAGTACGAAAACGAGACGGTGATGAATCCCGAGAAAAAGCCGACCAAAAAGCGAAGAACAAGCAGCGCCATCGGCGAATGGGCGAACGCCATGCAGCTGGTGATCAGCCCCATGCCAATCCCCGCGCGGATGAGGTTGGCGCGCTGGCCGTACTTGTCGGCGAACATGCCCCAAATCGGCGCCATGACAGCGGCTGATAGGAACGTGACGGAAAACACAAGTCCCGTCCAGATGCTCAAGGCGTGGTGCTCAGTGACGCCCATTTGCCATAAAAAGAGCGACAAAAAGGGAATGACCATCGTCATCCCGGCAGAAACCATGAAATTGCACAGCCAAAGAACGCGGACGCTTCGCTTCCAGTTCATAGGAGGTCATCTCCTGTATTATTTCGTTTCTCTAATGATTTTACCACGATGGAAAAACAAAGGAAACGATTTTGCTTCCGAACGGGGGAAAGCGAGAGTCAGGCCGTGCGACGGTGGGGAGCGGTGCCATTTCCCTGAACAAACACCATCCCCCTTGCCTGCCCGGCAAGGGGGTCATCTATGTCAAAGGGGGAGGGGATTAGGCGTTATTGGCTTGGGCTTCCTTCCATTTCGCTAATTCACGTTCCACTTCTTCCTCAAACGGCACGGGGGACAACGCAGCATTCGTCCCGAACCGGGCGGCGGACGCTTCGGCTTCTAAGGCGATGACGCGCTCTTCCATGCGGGCGAATCCGCGCAGCGCCTCGTCGGCGGAAAAGGAGGCGAGCGCCGAGTCGATTTGCTTCAACGCTTGCGCGGCGTTAACGCGGGTAGCGAGCTCCAGCTGCTTAGCTGCGAGCTCGTCGTACCGCTCGCGCAGTTGGTTTAGACGGTTGGCGACTTCCGCCGTTTTCGCTTTGATGGCGTCGTATTGTTGTTTGTACGCCTCCAGCTTTTTCTCATACAACAGCTTGTCGCGCAAGGCGAGTTTGGCGACGGCTTCTTCGTTGCGCTCGAGCGCCAGTTTCGCTTGGCGGCTCCGTTTTTCAATCGTCGCCTCCGCTTGGGCGATGAGCGTCTCATAGCGCCGCTCGGCGACCCATTGCTGGGCGAGCGCCTGGCGCCCTCGTTCGAGCTGCTTTTCAAGTTCACGCAAATATTGTTTCGTCATGGCGACGGGGTCTTCCCAGCGGTCGATTTGTTCGTTCACTTCAGCGAGAACGATCGTCTTCATTCGGCGAAAAATACCCATTTGATTGATCCTCCTTTTGAATTGATTTTTCCCATTCATCGAGCCAATCGGTGGAAACCGAAGGCGCCGCTGGCATCAACGCCTCAACAGCGGACGGTTTGCGCGCTTGACGCCGCCCCGAGGCGTACACCGCGGCCAGTGCAAGCAAAATCAACACCCATTTCGGCAAGATCGCAGCAACGCCTAAAGCGACAAGCGCCCAACCGATCCAGCGCTTCGACCGCGCCGCGGCGAGCCATATCGCCCCCGCGCCCACGAGCAAAAACGGAATGAGCCACCACATGAACAAACCTGCCATCATCCAGCCTTCGCGCGATCCCATGCCGAACTCTCGATGGTGATGTCCGAATCCATCGTGCACGCCGGCAAATGGAACGCCCGGACGGCCGTGCGCCATCACTTCATGCGGCGTCAGAACATGAAACGCGCTCCATCCAACGAGAGCAGCGAGCGCGATGAATAGGAACGTTTTTGCCTTTTTCACATCGTCACCTCCTTTTTTCGGCAGTGGACTGGCTTACGGTTTGTATTGTAGAGGGGGAAGGAGAAAATTAGGTGAAAAGCGAACATTTTTTTGAAGGATTTTTGAGTATATCATGAATAGGGGATCCGCCGCGAGATGGACGATGATTTTGACGGGCATCTGTTTTTTCTGACATTGTGGGGACGAAGGAGGGGAAGACGTGGTTCGGTCGTATGGGGTTGATGTGGGCGGCGCTTTGTTGGTGTTGTTGTTTTCCTTTTTGTTTCCGACGTTTTATGTTGGATATTATGCGTACGGCTCGTTTTTGGGGTTTGCCATCGGTTCGTTGATCGTCGGCTTGGCGAGAATTCGATGGCATCCGCAGGCGCGGTTCGGCGGTACTCTGATCGGTTCGTTCCTCATCATCGCGGTGTCTGTCCTCATCATCCGCCTGTTTCCGATCGAAATCCGCGATGTCGGAGACTTGGTTATGCAGTATATCAACGCGGTTGTGAATGCGTTGATATATTTGGCATTCTCCACGCCCTCCACCTGTTGCATCGCCTGAAGCAGGGCGACGTTCCGTTTGCGAAAAAACGCTGAAGCGGCTCATAACGCCTGTCTCACCGTTCAAGAATCATTAGTTGAAATGTGAGGAAGAACATGAAAAACTGTTCTCCATCATTGTCCCTTGCATCAGAGAGAAATCATGAAAGAATGATAACGATGGCAAGGGTCGATAGAAAAAAACAAGCTTCTGAAGCAATTACGCTTCAGAAGCTTGTTCGACGGCCGTGGCAAATTGGCGGCGATGTTGGATAGTCAAATAAACGAGTGTTCCCATCATCATGGCAACAACAAATAGAAGCAGCTTGCCGATGTTTTCCCACATAAACGAGAAATCACCGCTTGAGATGACCGCTTTCAATCCGAAAACCGAATACGTCATCGGAAGCCATGCGTTAAAGTGTTGCAACGAGCGTGGAATCAGTTCGAGCGGGAATGTTCCCGCGCTTGTTGTCAATTGCAAAATCAGCACGACAATCGCGATAAATCTTCCTGGATCGCCGAACACGGTAACAAGAAATTGAATGACAGATAAAAATGTGATGCTAGTGACAATGCTAAACACGATAAAGAGCGGGACGCTTTTTACGTGTAAATCGAGTCCAACCAGCAACACGACATCCGCCAGCAGTGCTTGCAAAATCCCGATGCCGATCAAGACGCCGAATTTAGCCAAAAACCAATGCAATGGTGAACGCGGAATCTCCGCTGGTTCGCGAAGCGGAAAGACGATGGAAAGCAACAGCGCTCCGACAAACAATCCAAGTGATAAGAAGTACGGCGTAAACCCTGTTCCGTAGTTCGGCACTTTATTGATTTCTTCCTTGTGGAGATTCACTGGTTGGGCAAACATGTCGTAGACAGCCTTATTGGCTTTGACATCGCTTGCTTGTTCGGCTCCTTCTTTCAATTTATCCGCCAATTCTTTCGAGCCGTCTGTCAGTTGGTTGACACCATCTTGCAAATGTTTTGTCCCGTTCGTTAATTCCTTCGTTCCAGCCGCTACTTGTTGTGAACCGTCCCTCAACTGGCGCGTACCATCTTGAAGCTGATCCGCTCCTTGAGCCAATGTTTGCAGGCCTGAAGAAAGTGTTCCACTGCCATGGGCAAGCTGGCTTGCTCCTTGTGCAGCTTCTTGCATTTTGTCATACATTGTTTTCATGCCGCTGACGAGTTGTTCTTGGCCATTCGCCAGTGCGTCTGCGCCATTGACAAGTTGTTGTTGACCGGCAAGCAGTTCATCGACTCCGCGATCGAGAGCGATGTGCCCTTCATGCAGCTGTTGGGCTCCTTCGTGCAAAGAAGAGGCTCCAGAGTGCAACGATTGGGCGCCGCTATTTAACTGCGCAAGGCCGTTTTCGACTTGCTGGCTTCCCGATGATAGTTTCATGATTTGTTCTTTTAATTGCTCATATACGGCTCTCTGTTGCGCTTGAGGAGTTGTCTTGATGAGCACGTCCAGCTGCGCGCCCAACTGCTTAAGACCGCTTGTGATTTGGGCCGCACCTGTGTGAACTTGTTCGGCTCCTTCCTGCCACTGAGCCAATGAAGCTGTGAGCTTTGCTGCTCCATCGCTCAATTGTTCAGATCCTTGCAAAAGCTGCGGAGTGCGGGCGTCGAGCGCTTGCATTCCCTCATATACGCGTCTTGTCCCTGAAGCAAGATTCGCTGCTCCTTGCTGAGCCTGCTTTGCTCCGGAGAGGAGTTTCTCTTGCCCAGCGGTCATCTGTTTCATCCCGTTGTAAAGCGCTTCGGACCCGGTTTGAACTTGCAATGAGCCACTGGCAGCTTGGTGCAGTCCGTCAGTAAAGCTCACGGATTTTTCCGCGAGTGTCGCTAAATGGTGATATAACGTTTCAGTTCCGTCTTGTGCTTTTTTCATGCCATCATACAGTCGGTTTGTTCCGTCTTGTGCTTGGCTGAGTCCGTCATGCAGTTGTGCGGCTCCGTCGCTCGCGTTTGTCAATCCGTCAGCGACAGTTTGAATCGTATCAAACATGCTTTCGGCATATGTTTCTGTTATGGCGTTCGCTACTTCGTTTTTTATTTTTTCAACTGCAGTTTCGCCGATTTGTGCCGATAGAAAGTTAAATCCCTCATTCGGTTTGTAAATGAGCTGCAGTTTTTTCGGATGATCGTCTTGCAGCGTTGTCGCATTCCGGGAAAAATCGTCAGGGATTTGAATGAGCATATAATACTTTTGTTCTTTTAACCCTTTTTCCCCTTCATGTTCGGTTACAAAATGCCAGTCAAACTGCTTGTTCTCTTTTAACTTTTCGACAAGATCTTCCCCAAGATGAATCTCTTTGCCGTTGAGAACCGCCCCTTTGTCTTGGTTGACTACAGCGACGGGAAGTTCATCCAAATGATCGTATGGATCCCAAAATGCCCATAGAAACATGCCGCTGTATAGAAGAGGGATGAATAATACAGCTATGACAGGAATCAGCACTTTGCGGTTGGACAGAATGGCCTTCCATTCTTTTAACCATAATTGAAATGCGTGCATGCCCGAACCTCCTTTGTTTATAATTCTGACTGATTTGTCCATTTAGTCATTTCGCTCCGAAAAGAGAAGGATTATCATGGAGACAATCCTTTCAGCAAATACAGATCAAACAGTTCGGCAATGGTTTGTTGAGACAATGGTTCGTGATCTTTTTCCCATTCAATGCTTAATGCGATGTACATTTTAAACATGAAAAATGCCGTTAACTCTGGATCGCAAGAGCGAATGTCCCCTTTTGCCATCGCTTCTTCAATTTTTTCGCGAATATAGGCAATCATTTCGCGATCAAGGCGTTTCATCACATCTTGTACAGCTGCGGTGCCAATATCCCGCATTTCTTGCAAAAGTTTGATGGTTAATTCATGTTCTTGACGGAATGTAAAAATACGCTGCAAGGCGCGTTGGACGTTTTCGCTGAACGGCAAACGATCATCCATAGCCGCATCCGCTTCATGCTTAATTTCGGATATAACAGAGGAAACGATATGGTCAAGCAGCTCTTCTTTGCTTTTGAAAAATGTATAAATCGTTCCTTTGCCGACATTAGCCATCTTCGCTACTTGATCCATTGTCGTTGCTTTGTAGCCGAACAGCGAAAATGATTGAGTGGCGGCATCAATAATTTGTTGTTTTTTATCCGACATGGGCATTCATCCTTCATTTTTGACTAAATGGACAATTTGGTCATTACGTTTTGAATCATAACATGAATATGTTCGGTTTGCAACAGCAACAAAGTATGATGTTTCGTTTTTCTCACTCAACGGCACGTTCTGTTAGGGGAAGGAAGCCTTCGCCTTACTGTTTTGCCCCCTGGATTTAGCGAGGAAGACGAACAAGAAATTCGGTTCCTTTCCCGATTTGACTATGGACGTGGATCGCGCCGCCGTGGGCGTCGACGATCCATTTGGCGATCGACAGCCCGAGGCCGTGGCCGCCTTGTTGGCGCGAGCGCGCTTTGTCGACGCGGTAAAAGCGGTCGAAAATGCGGCCGATGTCTTCCGGCGGGATGCCGATGCCGGTGTCTTTGACGGAAAGGAACACGTGCTTTGGCTCGGTGCGGATCGACAGCGTCACCTCGCCGCCTTCGGGGGTGTATTTGATCGCGTTGTCGAGCAAAATGTACAACAGCTGCGTCAATTTGTCCGGGTCAGCGGTGACGAGCGCTTGCTCGGGAGCGTGAAAATGCATCGTAATCTGTTTTTTCGCCGCCAGTTCCGACATGAGCTGGAACGTGCGCTCGGCGTGCGGGCGGAAATCGAACGTTTGTTTTGAAAGCTCCAGCGCGGCGTGTTTCGCATCCGCGCGGGCGAGCGTCAACAAGTCGTTCATCAGTTTCGTGATTCGCTTCAATTCGTCACGCAGGCGGTCGAGCAGGCGGCGGGCAAAGTCGTTTTTCATCACATCCTCCTCAAGCGAAAGCGCCTCGACGGACGAGAAGACGACGCTGAGCGGCGTCCGCAGCTCATGAGAGGCGTCGGCGACGAACTGGCGCTGCCGCTCGTACGCCTCTTCAATCGGTGCGAGCGCGCGCTTGGACATAAAGAAGCTGAGCGCCACGCCGACGGCAAGAAACAAAACGGCCAAGCCGATGAGCACAATGAGCAGCCAATGGAACACGCCGAAAAACGACGTGACGTCCATGCCGATATACAGCATGCCCACGAAATCGCCGTGGATGACGAGCGGACGGGCGGCGGCGAGCACGCGCCAGTCGCGGGCCGCTTCGCGCGCGAGGCCGGGCATATGTTCCGGCAAAGAGACGCTCATGTAGACGGGAGCGCGCTCATTTGCCTTGAGATGGGACAAGGCGTTTAAAAAATACGGACGCAGGCGCGGGTGGACTTCATCCCCGGCGAGCAGGCCCCCGTCCGGGCCGATGACGTAAAAAAAGAGTTGGTCTTCGCTTAACAAAATGACATTTTCATCATCAAACAAGTCGAAATTGCTTTGCTTGAGCAGCACTTGTTCGATCGTATTCGCCTCTTGCTCGGCGAGGCGGCTGATGCGCCGCTCTTGGTCAGAGGTAGCGATCCAGTAAAACAAGGCCGCGGCGATCATGACAAACAAGGCGAGAAACAACGTGAAAATGCCGCTGTAGAGCGCCGTCAACCGCCAATGGGCGCGGCGGAACAAGTCGGCGCTTCCTAGGCGGCGCAGCCAGTCGCGCCATTCCCTCCAGTTATTTTTCAATTTTATACCCCACTCCTCGAACGGTTTGGATGACATCGTCTTTCAACTTTTTGCGCAATAGCTTGATTGTCGCGTCGATCGTTTTCATTGACACATCGGCATCCCACCCCCAAACGCGGTCCAATATCGTTTCGCGCGGCACGACTTGCCCTTGGTTTTGCACGAGCAAATCGAGAAGCTGAAACTCGCGTGGAGTGAGGAAAATCTCTTCATCGCCGCGATGGAGCGTATGGCTTGTCCGGTTTAAGGTGAAGCCGTGAAACGCCACTTTTTCCTCTTGAAGCGGGACGAACGTGCGCCGGGCGAGCGCCTTGAGCCGCGCGACGAGCTCGTCGATTTCAAACGGTTTGACCAAGTAATCGTCCGCTCCCGCCTCAAGCCCGGTGACGCGGTCATGGACGGCGTCTTTCGCCGTCAACATCAAAATCGCGCCTGTGTAGCCGTTTTGCCTCAACCGTCGACAAATGTCCACCCCATCGCCGTTTGGAAGCATCCAATCGAGCACGACGACATCGTAAAACTCCGCCATGGCGTAATCGTACGCATCTTCCCCTTCCTGCACCCAATCGATATGGTCGATGCCTTTCTTTTTCAATAAGTGAACGATCAGCTCCCCTAGGTGAAGATCGTCCTCGGCCAGCAAAATTTTCATCGCCATTCCTCCCGTTCTGTCTCTCTTCCTTCTTATCATATCAAATCGTTCGTGAAAAAACGGTGAAAACGCAGCCCATTCGCCGCGCAGAAGGCTGTTCTCTCAAAAAGAATTTTCACCATTTTTTCACCTTCCTTGGCTATCATGATGGACGAAGAGGAAAAGGAGGCAAACGGCGATGAGGAAAATGAGGAATTTGCATCTTTGGATTGGGCTGATCAGTTCGATCTTTTTGCTTGTTGAGGCGGTGACGGGGCTCCTTCTATCCGAGCCGTGGCTGATCGGCCAGGCGGAGCGCGGCGAGATGCACCGCGCCGCGCAGGAAGGAATGAACGCGTTCGGGGCGGGGCAGACGTCGGGAGCGGGGGCATCTACGGCCCCGATGGCACCGCGCGCCGAGGGAGGCGGATCGTCGCTCATGATGTTCGTCCGCCAGCTGCACGAAGGGAGAATCGGTTCGCTTGACATCCGCTGGGCGGTTGATGTCGCGGCGGTGGCGATGATCATCTTGACCGCGACGGGGATTTTCCTGTCGATCCGCACGCTCGCAGCGGGACGGAGGCGGAAGCAGAAGCGGATGACGCCAGCGCCGGAGACGACATAACGTACGCAGGAAGGGATGAAACGATGCATCAGAACAACCGAAAGAAACAGCGACGCTGGTCTTCTCTTTATGCAAGGCCGATCGATGTCGGTGGCATCGTCGTATTTCGCCCGCCATTTCACTGCTTGGCGGCCATTCGCTCGAAGATGCTGCATATTCCATCATGGATCATGAAGGAGGAGATGACCCATGGACGTGATGCCATTTGAACCAACCCCAACGCCAGAACCGAAACGCCGCGGCCGCTTCGTATCGTGGCTCGCCGCTTCCGTCGCAGGGGCGGTGATTGGGAGCGCGGCGACGTGGTATGTGGCGCCGAAATGGATGCATGGAGAAACGAATTCCCAAACGGAAACAGCGGAAACGACCGCAAAAAGCGAGGCGCTGCCGCTGCAGCCGACGGGGAACGTCAACACGAACATGATCGCCGCCATTAATAAAGTGGCCGATGCGGTCGTCGGCGTCGTCAACATTCAAAAACAAGTCGACTTTTTCTCCGAACAAGCGCAAGATACGGAAGCGGGGACGGGGTCGGGCGTCATCTTTAAAAAAGACGGCGATGCGGCCTACATTGTGACGAACAACCATGTCATTGAAGGGGCGAACAAAGTCGAAGTGGCGCTCGCGAACGGGAAAAAAGTGAAAGCCGAGATCGTCGGCGCGGATGCACTCACCGACCTCGCCGTCTTGAAAATCCCTGCTGAAGGGGTGACGAACGTGGCGAGTTTCGGCGACTCGTCGAAGGTGAAAATCGGCGAGCCTGTCGCGGCGATCGGCAACCCGCTCGGCCTTGATTTGTCGCGGACGGTGACGGAAGGGATCGTCAGCGGCAAACGGACGATGCCCGTCTCAACGTCAGCGGGGGATTGGGAAATCGACGTCATCCAAACGGACGCCGCCATCAACCCGGGCAACAGCGGCGGAGCGCTCATTAACAGCGCGGGGCAGGTGATCGGCATCAACAGCATGAAAATCGCGGAAACGGGCGTCGAAGGGCTCGGCTTTGCCATCCCGAGCGAAAACGTCAAACCGATCGTCGAGCAGCTGATGAAAGATGGGAAAATCAAACGCCCGTACCTTGGCGTCCAGCTTGTCGATGTGGCGGATTTGTCCGATGACGTCCGCACGAATGAATTGAAATTGCCGTCGAACATCACAAGCGGGGCGGCCGTCACGTCCGTCGAACCGTTCTCCCCAGCCGCGGAAGCCGGGCTGAAATCAAAAGACGTCATCGTCGCCATCAACGGCGACAAAATCGACAGCGTCAGCGCCTTGCGCAACTATTTGTATACGAAAACATCGGTGGGCGATCGCATCAAACTGACGATCTATCGCGATGGGTTTGAGACGACCGTATCCGTCACCTTAAAAGCGAGAGAAAGCAGCCAGTCATAAGAAGACATCGCCTCTTTTCAGCCGAAGCGGCTGGAAAGAGGCGATGTTCATTTTCGTGTGCGGCGCTTGCTCATGATGCTGGAGTATAAAGCGAAATGAGACGGCTGTACGTTGATTCCGTGTCGTCAGCACTTTTTGTATCGAGTCTGCTCATATTGCGAGAGCTGGCAGGACGACGTGCAGCCGTTGCATGTCCGAGAGTGGGTGCGCCCGCAATACAGGGGGCCCCATGATCCGAATCATCACTTCGCTCGGAATGATGTTGGAGGAAGGGCTTCGTTTGCTGTTGTCACAAGGACCGAATTCCTTGGCTAGAATAGGCGTGCCTACTACGAGCCACAAGGACGTTCGTGCCTCATATGTACAACAGCGAAGTCTCACGAAGGGATCTCAGTTGTCCATGGAGATGAGTAAGTTTGCTCACCTACGGTTTCAATTGGGCAACGACTCTCGGAAGCGGCTGCACCACCATAATTTGATTTTCCTGATGCTCCATTCGGTTTCTGTTGTTTGAAGCGCATGAACACGCCAATACATGGGCGGATGGGACATAAACTGGAATTCCAAAAATCTAAAAAACCAAGAATCTCTTTCTAAGGAAGAGATTTTTTTGTCCTTTTTATTTGCTTCTTGCTCGTTTTTAAAATCAATGTGGTATCCTACAGACTTTTCCAATGCTCGATCTTGATATTCACACAGGATCGTCAAACTGTTAGCCATTTGAGCATTCCCACCGTCCAACAGCGTTGCTCCTAAATGATCTGCCCGGACTTCCATCCACTGTGTGAATAGAGATTGGAAAGCAGGAAGCAGAAAAATCAAGAGCCATAGGCCGAGAAAAACAAAGATTTGATTATGTTCTAGCCAATTTGGAAAGGCTTCATGGATAAGGAAAACACCAGCAAAAACTAACCCGATCAACGCAAATCGCAATAACTGTCCCATCAAGACATCTCGCTTTTTCACATGAATCGCCTCATGAGCCAAAATGCCTTCAATGGCTTCATGGGGAAGTTTCAGCGTTTCTGAAGTTAACGCTACCAATGATCGACCAATATTCGCACCTATCGCAAAACCGTTATATTCGGCCGATTCCGTAACATAAATATCAACATGAGAAAGGCCGGCACGTGAAAAGACTTTCTCGATGATGGGCAGCAAATCGGGATCGTCTATTTTCCTCATATCTAAAGCGATTTTCAATACGCGATCCGAAATCCATAGATTGAATATCCAAAATAGTATAATAACAGCGGTTGTTGCGATCGGCCCGATCCCCAGCAAAGTAAACAGTGTGAGAAGGGCTGCATAAGCTCCCACCCCTTTCACCGTTGCTGCAAAATACCATTTTCCTAAAAGTCGTTTCCAATTTTTTGGATGATAAAAAGGCTTTACTTCGAACTCTTCCATTTTATGTATTTCTCCTTTAAGGAGAAAATCCATCGATTCTAATGGATCAGGGGTGAGATAAACTTTTTCACCGGAAAAAGATAACTTCCACGTTTTCCCCATGCTGGTCGTATAGTCCATATTAGGAGAGAACAAAGAAAAAAGCTGGAATAGTTGCAACACATCCGGCCTTGTCTGAACGCTTACTTCTGAAAGTTCCTTCAATGGATATTTTTTGGTTTCAAACAAAGATACAGCATATAATGCTTCTTCGTGTTCTGCGTAAAAAAGGCGGAGAGAGCGAAGCAGTCCCACTCTTTTTGTCAGCCCAACAAAAAGAGAGATGAAGCTATATAAAAGGATGAACGTAATCGCGGAATTCGGCCCGAAAAGGAAATAAAGAACAGCAATGACGATGAAAAATCCGGAAAATAACAAATCCGCTAATAGGCGCTCTTTATTTTTAGACAAGACTATTTCTCTCGCACCTTGTTCTTTTAGTTGATCGATGATCTCTTTCAATTGGGTTTTGCTTCTTTCCGGTACCGGAGAGCTAAAAAAGCTAAATCCAAATATAAAAAAAATGGGCACCGTTTTTATAAACCCTTGATCTAAGAACACATAGACGATCCATCCGATTCCGAGTATCGCAGTGAGGATATGTACATATAAAGAAGGACACCATTTTTTAAAAAAGTATGCCAAGAAACCGAGAAAAAAGCCGACTGCAGCAGTCCAAATCGATATAGTCACATCTGGCATCTGTTGCTCCCCCTGTCTAGTTGAAAAAGTGCAAGAAACCCCCTAGTCATTATTTATCACTTAAGTAAATCCACTAATACCCATTGGTAACGAAATTCGTCCATTCTACATGTAGGTGGTTGACAATGGCATGTTGTTGAACGTTCATGAACGTTTTTCTCCAATATTGGTTCTTTTTTCAATTGACATTATAGCAGGGACAGGTTCGTTTTGTATATCTTTTTCTTTTTTCACTCCACTGCGCTTGTTGGGGAACATGAATATGACCTACAATATTTTCCTCACATGTAACGGATAACGATCATTCATGTAGGAGAGGAACCGTATGATTAAGAGACCCGTTTTTGTATGACTCATGTTGTTGTCTTCCGCATGATTCGTGATTTACGCTTACGAAAGCGAGCGGTCAGTGTCCTGGTATGTTCGTTGCATGAATGGATCAGCAGATTGTTGCTGATGTTTTGACCATTCATTGTATATACATGCTCATTGAAAAGTTAACCTTCGCATAAGCGGTGCCCACTCCGGTTATACTGTCCCTAAGGAAAAGTATGGAAAAGGAGTGGAATTCTGCATGAAACGTCTCAAAATCACCAACGATCACGGATGGACACCTCGGACACTTCGCAAACAGGAATGGAAAATCAAAAACACCCTTCTTCGCCAACGGGTGATGGCCGTTCGCCTCGTCATGGAAGGCTATTCGGGCAAAGAAGCGGCCTCCATGGTCAACGTGTGCCGACAAACCGTTTCCCATTATGTGTCGCTGTTCAACGAAGGCGGCCTTGAACTCCTGCTTCATCGGGATTTCGCCCCCGGGCGAGAGCCGTTTCTCACCGAAGAACAGCAGGAAAAGATCAAACAGCTTGTGTTGACCACCACTCCCGCCGAACTGGGCTGGGACGTCGCCTCGGCGTGGAACACCAAACTCCTGCAATCCTATGTCGCAAAGCAATTCGGTGTTTCCATTTCCCGCGAAGCGCTGCGAAAACTCCTGCACCGCAAAGGGCTGTCGTGGACACGACCGACGTACACACTGGCGAAAGGGAACCCGGATGAGCAAAAGCAATTGGAAAAGCAAATGGATCTGATCAAAAAACTTGATCACCAAGGACACAGAAGATGCCGTTCTTCTGTACATCGATGAAACCCATATCCGCTCTTACCATGTCTTGCGGTCCACATGGTCAGAAGTCGGCCGCCAAAAACAAGTGCCGACGTTCGGCCATCATGCCCACGTATCGCGGTTTGGCGCGGTCAACATCCACGATGGCGAAACGGTGCTTCATCAAACGACTGCCGCGCCAATGCCGCGACGTTCTTGAATTTCTTGAGAATGCTCAAAGAGCGCGATCCAGACCGTCTCATCGTCTTGGTGTTGGATCACGCCCGCATTCAGCTTGTGGAAATGGCTGAAAGACACCGTGATCGCCAATGTGTTTCACAAACATCGAAACGATATCGTCCAGGCCATTGCTCGGTTTGCGGACGACATCCACGAACGTCCGCAGGAAGTGCTGCAACGCTTAGGGTGTGCAGGATGACTGAGAAGTTAACTCTTCATGTTGCATGTATATAGAAATTAGGTATTGATTCTCAAGTGCTAAACATAACAAAAGCGAACTGACTGCAGCTGAGCGGGCATGATCCCAAAAATGGAGGAGATCCCGTTCTAAGAGTTACGTCCTTCTGTGTTCCCACACTCTTTCCCGCAACTTGAAAACACAATTCATTATGAAGGGGAGCTTTGTGGGTGCAGGCCAAATGTGTGTTGAACTTGAGCAGCCGCTCCCTCACAGTGGAAGGGAACATCGTTCTAACAGGAAGGAACTCTTTTGGTTCTCATCGAATATGGCCATTATGACGGATGAAAAGGGATTTGAAATGGGCCCGAGTGCGCCGCTATGGATGTCCGTGTTGTACTACATTATGTGCATGGCCACCTTGATTGTCGGTGTGGCGATGCTAGTGAAAGGAACGGTTCGCCGCTTGTATTCGCTCGTTGCGGTGATCGCAGTGCCGCTCTTTTTTCTGAACAATTTTCACA
Organism: Geobacillus subterraneus; assembly: GCF_001618685.1. GTDB lineage: Bacteria > Bacillota > Bacilli > Bacillales > Anoxybacillaceae > Geobacillus > Geobacillus subterraneus. The sequence continues at coordinate 2,872,590 of NZ_CP014342.1, read as the reverse complement.
CGATCGCCAGGGTCGGCGTCGATCCGTTCGCCTACTGGCAGCAATCCCTCATCGAGGGGCAATGGTGGGCGTGGCTGTCGCTTGTGCTGTTTCTGTACATGATCGGGTACTGGGTGCTGCTCGTTCGCGGCATTCGTGGGCGGCGCGCCGCATCCATCAAAGGGGGAAAGGGAGATGGAATTCCGCGATTATGAAGAGTTTTGGCCATTTTATTTGACTCAGCACCGCAAACGGGCGACAAGGCGCTGGCATTTTGTCGGAACGAGCTTCGTGTTTTTGTTTGTGATCATTGCGATCGTGACGAGGAATGCGTGGTGGCTGCTCGGCGCTCCAGTGGCCGCCTATGCGCTCGCCTGGTTCAGCCACTTTTTCATTGAAGGAAACAAGCCCGCCACCTTCGGCCATCCGTTTTGGTCGCTTCGGGCCGATTTTCGCATGTACGGGCTCATGCTTACGGGGCAGCTTGGGCGGGATTTGGAGCGGCTGGGGATTTCAGAGGAATAAAGCGAAGAACGATGAAAAGACCTTCTCCCTGAAGATGTTCCAAAGTTTGGAGAAATGGGGGGCGGCAACCCGAATGATTCAGGGAGAAGGGGTTTGCCTTCTCATGGCTTCAATTGTTCAATCGTTTCCAGCGGCAGTCCGGTCAGTTCATGGATCGTGTCAGCATCAAATCCTTTTGCCAACATTCGTTTCGCAACATCCAACTTTGCTTTCTCCATTCCTTTCTCTATTCCTTTTTCCATTCCTTTTTCCATGCCTTTCTGTTCGTATGACACGATAAGTTCCATGACTTTGGCAGCCTCCTTCTCCTCCATGGTCTTCACCTCATCTCGCAGTCGGACTTCTTCTTCCTCCGATAACCGCAAATACGTTTCGAAAAAGCCGAACAACAGACGCTGTCTCGCCTCATCGAGCTCGAGGCGGGTGAGCATGCGCAAAAATTCCTTTTTCACTTCCACCTTCTCCTCTTCATTATACCCCATTTTGCTTAACAGGGCGGCAGCGACCGGGTTGTCATGGCGGATGTATGTGCGCCATGGGAGTTTGGACAATTCCACCGTCAAAAAACGGAAATCGAGAACGGTCAAAAACGGAAACGAAACGGTGAATGAAGATGGTTCATCGCGGATGGCATCATAGCTGAAGATGGCGATCGGAAGAATGCGGCGGCGGTGTTTTTGAAACAAGCGGCTGAAATAAATGAACATTCGCTCTGAAAACGAGGATTGGATGTAGCTTTGATGTTCGATGTGGATGACGATCAGTCCGTCTTCTCCTCTCAGCTTCGTCTCGACCAATAAATCGACTCGATGTTTTTCACCCGCGGTGACATCGGTCAGCACTTCTTCTGATAAAAAGGAAAGGTAGTGAAAGTCAATCTGTTCGTGTACGTGAGGAAAGAAGAGGAGAACAAATTCTTCAAAAAAGGTGCTCAACAACTCTTTAAACAGCCGATCGTGGTCAATGCGCGTTTCTGACATGGTCTCCCTCCCGATATGTTTTTAGATTCGCATAGCTTGATTCGCCTTGCACTATGCAAAATCCTGCCGGTCTCCCTGCATTTTTTCTGCTGTTAGAAGAAGGAAATCAGGGAGGATTGTCGAATTTTGATGACATTGGAAAAATGATGAAACCAACGGCTGCCTTCGCCGTATGTATAAGCGAAGGGGAAAGGAGGGAGGGGAGTTGTTCAGCCATTCGCCTGAAGTTGTGTACGGATGGGTGCTTGTCGTCAGTGCGTTGTTGACGGTTTTGTATTTTTTCTTCAGCGATGTGCTTGATGGCATCTTCGATCTGCCCGATCATCCGCTGTTCAGTCCGCAGCTAGTTTTATCGTTTTTCATTGTTGGCAGCGCGGTCGGATTGCTGGCGGAATGGTACACAGACTGGGCATCGAGCTTGGTTCTGTGGCTTGCCATCGGCGCGGCGCTTGTTGCTGTGTTGCTGTTGCACTTTTTCGTTTTTTTGCCGCTCCGTTCGGCTGAGGCGTCACTTGGATATACGGACGCCGATTTGGAGGGAACGCTCGCCAAAGTGATCGTCCCGGTGCCGCCTGATGGGTTTGGTGAAATTCTCATCTCCCGCAAAAGCGGGGCGGTGGCGAAACCAGCGAAAAGCCTCCATCGCGAGGAAATCGCTGCGGGGGAAGAAGTCGTCATCGTGCAAATGGAAAACGGCATCGCTGTAGTGGCGAAGCGCGATCCGTATCATGCTTTGATTTAAACAGAGAAAGGGGAAAAAGTGATGACTATTGCGCCATGGCTTGTCGTGATCGGCGTCGTCGTCTTGCTTCTTGTCGGACTTATTGCCATTTTTATCGCCCGCTACCGCACCGTCGGGCCGGACGAGGCGCTCATTGTGACGGGCAGCTACTTAGGAAGCAAAAACGTTCACGTGGACGAATCGGGAAACAAAATTAAAATCGTCCGCGGCGGCGGCACGTTTGTCGTGCCGATTTTCCAGCAGGCTGAGCCGCTCAGTTTATTGTCGATCAAGCTCGATGTGCAAACGCCGGAAGTGTATACGGAACAAGGCGTGCCCGTCATGGCGGACGGGGTGGCGATCATCAAAGTCGGAAGTTCGATCAGCGAAATCGCGACCGCGGCCGAGCAGTTTTTAGGCAAAACGCGCCAAGATATGGAAAACGAAGCGCGTGAAGTGCTTGAAGGCCATCTTCGCTCCATCCTCGGGTCGATGACGGTTGAAGAAATTTATAAAAACCGCGATAAATTTTCGCAAGAAGTGCAGCGTGTCGCTTCGCAAGATCTCGCGAAAATGGGGCTTGTCATCGTCTCGTTCACGATCAAAGACGTGCGCGACAAAAACGGCTACCTTGACGCGCTCGGGAAGCCGCGCATCGCCCAAGTGAAGCGCGACGCCGATATCGCGACGGCCGAAGCGGAAAAAGAGACGCGCATCAAGCGGGCCGAAGCGGACAAGGAAGCGCGCAAAGCGGAACTCGAGCGGCTGACGGAAATCGCCGAGGCGGAAAAAATCAACCAGCTCAAACTCGCCGAATTCCGCCAAGAGCAAGATATCGCCAAAGCGCGCGCCGATCAGGCGTACCATCTCGAAGAAGCGAAAGCCAAACAAGAAGTGACGGCTCAACAAATGCAAATTAAAATCATCGAGCGGCAAAAACAAATCGAGCTCGAAGAAAAAGAAATTTTGCGCCGCGAACGGCAATACGATTCAGAAGTGAAGAAAAAAGCTGATGCCGAGCGCTATGCGATCGAGCAAAAAGCAGCGGCGGAAAAGGCGAAACAAATCGCCGAAGCCGATGCGCAAAAGTACCGCGTCGAAACGCTGGCGAAAGCGGAAGCGGAGCGCGTCCGACTCGACGGGTTGGCAAAAGCCGAGGCGGAGAAAGCGAAAGGGGAAGCGGAAGCGGAAATCATCCGACTGAAAGGCCTCGCCGAAGCGGAAGCGAAACAAAAGATCGCCGAAGCGTTCGAGCGCTATGGCCAGGCTGCGGTGCTCGACATGATCATCAAGATGCTTCCGGAGTATGCGAAACAAGTGGCGAGCCCGCTTGCGAACATCGAGAAGCTGACGATCGTCGACACCGGCTCAGGAGCGGGGGGCGGCGCCAACCGCGTCACGGGCTATGCGACGAACTTAATGGCGAGCTTGCAGGAGACGTTGAAAGCGTCAACCGGCATCGATGTGAAGCAGCTGCTCGAGAGCGTCGCCCAGGGTGGAGCGGCCCATGTCCAGCCGCTCGGTGCGCCAGCATCGTCCCAAGAGGCGAAGACAACAGAATGATGCCTATCCTCCCACAGCGCCCTTCGCTTGAACCCGAGGGCGCTGTTTCTCGCCGCCTTGTTCACGACATTCGTCGGAGTTGCGCATGAAGCGTTGTTTCGTTATGATGGGAACGGGTGGAATGGAAAAAAGGAAGTAGGTTGAGAATAATGAAACGAGCTCGAATCATTTATAACCCGACATCAGGGCGGGAGCTGTTTAAGCGCCATTTGCCTGATGTGCTCGTGCGGTTGGAAAAGGCGGGCTATGAAACGTCGTGCCACGCCACCGAAGGGCCGGGGGATGCGACGGAAGCAGCGCGCCAGGCCGTCCTGCGGGAATTTGATCTCGTTGTCGCCGCAGGGGGCGACGGAACGATCAATGAAGTCGTCAACGGCATCGCCGATCAGCCGCATCGGCCGACACTGGGCGTCATTCCCGTTGGGACGACGAACGATTTCGCCCGCGCCATCGGCGTGCCCCGTTCGATTGAAGGGGCGTGCGACGTGATCGCCACGGGCGAGCCCGTCCCGATTGACATCGGCTGTGTGACGAACGAAGACAAAACGCGCTATTTCATCAACATCGCGGGCGGCGGGCGCCTGACCGAGCTCACCTACGAAGTGCCGAGCAAGCTGAAAACGATGCTTGGCCAGCTCGCCTATTACTTGAAAGGGATCGAGATGTTGCCGTCCATCAAGGCGACCGAAGCGCAAATCGAGTATGACGGCAAACTGTTCGAAGGCGAGATTATGATGTTTTTGGTTTCGCTCACGAACTCGGTCGGCGGGTTTGAAAAACTGGCACCCGATTCATCATTGAATGACGGCCTGTTCGATTTTATCATCGTCAAGAAAACGAACTTGGCCGAATTCATCCGCCTTGTCACCCTCGCGGCGCGCGGCGAGCACATCAACGACCCGCACGTCATTTACACGAAAGCGAACCGGGTAAAAGTGCACTCGCCGATGCAGCTGAACTTAGACGGCGAATTCGGCGGCATGCTTCCAGGGGAGTTCGTCAATTTGCGCCGCCATATTGACGTATTGATGCCAAAAGAAAAGGCAGAACAAGTGAGAACAGGAAGATAAGCCTGTTCTTTTCTTATGCCTTTCCCCTATAAAGGGCACGCTACATATACAGAGGAACGGCAGAAAGGAGAACGACATGACGAAGCAGCAACCACCAGTCGCCAAAAATGAATATTATGACGTCGTATTCACGGATTTGACCCACGACGGTCTCGGAGTGGCGAAAGTCGACGGCTTTCCGTTGTTTGTGAAACACGCGCTTCCCGGCGAGCGGGCGAAGGTGAAAGCGATCAAAGTGAAAAAAGGGTATGGGTACGGCCGCCTCGTGGAGCTGTACGAACCAAGCCCCGACCGCGTTGCGCCGCCGTGCCCCGTCTATCGCCAATGCGGCGGCTGCCAGCTGCAACACCTCAGCTACGAAGGCCAGCTGAAAGCGAAGGAAAAGCAGGTGAAAGAAGTGCTCGCCCGCATCGGCAAGCTAGAAGGCGTCACCGTCCATCCCGTCATCGGGATGAAGAACCCATGGCGGTATCGAAACAAGGCGCAAGTGCCCGTTGGCGAGCGCGAAGGGGGCTTGGTGGCGGGCTTTTACAAGGAGCGGACGCATGAAATCATCGATATGGACGCCTGCCTCATCCAGCAAGAGGCGAACGATGTCGTCGTCCAGGCCGTGAAGCGCATCGCCGAGCGCTATGGTATTCCCCCATACGACGAAACCACGCACAAGGGCGTTCTTCGCCATATTGTCGCCCGCTACGGCGCGGCAACAGGCGAGGTGATGGTCGTGCTTGTCACCCGCACGGACCATCTGCCCCACGAACAGGACATTGTCCGTGACATCGTCCGCGCCATTCCGGGCGTGAAATCGATCGTGCAAAACGTCAACCCCGAGCGGACGAACGTCATTTTCGGCGCCAAAACGCGGGTGTTATGGGGAAGCGAGTTCATCACCGACCGCATCGGCGGCATTCAATTCGCCATCTCGGCCCGCTCGTTTTACCAAGTCAACCCCGAACAGACGAAAGTGCTGTATGACAAAGCGCTCGAATACGTGGAGCTGACCGGGCGGGAGACGGTGATCGACGCCTACTGCGGCATCGGCACGATCTCGCTCTTTTTGGCGCGTAAAGCGAAACACGTCTACGGCGTCGAAATCGTCCCCGAAGCGATCGAAGACGCCAAGCGCAACGCCAAACTCAACGGCATCCAAAACGTCACCTTCGAAGTCGGCGCCGCCGAAGACGTCATCCCGCGTTGGTACGAAGAAGGCATCCGCGCCGACTGCTTGGTCGTTGACCCGCCGCGCAAAGGCTGTGACGCCGCGCTGCTTGAGACGATCATCGCCATGAAACCGCCGCGCGTCGTCTACGTCTCGTGTAACCCGGCGACGCTCGCCCGCGACTTGCGCATCCTAGAAGACGGCGGCTACGAAACGATCGAAGTCCAGCCAGTGGACATGTTTCCGCACACGGCGCATGTGGAGTGTGTGGCGAAAATTCGGTTGAGATAAGACAACGGGCCGGTGGATCCGGCCTTGTTGTTTGCAGTCGAATTGGGCAAACGGCCATGACGACACGAATGACATGATAAAGATTTCATCCGCCTGCAAAACTGGGGGCTGGATGAGATCCATCCTATTGAGAATCCACACCACTTGCAAGTGTTCCTCGAACGGTTATGGTGAACGACTCCCGCTTCATGCAAAGCACAGTCGGAGTTTCTTTGCCCCAAATGTCACCCTCTGTCTTCCTGAGCGTCAACCGGCATAAAACATATTTTTCTTCCCCCTTTTGTACCGAAAACCGTATATAATGGAGATTGGAAATCACAAGGAGGTACATAGAAGCCATGCTCACAGGCGAATTGCGCCATAAAGTCGATAAAATATGGGAAACGTTTTGGACGGGCGGAATTACGAACCCGCTGACGGTCATTGAACAGTTTACCTACTTATTGTTCATCAAAGGCTTGGATGAAGTCGAAACACAGCGCGAGCAGGAGGATGCGCTGCTCGGCATTGAATCGGAACGCATCTTTCCTCCCGATAAGCAACACTTGCGCTGGAGCAAATTCAAACATTTTGAAGCCGCCCATATGTACGATGTCGTGTCCAATGAAGTGTTTCCGTTCATCAAAAACTTGCACGGCAATCGGGAATCGGCCTATGCAAAATATATGGGCGACGCCATTTTCATGATCCCGACGCCGCAAATGCTCGTCAAAATCGTCGACGGCATTGACCGCATTCCGATGAAAGACCGCGATACGAAAGGCGATTTGTACGAGTATTTGTTATCGAAAATCGCCACCGCAGGCACGAACGGCCAATTCCGCACCCCGCGTCATATCATTCACATGATGGTCGAGCTGATGAAACCGACGCCGGAAGACATCATCGTCGACCCGGCCGCAGGTTCCGCAGGGTTTTTAGTCGCAGCGGGCGAATATTTGCGCAAACATCGCAGTGACTTATTTTTAGTGCAAAGTTTAAAAGAACATTTTAATAACCATATGTTCTACGGTTTTGATATGGACCGCACGATGCTGCGGATTGGCGCGATGAACATGATGCTCCATGGCATTGAAAATCCAAATATCGAATATCGCGACTCCTTGTCGGAACAAAACAAAGATAAGGACAAATACACCCTTGTCCTTGCCAATCCGCCTTTTAAAGGTTCATTAGATTATGATGCAGTTTCAAATGATTTGTTAAAAGTTGTAAAGACAAAGAAAACCGAACTTTTATTTTTGGCATTATTCTTACGCATTTTAAAAACGGGCGGACGTTGCGCGTGCATTGTGCCGGACGGGGTATTGTTCGGCAGCTCGAAGGCGCATAAAGACATCCGCAAAGAGATTGTGGAAAATCATAAATTAGAAGCCATTATTTCGATGCCAAGCGGCGTATTTAAACCATACGCGGGCGTATCGACAGCGATTATGATTTTCACGAAAACGGGAGTCGGCGGTACGGATCAAGTATGGTTTTATGATATGAAAGCGGACGGCTATTCATTGGACGACAAGCGTACTCCGATTGAAGAAAACGACATTCCGGACATCATTGCGCGATTCCATAACCGTGAAGCGGAAAAAGAACGGAAGCGCACGGAGCAGTCGTTCTTCGTGCCGGTGGAAGAAATTCGTGAAAACGACTATGACCTTTCGATTAACAAGTATAAAGAAATTGAGTATGAAGAAGTGAAGTATCAACAACCGATAGAAATAATTGAAAAAGTAAAGAAGCTAGAAGAAGAAATAATAAAAGGTATAAAAGAGTTAGAAGATATGCTTAAATTCTAGAGGTGCTTGATGATGAAAATAAAACTAAAAAAAATTGCTAAAGTGTTATCAGGGAGTACAGCTCCTAAAGATAATGAATTTAGCGAGAATAACGGAAAACCTTTTATCAGAGCAGGACACTTAGAGGAGCTATGTAACGGAAAAAGTTTAATGGAATTACCAAAAATAGAAGAAAGCGTTGCCCAAAATAGGAAAATGGTTCTTGTCCCGGAAAATACGATTCTATTTGCAAAAAGTGGAATGAGTATATTAAAAAATAGAGTATATAAAACTACTCATGAAGCGTATATTGTAAATCACTTAGCAGCTATAATTTGTTCTAACGAGATAGAGCCGGATTATCTATACTATTTTTTTCGTGCTAATCCACCAAGTCGTCTAGTATTGGATTCATCCTATCCAAGTATTCGTTTAAGTGATATCGGTGAGATTGATATTGATCTACCAAGTAAAGCGATTCAAAAAAAAATATCTAAATTACTTAAACAAGCAGAAGAAATAATTTTTAAAAGAAAAGCCCAAATTGAAGCGTTAGACCAGTTAACGCAAAGTGTGTTTTTAGAGGTGTTTGGAGATCCAGCTACTAATCCTAAGAAATGGCCAATGGGTTTTATAAAGGATTTAGCTCTAAAAACACAATATGGTACAAGCAAAAAAGCAAGCGAGGATACAGGGAAATATCCTATATTGAGAATGAACAATATTACGTATGAAGGACATTGGGATCTCACAGATCTTAAATACGTTGATTTAGATGATAAGGAAGTTGAAAAATATCTGGTTCATAAAGGAGAGCTTTTATTTAATAGAACAAATAGTAAAGAACTAGTAGGAAAAACAGCTGTGTATCGCTTTGAAAAACCAATGGCCTTTGCAGGATATTTAGTTAAGGTAATTCCTAATGAAAAAGCCAATGCCGAGTTTATATCTGCGTACTTAAACTCGAAGTACGGAAAAAGTATTTTATTTTCAATGGCTAAAAATATCGTAGGGATGGCAAATATCAATGCTGAGGAACTAAAATCAATAAAAATATATATACCTCCTAAACAACTCCAAGATCAATTTGCTGAGATTGTACAAAAAATAGAATCTCAAAGAGAACTTTTTAAAAAAGGATTAGTTGAGTTAGAAAAAAACTTCAACTCCCTCATGCAACGGGCGTTTAAGGGAGAGTTATTCAACGATTAAGCAAATGTAAAAGGAATTTGCGCTGATCAAGGGAGGGGTATTGTTGTTATCCAACTTTCAGTTTTTAGTAGGCAAGCCTCATTATGAGAGCTTTACGAATGCGTGTTTAGAAGCGGAGAAAAGTTTGGTTGTGAGTCCAGCGACGTGCGCGATTTTAACGCGCCGTGCGCTGGAACTCGCGGTGAAGTGGGTGTACAGCTTTGACAGCGCGTTGAAAGTTCCGTATCAAGATAATCTTTCCAGTTTGATTCATGACAACGTCTTTTTGTCCATTATTGATGAAGACTTGTTGCCGTTGTTGCGTTACATTGTCAAACTGGGAAATGTCGCGGTTCATACGAACTCGATGATTACGAGGGAAGAAGCGATTCTTTCCCTGCATCATCTTCATCAGTTTGTGTCTTGGATTGATTATTGTTATTCAGATGAATATACGGCTACGGATTTTGATGAATCGTTGTTGCCAATCGGAGAGGAAAAGCGCGAGCGTCCGGAAGAATTAAAAGATTTATACGAACGGTTAAGCTCCAAAGACAAGCGTCTTGAGGAAATGATGAAAGAAAATGAACAGCTCCGCGCTCTTCTCACCGCCAAACGGGAAGCGAATACAAAAGAGTACCACTTCCAAGTCGATGAACTAAGCGAATGGGAAACAAGAAAGAAATATATTGATTTAGATTTGAAGCTGGCGGGTTGGGAATTTAAAAAGGACGTTATTGTTGAATACCCTGTCGTTGGCATGCCGAATCAAGAAGGAGTCGGCTATGTCGATTACGTTCTTTTTGGCGACAACGGAAAGCCGCTGGCGGTCATCGAAGCGAAACGGACAACCGCTGACCCGAACAAAGGAAAGCAACAGGCGAAATTGTACGCCGACTGCATTGAGAAAATGCACGGCCAACGTCCGATTATTTTTTACACAAACGGTTTTGAAACGTATATTTGGGACGACCTTAACTATCCGGCGCGGAAGGTTTCCGGTTTTTACAATAAGGAAGAATTAAGCTTGCTTATAGACCGCCGCACGATGAAGCGGCCGTTACGAAATGTAAAAATCAATGACAATATTACAAACCGATATTACCAAAAAGAAGCGGTGTTAGCCGTATGTGACGCGCTCGAGAACAAACGGCGCAAAGCATTGCTTGTCATGGCAACGGGGAGCGGCAAAACTCGGACAGCGATTTCGATTGTCGATGTTCTCACTCGCCACAATTGGGTAAAAAATATTTTGTTTTTAGCGGACCGCAAAACGCTGGTAACGCAAGCCAAAAACAGCTTTAGCCATTTGCTTCCGAACTTGACGCTTTGCAATTTGCTCGATAACAAAGACAATCCAGAGGAAAGCCGCATGGTGTTTTCGACGTACCCGACAATGATGAACGCGATTGACGAAGCGAAACGAAAAGACGGCAAACGCCTCTTTACCGTCGGCCATTTTGATTTAATTATCGTCGATGAATCCCACCGCAGTATTTATAAGAAATATCGGGCTATTTTTGACTATTTTGACGCAATATTGCTTGGGCTTACCGCCACACCAAAAGATGAAATTGACCGCAATACGTATGAAGTGTTTGATCTGGAAAACGGTGTGCCGACCTATGCCTATGAGTTAGATCAAGCCGTTCAGGACGGCTATTTAGTGGATTATCGTACCATTGAAACAAAATTAAAGTTCCTCGAAGAAGGCATTCATTACGATGAGTTATCGGATGAAGAAAAAGAACGATATGAAGAAACATTTGATGATGAAGTAGGCGAGGATATTGACAGTGCCGCGTTAAACGAATGGCTGTTTAACGACGATACGATTGATACGGTACTGAGAGATTTAATGGAAAAAGGAATTCGCGTCGAAGGCGGAGACAAACTCGGCAAAACGATTATTTTTGCGAAAAACCATCGCCATGCGGAACGAATCGTGGAGCGCTTTGATCAATTGTTCCCTGAATACAAGGGCGGCTTTGCACGAGTCATTGATTACAGCGTGAACTACTACCAAACCTTAATCGATGATTTTTCCGACCGTAACAAATGGCCGCAGATTGCCGTATCGGTCGATATGCTCGATACAGGAGTGGATATTCCGGAAGTCGTCAACCTTGTGTTCTTCAAGAAAGTACGCTCCAAATCAAAGTTTTGGCAAATGATTGGACGCGGAACCCGTTTATGCAAAGACTTATTCGGAGCCGGGCAAGATAAAACGCATTTTTTGATTTTCGACTATTGCGGCAACTTTGCGTTTTTCCGCGAAAATCCGAAAGGAATCGAAGGAAAAGCGGTGGAAAGTTTAACGGAGCGGCTGTTTAACACGAAGGTAGACATCATTCACGAATTGCAGCATTTACAGCACCAAGAAGAGGACTATATTGCTCATCGCAATGAGTTGATTGACGAAGTGCTGGCGGAAATTCGTCAGCTCAATGAAGAAAATTTCCGCGTGCGCCAGCACATCCAGTATGTGCACAAGTTCCAAAACAGGGAAGCGTGGAATGGTTTGACGGCGCTCGATGTTCATGAGATTAAAGAACATCTTTCGCCGTTGATTGTCCCGTTAAATGACGATGAATTTGCGAAACGCTTTGATTTGCTTATGTACACGATCGAATTGGCGAAGCTGCAAACGAAAAATGCGACGAAGCCGATTCGGAGTGTGATTCGCACCGCAGAGGCGTTGTCGAAACTCGGTTCCATTCCTCAAGTGATGGAACAAAAATACATCATCGAAAAGGTGCAGACGGAAGAGTTTTGGAGCGAAGCCGATATTTTCGAATTGGAAGCTGTTCGCGAAGCGTTGCGTGACTTAGTCAAATTCCTTGAAAAAGAAACGCAAAAAATTTACTATACGAACTTTAAAGACCAAGTCTTAGAGGTCAAAGAAAACGGCCCGATGTTTACTGTCAATGATCTGAAAAATTATCGGAAAAAGGTGGAACATTATCTGCACGAACACCGCGACCAGATGGCCATTTACAAGTTGCGAAATAATAAAAAGCTAACCGTCCAAGACGTAAAAACGTTGGAACATATTCTTTGGAATGAGCTTGGCACACAGGAAGATTATAAAAGAGAATTCGGAGACACACCGATTACAAAGCTCGTCCGCCAAATCGTCGGCCTTGACCCACAGGCCGCCAACGAAGCGTTTTCCGAATTTTTATCAAGCGAACGGTTGAACATCCAACAAAGCCGCTTTGTCAAATTGATCGTCGATTACTTTGTGAAAAATGGAGTCATGGACAAGCGGGTGCTGCAGGAAGAACCGTTTAAAACCGTCGGCAGCATCGTTGAACTGTTTCAGGACAACATGGACGACGCGCGCAAGATTATTCGCATTATCGATGAGATTAACCGAAATTCCGAAGAGATCGCGGGGGCGTAGGAAAAGTAATCCATTTTGTTTTTCTTCGATGTTCAGGCATCTTTGAGGTTGAAAGTGTCTTGAAGATGCCTTATATTTCTTATGCGTATAGAACGAAATGAGTATATCCATACTGAGTTACGTTAGAAAACTAAATAAAATGTCCTTTGTTCTTGTAATGCTGAGGTGAGAAGTGCGGGATATATCCAGAAAATATATAAAAAACCTATTATAAAAAATTATTGAAACAAAAATTTGTGATATTTATAATATAATTTGGGCTCGTGTTATACAACAAAAATATAGGAGGGATTTGTTTGGTTGAAAAAATGGTCGAAACGGTGAACGGGTTATTATGGAGTCCTTTCTTAATTGGTTTTATTGTTTGTTGTGGTTTGTATTTTAGCATTCGCACCCGTTTCCTGCAAATTCGCCATGTGAAAGAGATGATCCGGCTTGTGACGACCGGGAAGGGCTCTGACGCGGGGGTCTCGTCCTTTCAAGCGTTAACGATGTCTTTATCCGGCCGCATTGGGGTCGGGAACGTCGCTGGGACGGCAACGGGGATTGCCTACGGGGGACCGGGCGCTGTCTTTTGGATGTGGGTCATTACGTTTATCGGTGCGGCGACGGCGTATGTCGAGTCGACGCTGGCGCAAATTTATAAAGAGGAACGAGACGGGCAGTACCGGGGCGGGCCAGCTTTCTATATTGAAAAGGGCCTTGGCTGGAAATGGTTTGCGGTTGTGATTGCCGCGGCGATCATTCTCTCGATGGCGGTGCTGATGCCGGGAATTCAAGCAAACTCGATTGCCGACAGCTTTTCGAATGCGTTTGGCATTCCGAAGCTGATTACAGGAATTATTGTCATTTCGATTCTTGGTTTTACGATTTTTGGAGGGGTGAAGCGGATCGCCAGAACGGCGGAAATTGTCGTTCCGTTTATGGCAGTTGGCTATTTGTTGGTCGCGATTGCGATCATTGCGGTGAATATTGAAAAAGTCCCCGATGTTTTTGGCCTGATTTTCAAAAGCGCGTTCGGCGCTGATCAAGTGTTTGGCGGAATTCTTGGATCGGCCGTGATGTGGGGCGTCAAACGCGGCCTTTACGCCAATGAAGCTGGTCAAGGGACAGGCGCTCATCCGGCGGCGGCGGCGGAAGTATCCCACCCGGCCAAGCAGGGGCTTGTGCAAGCGTTTTCAATCTATTTGGATGTGTTCTTAGTCGTGACAGCGACTGCACTGATGATTTTATTTACTAACCAGTATAATGTCATTAATGAAAAAACCAGGGAGCCGATTGTCGTCAACCTTGAAGGGGTAGAACCGGGTGCAGGGTATACGCAAGCGGCGGTGGACACCCTCTTCCCGGGATTTGGCTCGGCGTTTATTGCGATTGCCCTTTTCTTCTTTGCGTTTACGACGATGTACGCCTATTACTATATTGCCGAGACGAACCTCGCTTATCTGGTGCGCAGTGAAAAGAGGGGGATGGCCTTCTTTGCCCTCAAAGTCATCTTTTTGGCCGCCACTTTCTACGGAACGGTCAAAACGGCGACGACGGCGTGGGCGATGGGCGACATCGGGCTTGGAATCATGGTTTGGCTCAACTTGATCGCGATCTTGTTGTTGTTTAAACCGGCCTATATTGCGCTAAAAGATTATGAGGAGCAGCTGAAGCAAGGCAAGGATCCGGAATTCAATGCGTCAAAATACGGGATCAAGAACGCGACATTTTGGGAAAATGGGTATACGAGAGTGGACGAAAAGAAGGAACAAGCGTTATAAGCCATCATACGTTGTAGAGTTGGAGGTGTCCCGCTGCGTTCGGGACACCGTTTTTGTGCGTCCGGCATCCTGGGAATGGCCGCTTTGGAATCCTGTTAGGCAAAGCAGATATTGAAAAAAAGGTTGGAAACAGGAGATGATGACGAAACGGTTGATGAGCTGACGGGGATGGCGGTCGGGAAGATGGAAAAGGGGAGAGGGGGAGGAAGTTTGTTTCGTAAAAAAACCGGCCGCAGGGCCGGTTTTTGTGGAAATTAATGGGTTGTTCCCTTTAGGTCACGAACAAGTTGGGCCAGCGCGTCGTGAATCGGCGTCACCGGTCTGCCGAGCAGTTTTTCAAAGTCGTTGCTTTCGATTTCTAAGGAGCCTTCGCGGATGCCGCGTTGAATGTCCACGAGAAACGACACGAGCGGATCGGGCAAACCAGCCTTTTTCATGATATCAGCATAGGCAGCATCGTCGACTTGTTGCACCGGCACGTCTTTGCCTAAGACGGCGCCGAGGGCGGCGGCGAGTTCTTCTTGGGTCATGAGGGGGCCGGAAAGTTCGTAAATTGTGTTTTCATGGCCATCTCCGGCGAGGACGGCAGCGGCGGCTTCGGCGTAGTCTTGGCGAAGGGCCCAGCCGACTTTGCCTGTCCCGGCTGATGTCACCCAAGGCGCCCCGGCGAGGACGGCTTGAACGGTTCCGATTTCGTTTTCCAAATACCAGTTGTTGCGCAAAAAGGAGTACGGAATGCCGGTGTTTGCGATGGCTTCTTCCGTCACCCGATGCACTTCGGCCAAGGCGAGCCGGCTTTCATTCGCATTCGCCAGGCTTGTGTACGCAATGAATCCGACTTGGGCGCGTTGGGCGGCGTTGACGGCATTTGTGTGCTGGCGGATTCTTGTTTCGTTGTCTCCGTCGGTGGAGATGATCAACAGCCGGTCAATCCCTTGAAAGGCTGTCTCCAACGTTTCGGGGCGGTCAAAATCGCCATGGCGAACGTCGACTCCGCGGGCCCGAAGATGTTCGGCTTTTTCCGGCTGGCGGACGCTGACGGCCAGCTGGTGAGCCGGCACGGATTTCAACAGCGTTTCGACGACTTTCGTTCCTAATTTTCCGGTTGCCCCGGTGACTAATATGTTCATACGCCTAGACCTCCTCATTTGTTTTGTTATAACCAGTTTGGTTACAACCGATGTATAAATAAAAGCCCTGTTAAGAGCTTTTATTATTGAAATTGAGCGATCAGCCGGCTGATCGTCGTTTGCGAAAGCCGCTCTTCCATGGCCGCCTGCGCCGCTTTCAGTTCGGCTTGCAGAACCGCCTCGATATTCCGCCCGACCGGGCACTGAATGTTCGGATGTTCATGGATGCGAAACAGTTGATCCGTTTCCACGACACGGACGGCCCGATACACGTCTAACAGCGTGATTTGGTCGGGAGGTTTGCGTAGCGAAGCGCCGCCGACTCCGGGGCGGACGTCAACCAACCCCGCTTTTTTTAACATGCCCATAATTCGACGGATGATGACAGGGTTTGTATTGACGCTCTGCGCGATGAAATCTCCGGTGCAATCGGCCGGGCTGGTCGCAAGCAAGCAAAGGATGTGCACGGCCATCGAAAATCGTGTGCTAATTTGTTTCACGTAAAACACCACCGTTGTAACCATTATAGTTATATCTTCAGGAAAAGTCAACTTTGGTGCTGGCCGTTTTGGATCAATCGTGCTTCCGGTCGGAAAGGGATAAATCCCCGCCAAAGGCCGCGCCGGAGAGAAGAGGGGTTGACGCCGTGACGGAAAGGTGCTTTGGATTCGTCCACTGATCGTGTACAATACATAAAGGGTGACAACATCGTTCATCTCGGAAGGAGGAAAGCCATTGACAGACAGCGGAAAACAATCGTTCATTACGGACATTCATCAGTTGGATAAAAAAGGAGCGGGACAAGCGGTCGTTTGGCAGGAAGAAGAAGGGAGGAGAAAAAAGCTCAAACTCACTGTTCCGTCCACGCTTCCTGGTGAAAAGGTGCGGGTTTTGATCGATTGGCCGAAACGCCGGAGGGCCCATGCCCGAGTGGAAGAAGTGATCGAGCGGCATCCAGAGCGGCTCGATCCGCCGTGTCCGCACTTTGACCGCTGCGGCGGCTGTGTCTGGCAGCACTGGCGCTATGAAGGGCAGCTGCGCCATAAAACGGAGCATGTCAAGACGCTCTTGAAAGAGCACGGATTTGACCCTGGCGTTGTCCGCGATACGATTGGCATGGAACATCCGTGGCATTACCGCAATAAAATGGAGTTTACGTTTTCTCCGGAAGGGTTGCTTGGACTGCACGAGCAAGGGAATTTCCGGCAAGTGATTTCGTTGGAGACATGTCTCATTGCCGGCGAGAAGATCGTCAAAGCCGCTATGGAGGTGGCGCGTTGGGCGCGCGATCATCAGCTGCCTGGGTATCACAAAGACACCCATGAAGGGCTGCTTCGCCACGTCATGGTGCGCGAGTCGTTTGCGACAGGAGAGGTGATGGTGGCGCTCTTTGCGACCGAGGCGCCGGAAGGGGAGTTGAAAGAAGCGGCGGCTGATTTGACGGAGCGGATCACGAAGGCGCTCCCGGACGTGAAAAGTTTGCTTTGGCTGGAGAATCGGGCGTGGGCCGACCGCACCCAGGCGGAACGAACGCACGTGCTGGCCGGACGGGATTTCATTTACGATGAATTGTGCGGGTTCCGCTACCGTCTTTGGTTTGATACGTTTTTCCAAACGAACCCGGTGCAGGCGGCCAAATTGGTTGAACTGGCGTTGGAGATGGGCGAGCCCAAGCCCCATGAGAAAATGATCGATCTCTTCTGCGGAGTCGGCACGTTTTCCTTGCCGTTCGCCAAGCGGGTGAAGGCGTTGGCGGGCATTGAAATTGTGGAAACGTCGATCGAGTCGGCGAAACGAAACGCGAAAGACAACGGCATTGACAATACGTACTTTTTGGCGCGGGATGCGCGGCGCGGGATTGATGAAGTGTTGGAGCAGTTCGGGCGGCCGGAGCTGTTGCTTTTGGATCCTCCGCGTTCCGGCGCGGGCGGAAAAGTGATGCGAAAAATCGGCCGGGCCCAGCCGGAGCGGGTCGTGTACGTCTCGTGCAATCCGGAGACGTTTGCGGCCGATATTGCGGAATTCGTTCCGTTCGGCTATACATTGAAAACCGTTCAACCGGTCGATATGTTTCCCCATACAGCGCACGTCGAGTGCTGTGCGTTGCTTGTCAAATCATCATAAATCAGGAAAAGCCCGTTCCCCTAAGTGAGGGGGAAACGGGCTTTATGATTGTCGATTGGAAAGTCTTTCACCTCCCGGCGTGGCATAAGGGGATAATAGCAAAAAACGGCCCATATTCGCGATTGTTTCGATCGGAAGCGGAAGAAAAAGGTTATATTTTTCGACTGTACGAATGTATAATATAATGTGCTGAATATACAGAAAAAATAATCAATTCTTAATAAGGCGGGATGAGCGGTGGATTACTCCGTTTCCATCGACGACAAGGCGAGGGAATGGTTGAAGAGAAAAGGCGGTGTACTGACCATTTCAAAGTTTCAAGCGGCCCATTGTTGTGTCCCGGGATCGGAACTTTGGATTGAATTTCGAAAGCCTGAAAATGAAAGCCTTTACGAAAAGATTGTGCAAGAGGGGATTACGTGTTTTATAGAAAAAGGGTTAGAGTGTAAACAAAACCATCTGCAGATAAAGATGGCCCTCTCTCCTTTTTTTAACACGATTCGGGTGGAAGGGTTCAAATATTTTTAAAGAAGGGAAAGATGGATGGTGGGAGATCGGTTGACTCGTTTTGCCCGTGAGTTGGCTAACAAATTCACCTTATATTTTGATGTATACCGCGACGAACAACCAAGCGATTTCCCCCTTTCGTTTATTGCCCATTACAAACGAAGAGACGAACGGTATATGGTGATGAAAAAGATTAAAGTGTACGGCGTAGAAAACCAACAGCTTGTGTTTGCCGCTGTCGCAAATGAGCCCGTCTCGCTGGAGTTTGTCAGACGATTTCAAGATGTCATCGATCAACATAAACATCGGTTTATTCAAGAAGATGCGGAACATATGTCTACGATTGTGCTCGGTCTTATTGTTGCGGAGGGCGCGCTCGATAAAGCGGTTTTGAAGGAGGTGAGGAAGTTTCGAAAAGTAAAATTTTTAAAATTCGGCTGGCATGGGTGGGTTGAAACATATGTAGCCATCCTCCATCCCGATCAAAAAACCGTGCATATCCACCCGAAAGGAAGGTCGTTCGTTAAGTCGATCGAAACTTTAATGAGGGAGGATAAAATCAGCCTATGAGCGCGGTGACGTTATTGCTGATTTCGGCCATTGCCTTTATCGTTGCTTATTTTACGTATGGCAAGTATCTGGACCGGAAGCTCGGGGTCGATCCAAACCGGCCGACGCCGGCGGTGGAGATGGCGGATGGAAAGGACTATGTTTCCACCAACCGGCCGGTTTTGCTTGGTCATCATTTCGCCACGATTGCAGGCGGCGGCCCGATTGTCGGTCCGATTTCTGCAGCGGTATTCGGTTGGATTCCGGCGGTGCTATGGATTGTGCTGGGAAGTATTTTCTTTGGCGGGGTGCACGACTACGCCTCATTGCAAGCATCGATCCGCCATAAAGCGCAGTCGATCGGGGCAGTAATTAAAGGGTATATCGGCAAGCGCGGCCAAACATTGTTTTTATCATTCTCCACGGCGACCATTATTTTGATTGTCGGTGTGTTTATCGTGCTGGTTGCCGATACGTTTGCGAACGTCCCAGAGGCGGCGACTGCTTCTGTCCTTTTTATTTTCGTTGCGATGTTGTTCGGCTTTTTCGTTAACCAAATGCGCGTTAATTTCGTGTTGGCGAGCGTCATTGGCGTCATTGTCATGTTTGTCTGCGTGTGGGCCGGCATGATTTTCCCTATTAAAATGAGCGCTGCGTTTTGGGTGTTTTTCTTGATCGCTTATTCTTATATAGCATCCGTGTTGCCGGTTTGGCTGTTGTTGCAGCCGCGGGATTATTTAAATTCGTATTTGTTGTACGGCATGATGCTCGGCGGGTTTATCGGTGTTCTTTTCGCGAATCCGACACTTCAGCTTGCCGGGTTTACCGGTTTTTACAATGAGAAGTTGGGTCCATTGTTCCCGATTCTCTTTATTACGATTGCCTGCGGCGCGATTTCTGGTTTCCACTCCTTGGTGGCGAGCGGCACGACAGCTAAGCAGCTCGACAACGAACGAAGCGGCCGTTTTATCGCCTACGGTGGGATGTTGATTGAAGGATTTTTGGCGGTGATTGTTGTCTGCTCGGTAGCGTATTTGACGACGGAGCAGTTCACACAGCGACTCGTTGAGCTGGGTGGGCCGATTCCGGCTTTCTCTGCCGGTCTTGGGTATTTTATGAGCCATTTCGGAATCCCAGAAGCGGCAGGTACGACCTTTGTCGCTCTGGCGGCTTCAGCTTTTCTCATGACAACGTTAGATTCAGCGACACGGCTTGGGAGATACGGTGTGCAAGAGTTTGCGGAAGGAAGATCCAAGACGTTTGCCAACCCTCATATAGCAACAGGAGTGATCGTCGTCGGTGCGGCGGCGCTGGCGCTCTCGGGAACGTGGAGCGATTTATGGCCGCTGTTCGGTTCTGCTAACCAAATGCTTGGTGCGTTGGCGTTGCTGGCCGTCAGCGTCTGGCTTGTAAAAAAAGGGACGAAGTCGTGGTTTACGATCATCCCGATGATCTTTATGTTTATTGTGACGCTTTCTGCATTGCTCGTCTTCATGAGAACGAATTTCTTAAACGGGAATATTTTCCTTGTGGTTTGTGGGTTTATCTTGTTTGTCTTGTGTATCTTCCTCGTCATTGAAGCGTATCGCTCCTTTACGAAACCGAAAGATAAAGATACGACGGTCAAAGCGTAATAGAGTAAGGTGATGCTGGAGTTGCTGAACATCCCCTTTCGGTAGACGGTTGTCTATTGAAGGGGGATTTGTTCTAGAGGGGGAGAGGAGGGGGCTAGGAGCTTTATAAAAGTTTTATAAGTTTTCTGTAACGGTGAAGAAGACGTCAGTATTATTGGCAGAGCTTGTGCCTTGTCTTTGAACAAGATGGCGACACATGGCGGTTAGTTGGGACTGTTCATGGTCAAATGGACGGTGTAAGTTCCCCCTGCTTTCCTCGCTCAAAAAAGCTCTATGTTCGTCAAAACAGTAATGGCGTAAAACTCGCGAGAGAGTCAAGTGGTTGACCTGTTTCATTATGGGACAAAAGAGGCCGATGGCCCCTTTTGCTTTTTTGGTTCAGCTATGTCGACGAATGGCATTGGCCAGCAATTGCGGCAACGATGCGATATCGTTCGGCCCATAGGTGAAACGGACGAGTGTTTCGTCCATGTCAAGCGCCTCGGCGAGCAATCCAGCGAATCCGCGCGCTTTACGGTCGATTTCCAAAATGGCTTCCACTCCATGTTCGGACACAAAGAAGATGGCCTCCAATTCATCAAGGCGGCCTCGAAAGGCTCCCCCTGTCGGGCGAAATTCGAACTCTTGGACAAACGGCAGCCGCCGTTGCCAATAGCGCGGTGCTTGTTCGCATTGCACATCACGGAGGCGGAATCCCAGCTGGCGGGCTGCCTCGAGAAACGCTGTGACGAGCGGATGCGGTTCGATGGTGAGGTAGTCCCGGTCTTGCGGATCAAGCGCCATTTTAATGTCAAGGCCGGTTTGCAGCCACACTTTGGAAGAGCCGAGCGTGACCGGTACGTCGTATGGCAAGGCGAATTGGAACGGGATCGTTTTTGTTTCATTCGGCCCGATTGTCATCGAGTCAGACACTTTGTATCGGGCGAGCACGGCTTTTTCTTCGACTTTCTTATCATCGATTTCGCGAATATACGTTGTTACTAAGGCTAGATAAATTTCATCAATGCGCTGTTCAACGCTGCCGCCGCGAACCTCGACGACTCCTTCGACTGTTTCCCCTTGGGTGTATTGCGCTTTGGAAAGTTTCGTATCGACCGTAGCGGATCCGATGCCGATAGAGCTTAGCAGTTTTTTAAACAATCGATTCTCCCCCTTGTTGATTAGTTTCTTCCTCATCCGGGAATACGCAGCGTCTAGTAAAAAGGTTCCATTTTTTATCCGGTTATAGACGATGAGAACATAACCGCTGTCGATTAAGTTTTCTGATATGTGGCCGCCCACGACACCAAGGCTGATCAATTCATCATCCGCTATCCCTTCCTTCTTCTGTTTATCCATTGTTAAGGGTAACATAATGCCTAAGGGAGTTCCACTATTTTGGAAAACAAGACGGTTTTTGCTAAAATAGCGCATATGGATGAGAAAGGCGGATCAGCAATGAAACGGGTTATCCACGTCGTTGGGGCAGTCATCTGCAATGAACAGGGAGATGTTTTATGCGCATTGCGAGGGTCAAATATGTCGCTGCCGAACGTTTGGGAGTTCCCTGGAGGCAAAGTGGAAGAAGGGGAAAGCCCAGAAGCGGCTTTAGTTCGGGAAGTTCGTGAGGAACTTGGCTGCACCGTTTCGGTCGGCAAGCTGCTGGTTGATGTGTTTCATGAGTATGAACACGCCATCGTTCATTTGCGGACGTACGAAGCTCGCCTTACTGATGGGGAGCCGCGGGCGCGGGAGCATGCCGAGCTTCGGTGGGTGCCGCTCTCCCAGCTTCGTGACCTTAGATGGGCGCCGGCCGATCTCCCTACCGTTGAGGCGCTGTTGGCGAAGAGTCGCTCATAGCCGAGAAAGATGTCGGTTCGGGGAATGGGGCGTCGACTCTATTGAAAGAAAAACGGTTTTTCCCGGAGGAAGAACCGTTTTTGATTCGCGCTATGGTCTACAATGTGAACCTTTGAACGGATGTCCGCAAATCTTCGGCCATTTTAGCGAGCATTTGCGAAGATGATGTGATCTCTTCCATAGAAGCGAGCTGTTCTTCAGCAGATGCTGCAACTTCTTCGGATGTGGCGGCATTTTCCCGCGCGATACCCGCTAACTGATGGGCGGATGCGGTGACTTGCTGGGTGCCGGCTGAGATTTGCTCAGCAATCGCGGAGATTTCCTCGATTTGCGGGGCTACTTCTTTCATATTTTGGACGATTTGTAAAAAGCGTTGGGCTGTTTGCGTAGAAATGTGAAGGCCACCTTCAACATTTTCGGTCACACGGGACATATATCGGACCACTTCTGTTGTGCTTTGTTGGATTTTCCCAATCAATTCCTCGATTTGTTTCGTGGATGATTGCGACTGCTCGGCAAGTTTTCTCACTTCATCGGCGACAACGGCAAATCCTTTTCCATGCTCGCCGGCTCGAGCGGCTTCAATGGCTGCGTTTAGTGCCAGCAAGTTTGTTTGGTCGGCGATGGTGCTGATTACATCAAGGATTTTCTCAATTTCTTCAGAACGTTTTTCTAATGATTTCACTCTTTTATGAATTAATGGCGCATCCTGGTTGATATTGCAAATATATGGTAACATGTTTTTTTTTGGGTAATTTAAATTACTATTTTTCTTTTTTTATAAAACACATAGCACTTTTTTACTATTTGTCTCTTCTTTGCCATAGTTCTGAAAGAAGACTCCCGCTTCAAACGCGTGAAAGGCAAAGACGCGCAGTCAGCGGGAAGCGCATGTCGGTTGGCGTCAATTGAAAACACGTGATTGCGGGAAAATCAACGCGAACAAGCCTGTTGACAGCTGCCTTTACAGCAGCCCCAACAGGCTTGTTTTTTCGCTGCCTAGCGGGCAGACGATGATGTTTCTGCGGCGGTGCACGCTTCGGCCAAAGCGAGGTCGGCGATGGCGTCTTGCAGCGTGACAAGACCGCGTTCATTCGGATTTTCGATCAAGCGGCAAAAGTCAAGAAAGCGCGCTTGAGCGATCGCCTCGTACCAGCCGTGGCGGTCCGAAAGCGTAACCGTGCGCTCGTACGGGATGCGCGGGGCGTCTGACGGCGGAACCGACGGCAACAGGCGGTCGGCCGCTTGCCTGACTTGTTCGATGGCGTGAGCGGACGGTTGTTTCGGAATGGCATCAAGCAAAGCGTCCATAGACGCCGCCTCATCGGTTGAGACGAGGCCGGAGACGGACAGCTGCATCGGAATCCAACCGTCAAGCGTGATGCGTCCGCGCGTCGTATGAACGTCCCAATGCGTCGACTCCGGAGCGGCTGGGTTCATCGTAAAGCCGTGGTAATAATGTACCGGAATGCGGCGGCCGCCCTGTTCATGGATGACAGTGGCCCCGACGCGCGGCCGTGTGCCGTCCGGATCGGTTAAGGCGAACCCCTGCGCTTCGGCCGCCTCGCCGAACCAGTCGCGTCCGACTTCGAAAAAGTGGACGCCATGCTCGATGAAAATGCCGCCGCTTTGCTGTTCCTCCCAAAACCAGTGGCCTTTTGCGACGCGGTGGGCCGCATTGTGCAAGCTCGCATAATCGACAGCCCCCATAAAGGCATGGCGGACGAGCTGTTTAACGGCCTCCGCAAGCGGATGGTAACGCAAGACGAGATTGACGGCCAGCGCCCGATTTTGGCGGTCGGCAAGCTCGAGGTTGGCTTGAAGCTCCCTGGCTGCAAGGGCGCCAGGCTTCTCGAGCAGCACATGTTTTCCTTCCTCCAGCGCCTGCCTGGCGAGCGGGGTGTGCAAGTGCGGTGGGGTGGTCAGAATGACGATGTCTACATGCGGATCAGCGATCAGTTCTTCTGCTTGGTGGTATTCGCACACATCGCCTGCCTGCGGCTTTCGGCGAAGATACGCGTCGATGACGCGTTGGCGCTTGGCGTCCGTCCGCCCGGCGACAGCGGCGAGATGAAAGGAAGGAAGCGGTGCGAGCGCGCCGGCGAGAAATTCAGCGAACGCACCGGCACCGGCAATACCGACACGGTAACAGAAAGATGAAGAAATCATGGCGTATTCTCCTCCTCCCTCACATATATATAGCATTACCGGCATTCATTATACCGCAAAGAAAGGAGGGGGGAGAGAATCCAAGCTTCTAAACTTGCAAACAATGAATAATTATTCATCGACACCACCCGACAATCATTTTGCTTGCGTAAGAGAAGGAATATTATGTATATTATTATTAGCAACCGTTATAGATGAGTGCTAGCAATTTATGAATCACTTTCATTCGCTCGTTCATCCGTCAAAATGTGTGTCTGTTTTTTGCGAAAAAAATCATATGGAGGGATGACGAAATGAAAGCATTGTTGCTGGCAGGAGGATTAGGTACGCGTCTTCGCCCATTGACCGAAAACATCCCCAAACCGATGGCCCCGATTGCGAATCGGCCATGGCTTGAACACCTCATTCTTCATCTTCGCGATCAAGGAGTCAATGAATTTGTCATCGCTGCGCATCATTGTTCAGAAGTGATCCGCCGTTATTTCGGCGACGGGAAGGGTTTGAACGTCAAAATTACATACGCGCTTGAACCGTTCCCGCTTGGAACGGCCGGGGCGATTAAAAATGCCGAACGTTGGCTTGACGAACGATTCCTCGTGTTTAACGCTGATATCGTGCATTTGCCGCAATTGGTTCCTCTGCTTGATTTTCACCGGCAACACGGCGGCATCGCGACGATTGTCTTAACGGAAGTCGACGATCCGTCCTCCTATGGAGTAGTTGAACAAAACGACCGCGGACAAATTTTGCGCTTTATCGAGAAGCCGCGCCGTGAGGAAGCGCCATCCAACCGGATCAACGCCGGCATGTATATTTTGGAGCCGGACGTGATGCGCTACATTCCGGCTGAGCAGGAAGTGTCGATCGAACGCGAAACGTTCCCGCGCTTGATCGAAGAAAACACCGGCGTTTACGGCATTGTCAGCAGTGGATATTGGCGCGATATGGGAACTCCGGCCCGTTACCGTCAAGTGCATTGGGATGCCTTGAACCGGGAGTTTCCGTTGCCGATCAAAGGGCGCGAGATTCAGCCGGGCGTGTTTGTTGGAGAAAATGTCAAGATTAGTTCGGGTGTACTGTTTGTACCTCCTGTGCTAATTGGCAATAATGTAAAAATCGGCCATCAAGCGGTCGTCGGTCCATATGCCGTCATCGGTGACCATTGTCAAATCGGCGCTCGCGTTCATTGCGCGCATACGATTGTCTGGGATCGCTCCCTTATTCGTGACCGCAGCCGTTTGCAAAACAGCATTTTCGGCTATCGGACGGTGACGCCGGCGGGAGAAGTGTTCGAAGATTCGATTATTAATCAGTTCAAGGAGGCGGTGCAAGCATGACCCGAATTGCGTACGTCAGTACATATCCGCCGCGCAAGTGCGGATTAGCCACGTTTACTGAACATCTTCGTCAAAGCATTGACAGCGTCCGCGGGCCGTCAGCGGGCGACCGGGTGATTGTTCTTTATAACGAAAGCGACGGCGATGACGCCTACCGCCACAACCCGGCGTATTGGCCGCTTCCGGCGCAAAACCGCGCGGCGTATGCCGAGATGGCCAAACGGGTGAATGAAAGCGACATCGATGTCGTTTTATTGCAGCATGAGTTCGGCATTTTCGGCGGCGAGGCGGGCGAATACATTCTTGATTTCATCGCCGTGCTAGAAAAACCGCTTGTGACGACGTTCCATACGGTATTTGCCGAGCCTGAGCCGCCGTATCGCCCGATTCAAGAGAAAATCGCGGCGGCAAGCGATGCGATCATCGTCATGAACCGGCAGGCGATTCCGTATTTGGTCAAAGCGTTTGGCCTGCCGGAAGAAAAAATTGTCTACATTCCGCACGGTGCTCCAGGCCCAAGCAGCGAAAATCGCGATTCGCTTCGCCGACGCCTCGGATTCAGCGGCCGTAAAGTGATGTTGACGTTTGGGCTGCTCAGCCGCGGCAAAGGGATTGAATCGGTCTTGGCCGCATTGCCGGGCGTTGTGCGCAAGGTGCCGGAAGCGCTGTATGTCATTGCCGGACAGACGCACCCAGAAGTGAAAAAGAGGGAAGGAGAAGCATATCGCGAGGAGTTGAAATCGCTCATTCACCGTTTAGGGCTTGAGCGCCATGTCCACATGGAAGATCGGTATTTCAGCGAAGAGGAATTGATCGATTATTTGACGGCGTGCGATCTATACGTCACCCCGTACCCGGGCATGCAGCAAATCACAAGCGGCACGCTTGCCTATGCGGTCGGCGTCGGCCGTCCGGTCGTTTCGACGCCGTATGAGCATGCGCGCGATTTGTTGCAAGGTTGTGAAGAGCTGTTGTTGCCGTATGGTGATACGGCCGCCTGGGAAGAACGGCTCGGGCAGCTGTTGGCCGACGAGGCGGCGCTGAAGCGATGGGAGGGGATCGTGCGCCAAATGGGGGCAAACACGCATTGGCCGCGCGTCGGCGAACAGCATGTCACCTTATTTGCGCGCGTATGCGCTGCCGTTAACAGCAGGGAGGTGAAGGCGGTTGACTTTGTCAGTCATTAAGTTCGACCATCTCGAGCGCATGACTGACGACACCGGGCTGCTCGAGCATAGCCTCGGCCGCATTCCGCGCCGGCGCGAAGGCTATTCGACTGATGACAACGCCCGTGCCATATGGGCGTGCTTAGAGTGGCTTGTCCTGCTTAAGGATCAAGAGATGGCGGAACGGCTGTACCGCCTGCTTGACCGGTATTTGGCCTTTCTGCTTTGGGCACAAAACGACGATGGAACATTTCATAACAATTTTTTCTTCGACCGGACGAAAGAAGCGGAAACGCCGTCAGAAGACTGCTTCGGGCGGTCGTTTTGGGCGGCGGCGACAGCGTACACCCAGCTGAATGATCCGGCGCGGCGCGAGGCGGCTGCGGATGTGCTGCGCCGGGGGATGCCGGCGGCGTGGGAGCTTCGCTCGCTGCGCGGCATCGCTTGGGGCTTGGCAGCTTGCGGCGTCTTGCTTGAGAAGGCAAGCCCCCCCGGTGTCGATCAGGAGGAATTAGCGACGTTGGCCGGGCGCTTTGAGCGGCGGTTGCTTGCGGCGTATTGGACGAATGCGGATGATGGCTGGCGTTGGTACGAACCGGAGCTGACTTATGGGAACGGCGTGCTGCCGTGGGCGCTTTGGACGGCATACCGGCGTGCGCCAAGGCAAGAGGTGAGGGAGGTAGCGGAAGAAAGTCTCGCCTTTTTAATACAAATGATGAGCGGACCGGAGGGAACGATCCGCCCGGTCGGCAACCGCGGCTGGTGCAGCCGCCGCTACCGCGCCGATTGGGATCAGCAGCCGCTTGACGTGATGAAGCTCGCCTTGGCGGCGCGCGAAGCGTATTGGGCGACGGAGGACGGGCGGTACCGCGAGGTTGTCCGCCGCTGTCTCGCTTGGTTTTACGGAAAAAACGATGGCAACGTTCCGTTAGCCGATCGAAGCGACGGCAGCTGTTGCGATGGACTTGGTCCGAACGGCCCGAACCCGAATCGGGGGGCGGAATCAACACTATCATACTTGTTGACAGCAGCAATCGCTCAATCGATTTCGGTGGAGGTGGTTTTCGATGAAGACATCGATCACGAAACCGTTCGCATGGCCGGCACACGTATTTAAAGAGTATGACATTCGCGGGCGTGCCGGCGAGGAGCTCGATGAGTCGTTTGCTTATTGGCTCGGACGGGCCTTTGCCGAAATGATGCAAAATGAAGGCGAACGGAAGGCGGTCGTCGCCCATGACAACCGCCTGTCGTCGCCGGCATTGCATCGGGCGCTGAAAAACGGGTTGCTCGATGGCGGCTGCGATGTCGTTAATATCGGGCTTTCGACGACACCGATGTTTTACTACAGCCTATACAACACAGACATTGCATGCGGCATGATCGTCACGGCAAGCCACAACCCGGGCGATGAGAACGGATTTAAAATCGCCATGGGGAAAACAACGATTTATGGTGAACGCATTCAAGCGTTGCGGCGGGCGATGGAGCGGCTGAGCCAAAAACAGGCGCCTCCGGAAACGGCGCGCGGGCGCGAGGAAACGCTTGACTTTGCCTCGGCATATATCAAGATGTTGAAGGAGAAAATCCAGCTCGGGTCGCGCAAGCTGAAAGTCGTCGTCGACTGCGGCAACGGCACTCCGTCGATCGTTGCGCCAAAAGTGCTGAAAGAGTGGGGCTGCGATGTCATTCCGCTCTATTGCGAATCCGATCCGACGTTCCCGAACCATCATCCTGACCCGGTCGTGCCGGAAAACTTAGCCGATTTGATCCAAACGGTGCGCAAGGAGCAGGCGGATGTAGGTATCGCATTTGACGGTGACGGCGACCGGATCGGGGTGGTGGATGAAACGGGCACAATCCGCTGGGGCGACCAGCTGATGGTATTGTTTTGGCGCGACATTCTTAAGCGCCATCCGGGAGCTGAGGCGCCGGTTGAGGTAAAATGTTCGCAAGCGCTTGTGGAAGAAATTAAGCGTCTTGGCGGAAAACCATTTTTCCATCGCACCGGCCATTCGCACGTAAAAGCGACGCTGCGGCGCCGCCCGTCCATTCCGTTTGCCGGTGAGATGTCTGGCCATCTCTTCTTCAATGACGAATTTTATGGTTACGATGACGCCTTGTACGCCGCGGGCCGGCTGCTTTGTCTCTTATCGCACGACAAGCGTCCGCTCTCTGAATGGTTTGCCGATGTGCCGCACTATGTGGCGACGCCGGAAACGCGTGTCGCTTGCCCAGAGGAGAAAAAACCGTTGGCCATCGCCGCGGTGAAAGATCGATTTGCCGGACGTTATCCAATCATCGATGTCGATGGCGCCCGCATTCAATTTGATGAGGGCTGGGGATTGGTGCGGCCGTCGAACACGCAGCCGATTCTTGTCTTGCGCGCTGAGGCGAAGACCGAACAAGCGTTAGCAGAAATTAAACGGCAGCTGGCTGATAGTTTGCGTGCGCTTGAGCTGCATGTCAATTGGTAACTTGGTTTCTGGCGGGAGGGGCTCATGCCGTCCGCTTGTTCACCAGCCTAGACGGCACCGATTTTCCCCGGCGTCGGCCGCCTGTTTCATGCGGGCGCCGCGCCGGATTGTTTTTGCTTTCGGCCGGGGCGGAAACTTGATTTCTTGCAGTTCGTTTGTTCATAATAGATGAGGATAAAAAACATGATTTAGGAGAGTTGAGGGCGAATTGGCGATCAATGATTTGTTGCAATATGTCCAAGATGCGTATGCGTCATTAACGGAGTTAAGCATCATGATTGTGGATAGCAGCGGCAATCCAGTAACGAAAGTATCGAATATGACCGAGCTGGCGGAGCTCGTTTTATTTGTTGCGAAAAAGAGGGCCTCATCATTTTTTTGCCCCGAGGAGTTGGCGGTTGACGGGTGGCGTCGGCCGGCCGTTGTACCAGCCGGGCATTTAGGGATGAAAAGCATCATGGCTCCTGTGTTTGTCGACGGGAGGGCAGAATATTGGATTTGGGCTGGCGTGTTTATAGAAGAAGAAACGAAATGGCTCATTTGCGAACAGCCAGTTTCCGATGCCCGGGAGTGGACGGCCGCCCTCGAACAGGCAGACGCGCTGCCGGCCCGGGCGATCGAAGCAAAGCTGAACGAGATCGAAAAGATGGCGGCTATTTGTGGAGAGTTGATCGGCGGCGAGCGCCGCAAACAGAGGTACAATGAATACGGACAGCTGCTGAAAACGGCGGTAACCGATCGCGCTGCCCTAAATGGTGCGGATAAGCTGCTTCACCAGCTGCGCAAGATGGACGAGCGCCTTGATATGGCGCTGTATATTGAAAAGTGCCAGCAAGGATGGGTGGTGGCGGCAACGAGCGGCGGGAAAGCCGGGCAGCTATATGGCAAGATGGTTGATGAATTGTTTCCGCCGCTCTCTTTCCTCGAACCACCGCTCTATCCTGCTTATTTTCAAGATGCGGCGTTAGATCCGCGCTTTTCATTTTTTGTCCGCCATGGCATCCGTCCGAAAGCGATGATCGTATATCCGGCGGTATATGGGCGAAAAGCGGAAGGGTGGGTCGTTGTTGGCAGCGAGACTGCCTCCTCGCTGCCGGAGGCAATGCAGCCGCTTGGCGCCGCGCTCGTTCAATACGGGCATTTGCTTGCGCGATGTGCGGCCGCTGATGCAAAAATGGACCGTCATTTCATGCGCTTATCAATGTTAATCGAAATCGGCCGAGCGATGCGCGTTGTACAACAGGAGGAAGAAATCGTCCGCATGATGGCCGAGTTCGCGATCGAGCTTGCTTATGGCGATTTCGTTTGCGCGATATTGTGCGGCGGCAAGGCAGTCACCGTTCATGAAGGGGCGATTTCCGACGAGATGGCGTCCTGTTACCGGGATGATGTGCTCCGCCGTTATGGCCGCGGCATTGAACAGGTGGCGAAAAACCAAGTCCCGGCTTTGCGCCAAGTGGGGGACAAAACAGTAATGGAGGTGCCGTTTTTTGTCCGCGACGGTCATTATGGCGTTCTTGCCGTCCATTTAAAGGAAACGGACGAAGCGAAAGAGGCTGAAGTGTATATGACAGCGCTAGTGTCCGTCGGAGTGATGATGATGAATGGCGCCGCTCAAGGAGGGGGCGGGCAGGCGGTCAATGTTCAAATGTTGTCTGAACAACTGACGGCTCGGGAAATGGATGTGCTTGAACTGCTTGTCCAAGGCTGCAGCAACCGCGAAATTTCAGAACGGCTGTTCATCAGTGTCCATACAGTGAAAAATCACATCACGAATATTTTTCAAAAGATAGGTGTCAATGACCGGTCGCAGCTGATTGCCCTTGTGTATCAGCTAAGTCACCGCCGGCAGCGTCATTAGGGGAGCATCATCGGACGATAGGAGCCATGATGTTCCTTTTTTATCATGCAAGCTAAGGAAGTGTTGTATTCGAAAGCGAACGCTGGGGACAAAAAGTGTAGGAAATTGGAATGGAATCCATTTTGTATTATAATGATAATATAGTAAATAAGCACTATTTTTCCTGTAGGGGTGGAACAATAAGGAAGAAAAGATAGCATTCCAATCCGTTTTTCCCAGCATCCGAGCGTGTTATAGTGAAAAAGCTGCCATGTTGCGTTTGACTGCGCGTGCAAGCAAAGAAAGATAGGGGAATGCCGATGAAGCATGTCATCATGATCCGAACGATGACGATCATGAAAACGGCAGACATCTTAAAAGCGATGGACATTACCGAGCAGCTGGCAAACGAAGTGGGATTTTTGCCGCGCGACTGCCTTTTTCTTCGCTTGGCGACGGAGGAAGCGTGTACGAACGCGTATGAATATTGTCAAAAAACAGGAAGACTACCGTTTAGAATATTTTGGAAAATGGACACAACCCAGTTCACGATTATTGTGAAGCAGCGAGGGGGGTGCTTTTCCGTCGCCAAAACCGACGGCGTGAACACCGGGCCGCGCGGCAGGGGGCTGCAGCTAATCGCCCATATTGTCGACGATGTATACGTGAAGCGAACGGGAAATAACGTTTTGCTTTGCATGTGCAAATGCAAAAAAAATGAGTAACCATTGGAGGAAGCAGGATGGAGACGAAACAAGGGGCAATTTGCACACTGACATGGACGGAAGATATCACATTAAATAATGTGGAATCGTTTCGCCAAGCGCTTGAACGGCTGTTAGCCGAACAGGCTGACCAGTTGATCGTTAACATGGAAGCGGTCAACTACATCAACAGCGCCGGGCTCGGCATGATCGCCGACAGCGTGATGGCCGCCAGAGCCCAGCAAAAAGAACTGGTCGTTGCCGGAGTGACAGGGTCACTCGCGGAAATTTTCCATATTGTCAAATTTTCTTCGTTTATTAAATTATTCGCCACAGAAAAGGACGCCATCGATTATTTCAGCGGAGAATGACGTTTCATGATCAACGGGTTTTTGGAATATCTTCGACACTACAAAGACTTCGCATGGCGGGAACTGCTCGACAGCCTCGAAAAAATGAACGTGCTGTTCGCACCGCGTGATGATGTATACTGGTTGGCGGCGCCGGATCAAAGGAAAATATTGTTTATTTCTTCGTCATGTGAGCAGCTATACGGTCTGCCTCCGGCCGCTTTTTATCATGATACAGATGTATGGATCAAACTATTATACCCCGATGACCGCGCTAAGGCGGAGGAAAAGTGGGCGTTCCCTCGGGAAGTTGAAGCGAATGTGCAAACATATCGCATTGTTAACCAGCGGGACGGGTCTGTACGCTGGGTGCTTGAGCGGACGGTTCCCGTGCTTGGCGAACCGGAGGAAGGAAAATTGATCAGCGGCTTTGTCACGGACATTACGGAGGCGAAACGGAACGGAGATGAGCTTCGGCTCGCTGAGCAAGTGTACGCCGCCATCGAACAGGCGATGCTCGTAACCGACGGTGAGTTCGCCGTTCGGTTCATCAACCCGGCGTTTACGAAAATCACCGGCTACAGTGCAGAAGTCATCGGCCAGCCGCTGCATACGCTTTATGCCGGCTATTATGATTCCTGGTTTTACGAAGTGATCAAAACCGGAATTGACGAAGGCGGGGAATGGCAAGGACGGGTGCGCTGGCGGCAGAAAAACGGCTCCGTGTCTGTTAGGCGAACGACGGTGCGAGCCGTTTATAGCCAAGAAGGGGGCATTTCCTTTTACTTGTTTTTGTTTTCCGGCCCGTTCCGCGAGTCGCCTTACGTTGAGGCGATGAAGGATGATTTAACGCTGGCCCGCGAAGTGCAGAAGCGCGTATTAAGCAAGCCGTTGTCAGCCAACGGGATCGGCATCGCTGGAACATACATCCCGTCGCAGGAGCTGGGCGGCGACATGTATGCATGGTATCCGATCGACAAACAGCGGTACGGTATTTTTTTAATGGACGTGATGGGTCACGGAGCAGCGGCTTCGCTGATTTGCATGTCGGTCCGTTCGCTTCTTAACGGCATCATCCGCAAAGGGATCGTTCCGAAAGAAGTGTTCCGCGAGCTGAATAGGCATATGCGCCAGCTGTACCATGAAAACGGACGGATGACGTATTATTTCACCGCCGTGTATGTCCTTGTTGATGTGGAGGAACGGGTGATCGAGTATGCATCGGCCGGCCATCCGCCAGGGTTTTTGTTCCAGCCGGACGGCACGGTGGCCGAATTGGATCGCGGTTGTGCGCCGATCGGGCTGCTCCCGCGCCTTTTCATCGAGAGCGGTCAGCTGCGCTATGAACCGGGAGCGACGCTTGTATTGTATTCCGATGGAGCCATCGAAGGGGAGGTGGGTTCGGTCCGGAAAAATATCGAGGCGTTCCGCGATGCGTTGGCGCCGTATGTTTCGCTCGACGAGCGTGCGCTGTTAGCCCGCCTGCGCCGCCATTTTGCCCAAAAAGGGCCGCTTTCGGACGATTTCTCGGCGGTGGTCGCTAAGCTGGGGTAAAGAGGGGAGAAAAGCTGTCCATGTCGGCCAGTTTGATATGGCGATCATGGTCGGTTTCCCCATTGTGCAAATGGAAAGGATGTCCCGCTTTTTCGGGCATCCTTTTTCACATGCTACGAAAAGATCAACAAATTCATTCCCGCTGCAAACACAATGAAAGAAGCCACATTTTTAATCCGTGTATGCGGCAGGCGTTCAAACCATTTCAGCCCTGCGTGTACACCTGCTAATACAGCAACGGCCCCAAGCAAAAAGTAAAGAACGAACGAATCGGTAAAGTCTCCATGAATGCCATGCAAAAGGATCGTAAAACTATTCATGATGACAAAGGACGCTTGGAGATTGGCATGATAGCTTTCTTTTTCTTTATAGCGCATCAGAAAGTAAAAGACGAAAAAAGGACCGCCTACGGCGAAGATTCCCCCGATCATTCCGCCGATCAAACCGATCAACATAGGAAAGACGGGCTTTTCAAATGATCGGGCATAACCGTTTTTTTCGCTCATATAAAGATAAATAACCATCCCCATGAGCACAAGGCCCAACAGTTTTTGCATGGCCTCTGTCTCGCCGTAGAAGTTCAGGATAAAGAACGACAACACGCGCCCCGCTAAGGCGAAACTCAAAATCAAAAGAAGGTCTTTACCGCGAATGGATTTTCTGAATTTGACCGCCACGTGGAGCGATATAAGGATGGTCAAAGCGAGCACTAATAATGTGCTGTCCTTAAACGTTAATAAAATCGGCAAAAGTCCCATAGAAAACAAGCCGAAGCCAAACCCGCTCGCCCCTTGAATGAAACTGCCGACAAACAGAATGGCAAATACGAAAATAAGCTCCCACATATGTTGTCATGCCTTTCATGAAAAATGTCGCCGCCTGCCCATGCCAGCTGCTGAGCTCATCACGCAAAAGGAACGCTTCTTAGTCTACTATATACGTATTTTTCATAAATACCACCCTTTTAGGGAAACTTTTCATCTTCGCCGATCCGAAGATGGCTCAGAACTCTGGGCCGGAAAGTCTTGACCGCCCTTGACGTATGGATTTCTTGCCTGAATTTAGGTTAAAATGACAATTGTACTGTTCATAGCGAATACAATATAAAAAAGGCAGGAGGGGGGAAGGCATATGGCGGTGACGAACCCGGCTGGATTTTGGAAGCGGCTGTTGGCTAACTTGTTGGACGCTATTGTGATCGGCATTCCGATTTCGGTCATCGGCTATTTGATTACGGGTAGTATGGAAACGAACTGGTTTACGACATTGGCCAACTTGCTTTACGCTTTAGTTGTTCCGGCGGTCTGGTATGGCTATACGGTCGGCAAACGGATGATTGGCATCCGGATTGCAAAAGTAAACGGCGGCAAAGTCGGCATCGGCACGATGTTTTTGCGCTCGTTCGTCGGCGGAATCGTTTATTTTATTACGTTTGGCATCGGTCTGATCATCAGTGCGATTATGGTAGCTGCAAGGGAAGACAAACGATCGATTCACGATTTTATCGCCGGCACGTATGTGACAACAGAAAAGCCGACGGCGTAAACAAGGAAACGAGCGGGCTTCCAAATGGAGGCCCGCTTTGTTATGTCGATGGCTCAAGGTAAATAAATTCCGGGTGCGGGTGGCTTAGAAAGTCATGGTGGGAAATGTCCCAGCCGTAGGCGCCGGCACAGCGGAACAGCACGATGTCACCGACGCGCAGACGGGCGCAAGGCACATCCCGGGCCAATACGTCGTTTGGCGTGCACAACTCGCCGGCTAACGTCACCCGTTCATTGAACAAAGACGGGCGGTCGAACGGGTAAGGCCATTCGTTGACCGGAATAATGAGAAACGGATGGTTCATTTTCCAAGCCGCCGGCAGCCGGAGATGATGGGTGCCGCCGCGGAGAATCGCAAAATACGTTCCGTAATTGTTTTTCAGATCGAGCACTTCTGCAGCGTAATATCCGCTATGAGCGGTGATCAAACGGCCAAGCTCAAAAATGACGGTCCAATGCCGGGAAGCGTGGCGGCGCAGCAGAAGGTTCAGTTCTTTGGCAAACCAATCCCAGTGAAACGGCCGATCCGGATCGCTGTAATGGATGCCGACTCCGCCTCCGACGTTAACGACCGAAAACGGACGCCTGTATGTTTTTTCCGCTTGCGCGACGAACGACAGGCACGTTTCGATAAAAGAAAGATGGGCCTGCTCGTCGGTATGATTGGACATCGAATGAAAATGAAATCCTTGCAGATCCACAGATGGAAGCGCCAGCGCTATATAGATGGCTTCGGCGATATGCCGTTCGTCGATGCCAAATTGGGTCGGTTTTCCAGCCATATGCAGTGTCGCGCCTGAGGCAGCTTGCCGCAAATTGACCCGCAAGAGCACGCGCGCGGTCGTTTGCCGTTCGGCGGCGATCCAGCTGAGCCGCTGCAGTTCCCAAAGGCTTTCGATATGAATGAGAGCGACGCGCGCCTCGAGCGCTGCGATAAGTTCCTCATCCGTTTTTCCCGGCCCACCGAAAATGACCGGCGCATCAGAAAACAGGCGGCGGACTTTTTGCAGCTCGCCGCCCGAGGCGACTTCAAAACCCGTGACATGTGGCGCGACCGTTTTCAAGATGTGCTCATCCGCGTTCGCCTTCACGGCGTAAAAGAGCTGCACGGAAGGGGGAAGCGGGGCAGATAAGCTTGCTGTGTGGGCGCGCAGGCCTTCCAAGTCATATACATAGGCGCAAAGCGGAGACCGCTGTTTGGTCTTGCGGCTTGCGATCGTTTGAATGACAGTATTCAATCGTTCCATGTTCGTCCTCCTGTGGAGATGTTCCATAGTTCTTTTCGCCGCCAAAAGGCAAGGACGCAAAGAAGGCAAAGCCATCCCATCGCATAGCCGGCGGTTTTTGCCCCCGCGTACTCGGCGATGGCGGTAAGCAAAAGCGTGCCGAGCGGGATGAAGCCGCGGTCCATTAAGGCGATGCTCATGATCCGCCCGCGCAGCTGATCCGGAACGGTCAGTTGGACGGCCAGGCGGCATAGCGTCCGATACAGCTGCCCGGTCAGCCCGGCCAACGCCATGGCGGCAAGGCAAAGCAGCTGATGTTCAAACGAGACGATCCATAGAAGCAACGATAAAGAAAAGGCGAGCAATGAAACGATCAGCCATTTGCCGACCGCCTCGACCGGCCGGAAGGAAAGCCAAGCCGTACCAAGCAATGCCCCGGCGGATGAGACGGAAAGAAGCAAGGCGAAATCCCCGGCATCGCCTTTGGCCAACGCGTCAACAAGAAGCGGGGTGACCGCCGAATAGGCAAAGCCGAACGTCATCGGGATGAGCGAAAGGGCGAGCAGCGCCCGGATGAGCGGGGTATCCCTGATATAACGGATGGCTTCTCCTTTGTCGCCTTCCGCCGGACGCACAGCTGGGCGGCGGGGACGGCCGTCCTCTAAAGACGATACCGCAAGAGCGGCGGCAATAAGCAGCGCGCTGTAGACGACAAGCAGCGGGGCGCCATCCATCGAAGCGAGCCACCATCCGGCCGCCGCCGGCCCGAACATTTTTCCGATATGAAGCGCGGCGGTATGCAGTGAAATGGCGCTCGAGAGTGCCGCGCCTGGAACAAGATCAGCGATATACGCATTGCGCACCGCCGTCTCAATGGCCATAAAAACCGAACGGACGAAGACAGCGGCAAACAGCCAAATGAGGGAGGACGGCTCATGCAACAGCCAGGCGATCGCCAAAGTAGATCCTGCCATGCCAAGCAAGGAGGCGGCCAGCACTTGGCGCCGCGGAAGGCGGTCAGCGAGCACTCCGCCGAGCCAACTGAATAGAAAGATCGGCAGCAGCCGGCAAACGTTGAGAACGCCGAGGTCGAGCGGCGAGCGGGAAAGCTGCAGCACGGCCCAGTTTAAAACGATGAAATCAGCCCACTCCCCGATGCGCGCCGGCAGCGTTCCGCCCCAATAAATCCGGAACGGACGCCAAAATAATGCGAAGGAAGGGGACGGTTTTTTTGATGTCAGAAGCATATCGATTTCCCCTTATCGGTTTGTTGCTAGCGGATTCGGCACGGAAACGAAACAATATGTTTTCGCCTCTGGCTGCAGCCGCATTTTTGTCAGCGCCTTATGGTCGACGAGCGGCCGGTATAAAGCTTGGCGGTCTTCGTCTACCGCGAACGTTAGGCTCGGGTCTTTCGCCAATTCGGCAAACACCGCATCACATTGGCGGCGGACGCACGCCCAGCCTTGTTCCTCGGCGATGCCCCATCGGCGGCTGATATGCCGGATGATTTCCCCAAGCTGATTTTGAAAGACCGTATAAAACACTTTGTTTTGCACTTCACGCAAATCGTCGGTGACGGTGATCGAGTCCGGCCGGACGTCGATCTCGAGCCCTTGGCGCGTGAGGCGCGGCCGGTACAGACGGATGCCGCCCCAGTCACGAAACAGCAATTTGACCGGTTTTCCTTGTCGAAAGACAGGAACCGTATTTTGTAAATGTCCTTCCAGTCCGATGCCGTATTTGACAAGCAGCGTCAAAAAGCCACGGACGGCGATGGCGGCGTACTCGTGAAGAAAGGAAAGCGCCGTTTCGTGGGACGATGGCCGGCCGCACCCGCTGGCGTACGCTTCGATGATCTCCACGATGATCGTCTGGCCGCTAAATGGAGATGGGGCATATAAGGCGGTGCCGGCAATGGCGACTTCCCCTTCGCCGATGAAACGGCCCAGTCCTTCGCGATAAATGACCGATAAGTTCCGTGCCTTTTTTGGGTCTTCCGAGCGGAACGAGCAGCCACCGATTTCACAAACGGGAAGAAAGATGCCGGACAATATGTTTTCCCTTTCCATAATCGTGCGAAACAGCCGGCTGTATGCCGCGCCGTTGTTGGCCGACTGGGGGGAAATGGACCTGACCGTCGAGGTCATTTGGCTATGGACGGCGGTTTTGATATACAACGGTGCTTCTTTCGCCAAAACGGTCCGGAACGAGGCGGTCGCCTGCGCCGGGATCGTCACCCCTTCGATCAGCCAAAGGCGGCCGTCGCGCAGCTCCTCACGGTAGACGTCAGGAATGATATGCCCGTATTGCCAAGGGTGGACAGGTACGAGCACATAGTCTTCCAGCTGCTTGTTCGCTTGCCGAAAGCGTTCCGCAACCGGGCGGCGCAACGACGGGAAACGGTCGAGCAAGAAGGCGTTCGGGTCCTCGTATCCATCAAAACGAAAATCGCACAAATTGCGTCGGACGGCGACGATCGGCAGCTGCGGTGCGCCGCCAAACTCCGCCGAGTAGGCAAACACATCCTCCGCAGACATCGGCAGTTTCGTTTTGGCGCCCGGATGGAGAGGATGTCCTTCAATGCAAAGCTGTTCGAAAAACAGTGTCGGGCAAAATGACGGGTCGCTCTGCCGCTGTTCAATGTAGGCAAACAAGTCGTCAGCTTCCGTCCGCATCATCCGGCAAGTTTCCTCAAAGTGCCAATAGGCAAGCGCCAAATTGGCGGTACCGTTTTCCAACTCTTTTGCCAGCTGTGCCCATGCTTGTTCCTCGCCGGCCGCTTTGATGAGCGGCGTTAGCAACGAAAGGAAGGAAAGGGCGTCCCGCACCGTTTGGATGCCTTCGCCGATCCAAACGACCTCTTCGCCGACGTCGCATTGGCGGAAGGCGGACTCGCCGCGGATCGGGATCAGCAAACATTGGCCGGGAGCAACGGGGAACAATTTATACATGATCCCTTCTTGCAAGTGGGCGGCCGGCAGCTGGCGGACAGCCGGTTCCCATTCTGGCGTCAGCCCGTGCCAGTTCGTGATATACACTGAGCCGATTACTTGCAAGTTGTAGGAACGGGAGTGTAGACCGAATACGTCCTCCCGCAGCAACGCGGCGACAGTGCGCTGCAACATCGTTGTTCGCGCCCGCTCGACATGGCGGAAGTAAGCAGGAAGCCGGTCAGGGAACCGTTTCCGGATGAATTGTGCACATTCCTGCTCGTGCGGATAGAGCGTCATAGGAGCCGTCGGGGCGAATAAACGGGTGCTCATCGTTTTCATTCCTCCCTTTTCCATTTGGCCAGCGGATTGGCCGTTTCAATGAAATGATTGCGAAGATCGTCCGTTAAGCGCATAGCGACGAGCGCTTTCATCGGCAGCATCGGGGAAAATAGCGCTTCGCGATCTTGTTTGATCTGTTCTTTGATTTCGCTGTCGCGGGCAAGCAAAGCGAACGCCTCTTCGATCACGTCGGCCAGCGTCTGCCAAAAGAGTGGCTCTTCCACAGAGAATACGCGAGACAGGCAGGCGATCAGCTCGCCAAGATGGTTGTGAATGACAGCATGGGTGAATGTGTGCTGCAGCTCGGCGATATCCGCTGTCACAATGCTTGACGGTGCGAGCTCATCGAGCGGATAGCAATGACGTCCGAAGCGGCCGGAATGAAGGCGAATGCCCCCTAAATCGCGAATATGCATCGCCTGAGGCACACCGCGGCGAAAGACAGGGACGCTGTTTTGCAAGTGGGCTTCGAGACTGATTCCGTACTTGCATAAAAGAACGAGCAGCGGCGGAATGAGCGTTTCCGCATATTGACGAAAAAATGACAAAGCCGCTTCATGCATGGAGCTTGCCGCTTGATCTTCCGCATATTCCTCGACAAGTTCGGCCGCCACGGGTTTGTTGCTTAGGAAAGACGGGGAAAGAAGCGCCACGGCCGGCAGCGCGATCTCCCCTTCAGCCAGTCCGCGTTCCGGATTGTCCCGGACGATGGCCGAGAGCTGTTTGCCAAGGGCCGCCGTCTCCTCGTCCGTTCGGCCGCGAGGCAAGAAGCAGATGCCTGCCTTTTCACTGACGATCCGAAAGCGGGGGGCGAGCCGTTCGTTTGTGAGTACATCGGCCAGCCATGCCGATAATCGCGGCCCATTGGCTGCCGCCGCCGGGGATACGGTGCGGATGGCGCTTGTCATTTGCACGTTGACCGGCGTTTTCAAATGATCGCCGGAAGCGCTGGGGATCATAAACGTCCGCACGGAAACGAGCGGATAAGCAGGCAGTATGCCGCCATCGATCGGAACGATGGTTTGTGCGGCCAGCTCTTGTTGGAAGCGCTGTTGGATGACGTGTTTCCATTGCCATGGATGAACAGGGATGACGTCGTATTCGCATTCAGACAGGCCGTATGCCCGCAACGTGTTTTGTACAACGGACTGCAACGTTTCATCTTGTTCGTAAACCCAATCTGCCATCCGTCCGTAGGAAAAGGAAACAAAGCGGCAATGGCTGCGATGCACCGCCAGCAAGGGGAGAGAGACAGTGGCTTCCCATTCCGGCGAATACTCAATCATATCTTGGACGCTGAAGCCAAGCCTTGTTTTGGCGCACGGATGCAGCGTATGTCCGTCAATGACCGACTGTTCATAAAAGACGAGCGGACTGAACGGGCGCCGCTGAGCGCGCACCCACTCGAGCGAAGAGGAGCACTTCCCGTAGGCGTCGCGCCGCCGGCTTCTTCGCCGCTCGGCCGCGGCTAAGGCGAGCGCATCGTTCACAACGCTGTTGGCGATTTCGGCGCAAAATCCGCTCCAGTTTGGCGCGGAACCGATGAGCCCTTCGCTCCGAAGAAGCTCGAGCAGCTCCAAAGGAGAGGAGAGGGGGGTTCGCTCCTTTCCGTCGAGCAGCCAAAGATGCACAGTGACAAATTGACCGAGGCTGAACCGTTCGGCTACTGCCGCGTTGATCTGTTTTGTCCCGGAAAGGGGGATGAAAAGTTCCCATTCTTCCCCGGCGCGCTTCCAGATGACCCGGTCAGGGGGAATGAGCCGTTCGCGAATGAGCGCCTGCAGCAGCCGGCCGGCGATGCGCCGCCGGCTATTTGGCAAAATAGACAAAAACAAACGAGCCAGCGACGGATCAATCGTTTGTAAAGACTGATAGGTTTTCTCTTCCTCATCAAGAAAGAGGTGGATCGAATGCAAGGGAACCCCTCCATTTGATAACGATTATCAATTTCGATAAAAATCATAATACAAATGATTATCATTTTCAACATGAAACAAAAAAATGGTCCTTCTGTACAAGGGGAGGAAGCGGACAGTAAGAAAAACCGACTAGTTCGTTCGATTGGATGGCCGATCATCAGGCGATTTTGCCGCAGGACAAAACAAAAGCGAAAACGGGGGCCCCATTGTCGAAGCCCCCGTTTTTGATCATAGCGATTTGTTTTCCCAGATGGCGTTCGCCAGCAGGCGGAACAGGTAGTCGGTATGGTCACGGAATCCAGCTTCAAGCCCGATCAACGTGACGTCGGCGTTTCGTTCGCGGACAATGACAGCCGCCCCTTGGGCAGCATCGCGGTTTTTCCAATGCCCGGCGACGAAGAAGCCTGAATCGTTCATAAATGTCGCTTCGATGATATCATTGCCCGTATTTGTATACCATACCGGGCGGTACACAAAGCCGATGTCGTCTTGGCCGTAGCCGACGGTTGTCCCTGTGCCGCTGTAGTTGACGCGGACGATGCCGTTGCTGTTTGAGCCGCCGATATGAACCGTGTCATCGGTGAGGCCGAGCGTGTAGGTCGCTCTTGACGCCCCAGCGCCGACAGCGATATATTTGCCGCCATGTTGGACAAATGCGGTGACGTTGGCTTTGAAGGCGTTGTACTGCTCTGCGCTTTGCAAGCCAAACTCTTTATTGGCGGCACTCAATTTGAAAGAAATCAAGTTTTCCGTGCCGCTGTAAATAAAGACGTCAAATCCGTCAAGACCGTTTGCGGCCACTTCGACAGGCGTCAATTCAGTCACTTGGAAGCCGAGGCGCTGCAGCGCCAGCTTCGTGCCGGAATGGGATTGCTGTTTATTCATCCCGCCGTCCTTCAATAGGGCGATGCGGACGCTTGTAATCGGTTCGGCATCAGCCGGAACAGCGGCGGTAGAAATATGCAGTCCCGATTCTTTCACCGCTGCTGCGATGCGGTTGGCCGGCGCTTCCACATAGAAGTTTCCGCGCTCATCGCGTTTGACGGCAATGCCTTGTTGCAACAGCGTATTCACGAGACGGACGGCGCTGACCGAGCTGTTCGGAATGAGGTACGGGCCTTTCCCGGTTAACGACCCTTGCACTTGGACGTTTCCTACGTTTGTCGCTGGGACGTTCACCTTCTCGTTAACAGGGATGGCCGCAAATCCCCATAATTCCGGCAAACTCCATGCCGAGATGTCATACATCGCCGGCGTATCGTCCGTAATGTCTTCGCCATCCCAAAGCATTGTGTTGGCTAAGCCCGCTTTTGCCTGGTCCATCGGAACGATGTACGTCCCTTTCGGATACGTTGTCCCGCCTACGGTAAACGGCTGCGCCGCCTGTTTCACTTCAATGTCATTGCGGAGCAGATGTTCCACCGCTTTTAAGGTGACGGTCGGATCAGTTTCATCGACCGGCAAAATATAGGCGTTCGGGAAAAAGCCTTCCGGATGATGCGGATGGCTGAATGTAATTCCACGTTTAAACATTTCAATTTGGTCGGCGATCATTTCTTGCTTATGTTCAACAGCGAATTTCAACGCGCCCATAATCGCGTTGTATTGCCAACGAACGCCGTCCCAATCGTTAGTTGGCGCTTCGAGCGTGTGACCGTAAGCGCCATGGTACATGGCGTACATAGGCGTGAAAATCGGCGGATAGTCATCCCAGCCGGCCGCGTCGTCTCGATACGGAATATAGACGCCTTCCATCGATTTGTACAGTTCGCCTTGATAAGAGGCTTTGTCGGCCAGAATTTCCGCTTCCATCGCTTTTGCCTGCTCGAGCGCCCATTTGATGTACAAATCATATTCATAGTTCGGGTTATGCGGCGGCGTGCAAGGCTCGATCAGCCCTTGCAGGTTCGGCCCATAGTTTTTGACATACCCATGCGTATCAAGGAAGACCATGGGATTCCATTCTTTGATTAATTCTACGGTTTCCCGTGTTTCCGGTTGCGACTGGGTGATAAAATCGCGGTTCAAGTCGATTCCCACGCCGTTAAACCGCGTCGCCTGCACGCGTCCATCCGGGTTTTGCACGACGTTAAAAATGAGGACGGTGTTCGCTAAAATTTGTTTCGTCACGTGATCGTTTTGTGTGGCGAACCGTTCAATCAGTTGAAGAATGGCGTCCGTGCCGACAAATTCAGTTCCATGGATTGAACCGTTGATCATAATCGGCACTTTGAAGTCTTCGTTGTTCGCCACCCATTCTTGCGCTTTGCCCGGATTTTTGAACATTTGCTTCCGGAGCGCCTGAATTTTGCCGAATTTGCCGCGCGTCGACGGGTCGGCAATCGTGACGACATAAAGCGGATAACCGTTCACTGATGTTCCTCTCACTTCCACCTTGACGCGGTTCGACCGCTTTTCAATTTCGTTCAG
Source organism: Geobacillus subterraneus (assembly GCF_001618685.1). Lineage (GTDB taxonomy): Bacteria > Bacillota > Bacilli > Bacillales > Anoxybacillaceae > Geobacillus > Geobacillus subterraneus. The sequence continues at coordinate 2,828,390 of NZ_CP014342.1, read as the reverse complement.
TTTGGCGCCGATTTGCGAAAACTTGACAAAGTCATAGTTTTCTTGGTTAAACAAGCTTCCGTTTTGTTCTTCAAACGCATTGACGTTCGTCCATTTGACCGGTCCGGCTTGCGCAGCTGTCCAAGGGGAAAAGGCCAGCAAACCAACGGCAAGCGCGCCGCCGATCATTTTCTTTTTATCCATGAATGATCCTCCATTCTATTGATCTAGCAAATGAATATTTATAAGACAATCGTTATTTTAATGCAATTCCTTTTTGCTGGCAATAGAAATTTTATTTCAGGCTATCGGAGAGGGCACTAAAGAAGGAAAATACATGTGTGCTGGCGAATATGTCCATGCGATAGGAATAGTAAAAAGTTTTTTGACGATAGAAAAGGGGGAAAACAGTTTGTCGTTCATGAGTTATATCATTCGCACGATGTTCGTCGTCATCCCGGGAACGGCGGCGATCGGCCTTGCGATATGCCTGGCCAACAGCATTCGCGGGGCGGCGTTTTGGTGGACATTGGCCGCTACATTGCTATTTGGCGCGATTGTCGGTTTCATTTCAGCAACGCTCAATTACCGACGGTTTGTTGCTCCGATTGCCGTCATTAACAAATATTTAGACAAGATGACAGGCGGGGACTTAACGGTGCGCGTGCCGCTGGACAGCGTGCAGCAGCTGCGGCCGATTGCCGCATCATTGAACGATATGGCGGACGCTTGGCAAAAGGTGATCGGCCGCATTCAACACCATGCTGACGAAGTGTCGCAGTTTTCCGGCCAGCTAGCCACCGTCGCCGAGCAGACGACGGGAGCGACAGAACAAATTGCGGCAACGATGGAAAGGCTCGCTGCCCATGCGGAAGAGCAGGCGGATGCGGCCCGTGGCACAGCGGCATCGGTCAATGACATTTCCCAAACGCTCGTTGACGTTGCCCGTCATACGAAAGAAGTGGCTCACAGCGCCCAAGAAACGGCGGTGAAAGCGGAAGCCGGCAAGCAGTCCGTGACGCAAATGGCTGAGCAAATGCAATTCATTTACGACCACGTTCAAGCGCTCGGCCAAGTTGTCAAAGGGCTCGGGGAGCGCTCGAATGAGATCGGGCAAATTACGGAAGCGATCACGGGCATTGCGTCACAGACGAATTTGCTGGCGCTCAATGCGGCGATTGAAGCGGCGCGCGCCGGCGAGCAAGGGAAAGGGTTTGCTGTTGTCGCGGACGAGGTGCGGAAATTGGCGGAACAGTCCGCACGTTCAGCGCAGCAAATTTCCGATCTCATTGGCTACATTCAAGAAGAGACGAAGTTGGCGATTTCCTCCACAGAGCGGGTCGTTGCTGAGGTGACGCAAGGGTTGGACGTCGTCGCTGTCGCCGGTCAGTCGTTTGCTGATATTCGCGAGGCGGTCGGTCAAGTAAGCGAACAAATTCGACAAGTATCGTCCGCGATTGAACAAATGACGGGCCATGCCCGCCAGGTGGATGAGGCGCTCCGACAGATGACCCAAATCGTTGAACAGTCAGCTGCTAGCGCTGCCAATGTATCGGCGGCAACCCAAGAACAAATGGCCTCGGTCGAAGAAATCGCCTCTTCGTCGACATCGCTCGGCCAGATGGCGGACGAGATGCGGGTGATGCTAAAGCAATTTTCAGTATGAGTAGAGAAAAAGTGTGTTTGTAAAGCTGTGGCATGGAACAAAATGGTTTGCGCATTGGCCTATTGTGCAGTAAAATAAAAAAAGTCAGTCATCATGGTTATACGCTCATCTGCTAGGGGAGTCCGGGAGCCGGGCTGAGAAAAGAACGCGATGAAGTTCTTTGACCCTTTGAACCTGATCTGGGTCATGCCAGCGTAGGGAAGCAGGCAGCGGGAACAGATGGACGCTTGGGTTGTTCATTTGGTCTTTTTGCCTTGATCGGGTTCCGTTCGTTTTGCGGAACCCGTTTTTGCGTAAATATCCCCCGTTTTTGCCTCTCTTTTGCTGGTGCGGCTGCAGGTCTCAACCACCATTTCAAAGGAGGAAAGCCGCATGGAGAACATCCGCTCGTTTATGTCGTTTCCAGCCAGCCGAAAGGTGTACATCGAAGGATCGCGTCCGGACGTGCGCGTGCCGATGAGGGAAATCGCGTTGTCGCCGACGAAAACGCCGCAAGGAGAGGTGGAAAACAAGCCGGTGCGCGTTTATGATACAACCGGTCCGTACACGGATCCTAATTTTGAACCGAATGTAGAAAAAGGATTGCCGCTTCTACGCCGCAACTGGATTGTTGAGCGCGGCGATGTCGAAGAAACGGAGCCGCAGGCAACCAGCAGCCGTGCGTTGTCGCTTCCGTTTGCGCGCCGTCCGCTGCGGGCGAAGCCGGGAAAAGTGGTAACGCAAATGCATTACGCCAAAAAGGGAATCATTACACCGGAAATGGAATTTGTCGCGATTCGCGAGCAAATTGATGCGGAAATCGTTCGCCAGGAGGTTGCTGCCGGCCGAGCGATCATTCCTGTGAATATTAATCATCCAGAAAGCGAACCGATGATTATTGGCCGCCGTTTTCATGTGAAAATTAACGCCAATATCGGCAACTCGGCCGTTTCTTCCTCGATTGAGAATGAGGTGGAAAAACTGCTCTGGGCGGTGCGCTGGGGCGCCGATACAGTGATGGATTTGTCGACCGGCAAACACATTCACGAAACGCGTGAATATATTCTCCGCAATTCGCCGGTTCCCATCGGAACAGTGCCGATTTACCAAGCGCTTGAGAAAGTGGGCGGCGTGCCGGAGAAGTTGACATGGGACGTGTATCGCGAGACGTTGATTGAGCAGGCTGAACAAGGGGTCGACTACATGACGATCCATGCCGGCGTGCGGCTGCATTACATTCCGCTCACCGTCAACCGGACGACTGGCATCGTCTCGCGCGGCGGCTCGATCATCGCCCAATGGTGTTTGGCTCACCATCAAGAAAACTTCTTGTATACGCATTTTGAAGAAATATGCGAGATTTTAAAACAATACGATGTTGCCATTTCGCTCGGTGACGGCCTGCGTCCGGGTTCCATTGCCGATGCAAACGACGAAGCGCAGTTTGCCGAACTTGAGACGCTCGGCGAGCTGACGAACATCGCCTGGGAGCATGACGTGCAAGTGATGATCGAAGGGCCGGGGCATATTCCGATGCAGAAAATCCGCGAAAACGTCGAGCGGGAACAAGAGCTTTGCCATGGAGCGCCGTTTTACACGTTAGGGCCGCTTGTCACCGACATCGCGCCGGGATACGACCACATTACATCAGCGATTGGCGCCGCGATCATCGGCGCCTACGGGACGGCCATGCTTTGCTATGTGACGCCGAAAGAACATTTAGGGTTGCCCAATAAAGAGGACGTGCGCGCCGGAGTCGTTACGTATAAAATTGCCGCCCACGCCGCTGACTTGGCGAAAGGGCATCCGGCTGCCCAGCAGCGCGACGATGCGCTCTCAAAAGCGCGCTTTGAGTTTCGCTGGAACGATCAGTTCCACTTATCGCTCGATCCGGAGCGGGCCCGGGAATACCATGATGAAACATTGCCGGCTGAGGCGGCGAAAACCGCCCACTTTTGTTCGATGTGCGGACCGAAATTTTGTTCAATGAACATCTCGCACGAGCTGCAACGGAAAATCAAAGAAGAAGGAATGAAAGAAAAGGCGGACGAATTTGTGCGCGGCGGTTCGTCGCTCTATCGGTAAGAAGAGGCTGTATATGTGTGCCGGGCGTGACTAGACGCCCGGTTTTTCTTTCGGATATTATGCCTGTACAGCGTTAGCGTGAAAAGAAAGGCAGGAAAAGCGCGTCGAAAGAGGAATCATTCACCGCGATCGATATTCTAATTGTTTCAAACGAATAATAAAATGATTTACGAGAGGAGAAGAGCTAGATGAGACAAATGGTATGCGCCCACAAAGCAACGGTTCCATCGTTCAGAGAGGCCACTCGCTAAGCACGTATTCGAACGATGGCGATGATCCGGCTTCGACCGGAACCGGACGCCCTGCCGTTTGCCTGCCCCGCGCGTAAACCATCGAATCGAAGGGGGGAGAGGCTGCGATGAAGATGGCTTCCGACTTAGTGAGAGGAATGCCGCCGTATTTGTTTTCCGCCTTTGAGCGCAAAAAAGCCGAGCTGGCGCAAAAAGGCATTGATGTCATCGACTTAGGCATCGGCGCGCCAGATTTGCCGCCGCCGCCGTTTCTTATTGAGGCGATGAAGCGCGAACTTGATGACCCGCGCAATTATACGTATTCTCCGTACGCCGGCTGCCGCGAATATCGCGAAGCCGTCGCCGACTTTTACGAGCAGCAGTATGGCGTCAAGCTTGATCCAGATACCGAAGTGCTCGCTTTGATCGGTTCAAAAGAAGGTATTGTCCATCTATTGCAGGCGCTGATCGATCCGGGGGATGCGGTGCTCGTTCCGAATCCGGGCTATCCGGTGTATCGCACCGCTATTCACCTTGCCCGCGGCACGCCGATCGATTTGCCGCTCGACGCCGCTTGTGACTACGCACCACAATTTTCCGCTCTTGATCCGTCCACATACGACCGAGCCAACATCATGCTGTTAAACTACCCAAGCAATCCAACAGCATCACTAGCCGCCATCGATGTTTTCCTCGAAGCGGTCACGCTGGCCAAAAAACACCGTTTTCTCATCGCTCATGATTCAGCTTATTCATTGTTGACATTCGGTGACGCCTCTGCCCCGAGCGTGCTGCAAGTCGATGGTGCCAAAGAAGTTGCCGTCGAATTTGGTTCCTTGTCGAAAAGCTACAACATGGCTGGTTGCCGCATCGGTTACATCGTCGGCAATCAAGAAGCCATTCGGGCGCTTTCGATCTTAAAAAGCAATATCGATACGTGTCAGTTTCTAGCGGTGCAAAAGGCGGCAGCCGCTGCATTGCGGAGAGGAATCGAAGCCGCGAAGGAGAACGGCCGCATCTACGAACAGAGGATGAAGGCCATGACGGCTGCGCTTTGGCAAATGGGCGTGCCCGTCCGGCCGCCGCGGGCGACGTTTTTCCTTTGGGTGCCGACGGCGGTTGGTTACTCCGCCGCTGAGTTCGCCGCCCGGCTGCTTGATGAGGCCGGAGTGATCGTGACACCGGGAACGGCGTTTGGCTCGGCAGGGGAAGGGTATGTGCGCATATCGCTCGCTGCCCCGACGGAACGGCTGCTCGACGCCGCGCGGCGCTGGAAGGCGATTGACTGGGAGGGACGGCCATGAAAAAGCGGATCATGCGCGGTCTTTCCGTCCCGCAGGCAATCGTCGAATGTGTAAAACAAGAGGGTGTTTCTCATTTGTTCGGCGTGCCGGGAGAAAGTTATTTGCCGCTGTTGGATGCGTTGTACGACGAACCGACGCTCCAGTTCATTTCCACCCGCCATGAAGGCGGGGCGGCGTTTATGGCTGAGGCGTATGCGAAAGCGTCCGGCAAACCGGGCGTTGTCCTGGCGACGCGTGGGGTCGGCGCGGCCAATTTGGCGATCGGGGTTCATACGGCACGTCAAGATTCGACGCCGCTTGTCGTCCTGTTAGGACAAGTGCACCGCCGATTTCGCGGCCGTGAAGGCTTTCAAGAGGTGGAACTAGACGAATGGTTTCGTCCGCTTGCGAAGTGGGCGGTCGAGATCACCGACCCTGAGCGCGTTCCAGAACTTGTGCAACGGGCGTTTCGGGTGGCGAAAACGGGACGGCCCGGGCCGGTGGTTGTCTCGATTCCGGAAGATGTGTTTACGGCAACGGTCGCTGAGGCAGTGTTGCTGGCGATGGATGCGCCGCGCCCCGCTCCGGCGGATGATGAGGTGAAACGGATCGAAGCGGCGCTCGCCGCTGCCCGCCGGCCGCTCATTGTCGCTGGCGGCGGGGTGAAGCGGGCGCGCGCTGAGCAGGCGCTGCGCCGCGTCGCTGAACAATATTCCCTTCCGGTCGCTGCCGCGTTTCGCCGCCATGACGTGTTTCCGCATGACCACCCGCTTTATGTCGGCCACTTCGGTCTTGGCGCACCGGCGGCCGTTGTTGAGACGGCCAAGCAGGCAGATCTGATTTTGGCGGTCGGCACGCGGTTGTCGGAAGTGACGACGCAAGATTATACATGGCCGCTGCCGCACCAGACGCTCATCCATATCGATATCGACGAGGAGGCGCTCGGCAAAGTGTTTTCCGCGGACATCGCTGTCGCAGCCGACGCCCGTGAAGCATTGTGGGCGCTGTCAGGGCGGCAGATTGTCCCGTCCTGGAACGAATGGGTCTCGGCGCGCCGGCGCGCCTATGAGGAAACAGCAAGACGGCCGCAGCCGCCGCGAAACGTGCAAGAAGCCATCATCGCCGAGCTGCAAGTGCGGCTGCCGGATGACGGCGTCATTACGAACGATGCCGGCAATTTTGCCGGCTGGCTGCACACGTTTTTCTCGTTCAAGGAACGGCAGCTGTATATCGGCCCGACATCAGGTGCGATGGGATACGGGCTGCCGGCCGCCATCGGTGCGAAGCTTGTTCATCCAGAGCGGCCGGTCGTTTCGCTATCAGGCGATGGCGGGTTTCTCATGACAGCGGCCGAACTGGAGACCGCGTCCCGTTATGGCGTCCCGGTCATCAGCCTCGTTTTTAACAATCGGATGTACGGAACGATTCGCATGTATCAAGAGCTTCAGTTTCCGGGACGGGTGGTCGGCAGCGGACTGGGTGAAGTATCATTTGCGAAATTGGCTATGGCGTTAGGCGCCAACGGCGTTACGGTGGGGACGGTCGATGAGTTTGCCGCTGCGTTTAAGCAGGCGCTTGTCGCGGCGAAACCGACTGTGATTGAGGTGATGACAGAACCGGAACAATTGTCCGTTACGATGAGACTTCCGGGCAGATGAAAGCGGTTGAGCAGAGTTTTCGCATGGGGACCGATTGAGATCACGAACAATGTGATGAAAAGGACGAATGTGGCAAAGCACCTGTACAGCGAACCAACAGGCAAAGGAGGATGGTTATGAAAGCGTTGAATTTTATTAACGGAAAATGGCAACCGGCTTTAAGCGGGCAATGGGCGCCGGTGGTGAATCCGGCAAACGGGGAAACGATCGGGGAGGCAGCGGTATCTGCAGCGGCTGATGTCGATGCCGCCGTTCAAGCGGCGAAAGCGGCGCAAAAGAAATGGGCGCTCGTGCCGGCGCCGAAACGCGCGGAAGTTTTATATAGAGTCGGGATGTTGCTAAAGGAGCGGAAAGAACAGTTGGCTCGGCTGCTGACGATGGAAATGGGGAAAGTGATCGAAGAGGCGCGCGGCGAAGTGCAAGAAGGCATCGATATGGCGTTTTACATGGCGGGTGAGGGGCGGCGGTTGTTCGGTGATACGACTCCGTCCGAGCTGAAAGACAAGTTTGCCATGAGCGTCCGCGTGCCGGTCGGGGTTGTCGGCATCATCACCCCATGGAATTTTCCGATTGCCATCGCGACGTGGAAGTCATTTCCGGCCATTGTCGCCGGCAACGCCGTCGTCTGGAAGCCGGCGCTTGAAACCCCGTTTATGGCGCGCGAGCTGGCAGCGATTTTCGCTGAAGCCGGTCTGCCGGATGGCGTGTTTAACGTCGTTCACGGCGATGGTCCGACGGCAGGAAACGCGCTTGTTGAGCATCCGGACGTGCCGGTTATTTCGTTTACCGGCTCGAATGACGTCGGCCGCCAGATTGCTGAGAAATGCGGCCGCCTGTTGAAAAAAGTATCGCTTGAAATGGGAGGGAAAAACGCGGTGATCGTCATGGATGACGCCGATTTGACATTGGCGGTCGACGGCATTGTTTGGAGCGCGTTCGGCACATCGGGGCAGCGGTGCACGGCGTGCAGCCGGGTCATTGTCCATGAGCGGGTGAAACAAGAGCTCGAGCGGCGCCTGCTTGAAGCGGTGAAGACGCTGAAAATCGGCGACGGGCTGGATGAAACGGTCAAGGTTGGCCCTGTCATTCATGAAGAAGCGCTGCAAAAAATCGATCGCTACGTGCACATCGGCCGGGAAGAAGGAGCGAAGCTGCTCGTCGGCGGCCACATCTTGCGCGAGGGAGACTACGCGCGCGGCTTTTATTACGCGCCGACGATTTTCACCGATGTCACACCCGATATGCGCATCGCCCGCGAAGAGATTTTCGGTCCGGTTGTGTCGATCATTTCCGTCCGCAGTTTGGACGAAGCGATCGCCGTGAACAACGGTGTCGACTACGGGTTGTCAAGCGCTATTTTCACCCGTGACGTCAACAACGTGTTTCGGGCGATGCGCGATTTGGATACGGGCATTGTGTATGTCAACGCAGGGACAACGGGAGCAGAAATTCATTTGCCGTTCGGCGGCACGAAAGGAACAGGCAACGGCCACCGCGATTCCGGCGTCGCTGCGCTTGATGTGTTTACCGAATGGCGAAGCATTTATGTCGACTTCAGCGGCAAGCTGCAACGAGCACAAATCGATACGGGTGATTGAACCGGCCTGTCGCCTCTCTGGTTGACGAACGAGAAGTGAACATACGTGATGGATGAACACGGTGGCCGAACAGGCAAAAAAGCAGCCGCCATGTGAACGGGTGAAAAAGAATCGGTGACAGAGGAGGGAGCGAGCGGTGAAGGTGCTCGTGCTTGGCGCAGGGTTGATGGGCAAAGAAGCGGCGCGCGATTTGGCGCAAAGCGAAGGCGTTGAGGCGGTGACACTCGCGGATGTCGAATTGGCCAAAGCGGAGGAGGCGGTGCGGCAGCTTCAGTCCGAAAAGCTTGCCGCCGTGCGGGTGGATGCCGGTGATCAGCGGCAGCTGTCCGCCTTAATGACAGGGCATGACGTAGTTGTCAACGCCTTGTTTTACCGGTTTAACGAAACAGTGGCAAAAACGGCGATCGCTGCGGGCGTTCATTCGGTTGATTTAGGGGGGCATATCGGCCATATTACCGACCGGGTGCTTGAGCTCCATGACCAAGCCCGGGAAGCCGGGGTGACGATCATCCCCGACCTTGGCGTCGCTCCGGGAATGATCAACATTTTGTCCGGGTATGGCGCAAGCCAGCTTGATGAGGTCGAATCGATTCAACTGTACGTCGGCGGCATTCCTGTTCGTCCTGAACCGCCGCTCGAGTATAACCATGTGTTTTCATTGGAAGGGCTGCTTGATCATTACACCGATCCGTCCTTCATTATTCGTGATGGGCAAAGGCAAGAAGTGCCGTCCCTTTCTGAGGTCGAGCCGATTTATTTCGACCGGTTCGGGCCGCTTGAAGCCTTCCATACATCAGGAGGGACGTCGACGCTGTCACGCTCGTTTCCGAACTTGAGGCGGCTTGAATATAAAACGATCCGCTATCGCGGCCATGCGGAAAAGTTTAAACTCCTCGTTGATTTGCATTTGACGCGCAACGATGTCGAAGTGGAAGTGGACGGCCACAAAGTCAAGCCGCGTGATGTGCTGCTTGCCGTATTGACTCCGCTCCTCGATTTAAAAGGAAAAGAGGATGTCGTCTTGCTTCGGGTGATCGTCGGCGGGCGGAAAGATGGAAAAGAAACGGTGTTTGAATATGAAACGGTCACGTTCAACGACCGCGAGCACAAGGTGACGGCGATGGCGCGCACCACCGCCTATACGATTTCCGTCGTCGCCCAGCTCATCGGGCGCGGGGGAATCACAAAGCGCGGCGTCTATCCGCCCGAGCAAATCGTTCCCGGAGATGTGTACATCGACGAAATGAAAAAGCGCGGAGTAGTGATTAGCGAGAAGAGAACGGTTCGTTGATAAAAAAGCAGCGAGTGATGGGAAGAGGCAAATGATCACGGTAGAAAACACGCCCGTTTCGCGGCTGGAAACGGACGTGTTTTTTTGTCTACAACGATCGTGCGGCCTGCAATAGGCATTTGGGATGGGATGGAAAAAAACGTCGCACAAAAAAGGATATCCCCGCTAGACTCGGGATATCCGGTTATGTGAGGGCTATATGTCCGCTTTTTTTGCTTCAAGCGCTTCTTTTACCGCTGCCTCGATCTCCTGATAGCTCGTGCAGCGGCAAATATTGGACTCCAGCCATTCTTGAATCATCGCTTGATCCGCACCCGGATGCCGCTCGATGAGCGCATGGGCGTTCATAATAAAACCGGGGGTGCAATAGCCGCATTGAAAGGCGAAGTGACGGACAAAGGCATGTTGAATAGGGGCATCGCCAAGCCCTTCGACCGTGGTAATTTCTTTGCCGACGGTCTCCATCGCCAGCATCATGCATGATTTGATCGGCGTGCCGTCGACTAAGACGGTGCAGGCGCCGCAGTCACCGTTTAAACAGCCCGGTTTGGCCCCGGTCAGCCCGAGCCCGCCGCGCAAGACAAACAACAGCGTGTCGGCTTGACGGGCGGCGACCGTTCGTTGTTCTCCGTTAATGTGCAGCACAAGCTCCCGTTTTGTTGTTTCTTCCATGTCCGTATGTGAACCTCCCGTCTAGATGGTTTCCCCTAACTCGCGAAGCGCATCCTCGAGCAGTTGGGCAGCGACAAACAGCCGATAATCCGCCGAGCCTTCAATATCATGCAAAATCGGGCGCGGAAAGGCGCTAACCGCCGCCCGGATCCGTTCGGCTGCGGGGCGGCTTCGGTCATTGAGGTGCGCCTCGACGTCAGCCGAGCGGAACGGGAACGGGCAGACGCCGCTAAAGGCGGTGTGAATGGCTTCGTCTTTTTTTAGCGCCGCGATGGTGACAAGCGGATAGCCGATTTCACCTTGCTTGCGGCGCTTGTGGTGAAAGTGGGGAAGTTCCGCATCGGAGCGGCGCACTTTGACTTGAACGACAAACTCGCCGCGGCCGAGCTGCAGCTGCTGGTGAAACAAATCATTGATGCGGGACTGACGGACGCCGTCCGGACCGGCGATGATGATGTCCGCCTCCGCGACGAGCAGCGCGAGCGCTGTTTCGCGGTAAAAAATTTGCCCGCATAGGTTGCCGCCGAGCGTAATTTGGTTGCGTGCCGTCCGGTCAGCAACTTCTTTCGCCGTCTTTGTCAACAAAGGGAACGGATTTGCTTCCTCGAGCTCGGTGAGCGACAGCGCCGCCCCGAGCACGAGAGGATCGCTGTCGGCGTCAAGCACGCGGCATTCGGGAATGGCTTTGATGTCAATGACAGCGGCGGTAGAAACGAAGCCGAGGCGGGATAGGGTGATGATCTCCGTGCCCCCGCCATAATACAGCGGCCGTCTCCCTTTTTGTTCCATTTCCGTAAACAACGCCACCGCTTCAGCGATCGACTCCGGCCGATAGTAGGCAAAGTCAAAGGGAACCATAGCCGTCTCCTTTCTGTTTCCGCCAAATGAGTTCAGGAACGAGCGGCAGTTCGTTAAGCGACACACCAGCGGCGAGCGATAAGGCGTTTGCTAAGGCGGCGGGCATGCCGATCAAGCCGTGTTCGCCGATGCCGCGCGCACCGTACGGAGCGTCGATTTGCGGGGTTTCGACAAACTCAACGATGTATGCCGGATGTTCGCCGAAGCGGATCGGCCGGTACGTGCGCAGCTGCGGGTTTAAGACATGTTGTGCTTGATCAAAAAGAAATCCTTCACGGCTGGCAAAACTCAGTCCCATGTTCATCGCCCCCATCGCTTGGCCGAGCGCCGCTTTCGGGTTGAGCACTTTGCCGGCATCAATGACCGCGTATGCTTTCACAATGCGGTACGTGTAGTCGCGGCGGTTGAACTCCACTTCGACTCCTTCGGCGCATACGCCCCACTCAGGCCCCGGTTTTCCGGCGCCGGTTTCCGGGTCAAGCGGAGTCAAGTGGCGTAAAATGTAATGGCCGCGCCCGATCACTTGCCCGCCGATGGCGTTGCCGTTTGGAAATTTGTAGCCGTAGGCAATGTCTTTTACTGGGATGAAAATGGCCGGGTCATCGCGCAAAAAGACGCGTCCGAAGCCGACTTCCAAGTCGGCGGGCGCAGCCCGCAGCACACAGGCGGCGATCTCTTTCAGCTGGCGGATGGCGTCATCGGCGGCGGCCAAAGCCGCGCGCCCGGCCATAAACGTTCCGCGGCTCGCCACCGTTTTCCAATGTTCCGGCGTCGTTTGTGTATCGATGTCCATTTTGACATGAACATCGTCCACATTCATTTTCAGCCGTTCGGCGACCATTTGCGCGAGCACCGTTTTCGTGCCTGTGCCGATTTCGACGACACCGGAGATGACGTTGACGCTTCCGTCAGAGTTGAACGTTAAAATGACGCCGGAGCTCGCGTCGGGATCGATCGTTGACGTTTTCCAACCGCCGCTGATACCTTTTGCCCGCACGGTATAGGCGTCAAGCTCAACGCGCTGCCACTCGTCCCAGCGCATCAGTTCGCGCAACCGGTCGAGACAGGCCGCCATATCCCCGACATTGCTTTTCGTGAGCCGCACTTGCGTCGGGGTCGTATGCCCTGGGAGGATGGCGTTTTTGCGCCGCACGTCCCACGGGTCAAGCTGAAGCGCCTTCGCCAGTTCGTCGATGGCTCGTTCAATGGCAAATGACTGCTCGCAATGGCCAAAACTGCGGAACGGTGTCGCATACGGACGGTTCGTATAGACGCAAAGCGAGTCGCACCAGACGTGTTCGACATGGTACGGACCGGTGCAATCGACGGCTGCGGCGCGGCTGACGTCGATCGCTTTGTCAGAATAAGCCCCGCCGTCAAACAAAAAGAGAATTTCCATCGCTTTGAAAACGCCGTCTTTTGTCGCGCCGATTTTGACCGTTGCCTCTAAGCCGATATGGACGGGCGAGGTGACCATGTCACATTCGCGGTCGTTCCAGACGCTCACTTTCCGCCCGCCGACCGCCTTCGCGGCGAGGTAGGCGAGCAGCTCAAGCTGCACGGGCGCCTTGCCGCCGTAAGCGCCGCCGACAAGCGGTGTATGGACGATGATTTTGCCGGTTTCTTCGCCAAAGTACGTATGAATGAGCTTCTTGATCATAAACGGCGACTGCGACGAAGCAGTGATATAGATCGTGCCGTCCGGCCGAATTTCTGCTGTAGCGCAGCGCGTTTCCATTGCGGCGTGGTCGGACGGGGTGAATGAGACGCTCGTTTCAATGATGACGTCGCTTTCTGCAAACCCTTGGTTAATGTTTCCTTTGCGGATTTTGGTCCGATGGGCGATATTTGTCCCGGGCTCAGGGTAGGTCGTTTTGTTTTTTTCGTAACGGCCGAGCTCTTCGTGAAGCAAGGGAGCGCCTTCTTTCAGCGCTTCGCGCGGCGAGCCGACCGCTGGCAGCGGCTCATAGACGATGCGGATGAGGCGGGCTGCCTGTTCGGCTTGCGCCAATGTATCGGCGACGACAACGGCGACGACCTCGCCGTAGTAGCGCACTTTATCAGCAGCGATCGGCGGGCGGTCGCGCATGTCTTCGCCTGTGAGCGGCAGTCCTTCGCCGGTCAGGACGGCGCGGACGCCGGGGGCGGCAAGCGCTGCGCTTGTTTCGATGGAGATGATGCGCGCATGGGCGTACGGACTAGTGACAAGCTTGGCGTGAAGCATTCCTTGTTCTTTGAAATCGTTCGTATACTTCGCCCGGCCGGTCACCTTATCCCATGCTTCTTTACGGATGATGCTTTTACCGACGGCCACGGGGATGTCCCTCCTTTTTTTCCCGGTAGATGACAGCGCGCTCATAATCGTCTTTTGTATCGATGTCCATGCCAACCGGCTCACCGCCTTCGTATAAGAGGCCGCGCCACTGAGGGTCACGAAACAGCCGGCGTCCGCCTGCATCCCCCTCAAGCATCAGCAGGGAAGAGAACATCTGTTTTCCAAAGATGACCGGAGGCATCGGTGTGCCAGAGCGGGAAAAGGCGGTGTAATCAGGGCGGTGCCGGCGATAACAAACGGCAAGAACATCGATCGCTTCCGGCGTGACAAACGGCTGATCCGCCAATAATATAGCGGCGGCGTCCGCCCCTTGTGCGATCGCCTCTTGCAAGCCGCAGGCAAGGGAATGCGCCTGTCCGCGGTGACAGGCGGTGCAGCGGACAAGGCGGCATTTGTCATGGCCCAGCAGCGCGTCAGGGATCCAAACGAGCGCATCGGCCGGCGGCACAACAACGATGACGGGTGAAAGGCAGGAACGAAGCGCTGCCTTGAGTCCGGCTGCCCCGAGCGTCCCATCTCCCCAAGGCAAGGCGCGCTTATCTGTTCCCATCCGCCGGCTCTGCCCGGCGGCTAAATAAATGCCGGCGATTGCGCCCCTGCTCATCGGGCGGCCTCCATCGGCTGTGCGCGAAGGACGCTGATCAGCTCAGCAAGAATACTAATGGCGATTTCCTGCGGGCTGTGTGCGCCGATTGGCAGTCCAACCGGTGAACGGACAAACGGCGGAGCCGAGCCGGAAGGAAAAAGGCGGTCCGTGCGCCGCCGCGGCCCGAGCACGCCAAGGTAAGCGAGCGGCATGTCGGCTAACCATTGGACAAGTTCTCGGTCACGCTCGAACTGGTGGGTCATTATAATGACAAAGTCGCGTTCAGTAAGGTGCAGCGTCGGCACCGTTTCATGCGGAAAGCCGACAACCCAAGCGTCCGCGTCCGGTATGTGCGACGGATGGCAAAACGCCGGGCGCCAGTCGCTGATAGTGACGGAAAACCCGGCGGCTTTGGCCGCCGAAACGAGCGGCGGGGCGTCCGGGCCGGCGCCGAAAATGACGAGGCGCGGTTTCGGCCAAAAATGTTGGATGTAAAACGCGCCGCTGTCTGTTTCCTGCACCCGGTTCCGGCCGTGGAAAAACGGGGTGCCATGCAGCGCGTTGAGCCATTCCGGCCTCGGCGGTGAAACATAGCCGCCGAAGCGTTCCCCTGTTTCGCTTTGGAAAAACGGCGGTTCCTTAGGATGAGCGATGCTTCGCGCCATCAGCACATGTTCGCCGCGGTCAAGGCGCTGTTTCAACGTAAGCCAATCCGGTTTCGTCTCGTTTGTGACCGGCTCAAGCCAAACATGGATGACGCCGTCGCATCCGCTTCCTTGCCCCCACCCTCCGTCATCTTCTGCGCGCAAGTCAAACGATAGGGCCGCCGCCTGCCGGCTTGACAGCACTTCGATCGCATGCGCAGCCACCGCTTCTTCAAGGCATCCGCCGCTTAATAAGCCGGTTGTCTTTCCGTCTGCTCCGATCCACATCCATGTTCCTTCCTTTTGGTAGGCCGAGCCTTCCACGTCAATCGTGATGGCGAATACACCATCGTTCGGCGCGGCGGCCATGGCATCGAGCGCGGCATAGTAGCTTTCCATGCTTATCCTCCTTCCGCAAGTGGAATACACCCATTTCGCCTTGCGTATATACGCTCATATCGTCGCGCGGCGTCTCCCAAGCCATGATGTCATCCCCTTACGAAGGATAAATGATCGGCGGTGATAATCGCTCGCAGCTGCTGGTACGATGGATACGAAGATGTGTAGTGGATAGAACGGTACGGCAAAAACGGGGGAGGTATAGGCGTCGTTGCTGCGTAGATGGGAAGCTGTGACGGCGGCACGCCTGTTTCAGCGCGAAACGGCGGCGTGATGAACTGCCAAAAGGCAAGCGGCGGCAGCGGGTGCGGCATCGGTTCGCCCCCTTTTAAAAAAGGCTCTGCTATCATTATATTTCTGTAACAAATGCCCATGACTGAAAAACAAAGAAGCCAGCTGTTGCCAGCTAGCTTCTTTTTTGATCCGTTTTTCCTTTCCCGAGCCGTCCGGCCCGCTTGGCGGCTTCCCGCAGCAAATACTCGATATGGCTGTTGACGCTGCGGAATTCCTCTTGCGCCCACTGTTCCAAGACGGCATACAACTCATAGTCAATGCGCAAAGGGAATGGTTTTTTCTTTGTCATCGCACTCCACAACCGTTAATATAGACTGCCCGTGTTGATCACGGGCTGGGTGGCTCGTTCGGAGACGATTGCCACCATCAAGTTGTTGACCATCGCCGCTTTTCGTTCATCATCTAACTCTAAAATGTTTTCTTTGTCAAGCTGTTCGATTGCCATTTGCGCCATGGAAACCGCTCCTTCGACGATCTTTTTCCGCGCCGCCAAAATGGCGGCAGCTTGCTGGCGTTGGAGCATGGCGCCCGCAATTTCCGGGGAGTACGCCAAGTGGGTGAGGCGCGCTTCGATCACTTCGACCCCGGCGACGCGCAGCCGCTCTTGCAGTTCCGCAGCAAGCACATCGGAAATGATATCCGCATTGCCGCGCAACGTAATTTCATTGTCGTCTTCAAACGTGTCGTATGGATATTTGGTCGCGACATGGCGGATCGCCGCTTCACTTTGAATCTCGACAAACTGTTCGTAATCATCGACGTCAAATACCGCTTTCGCGGAGTCAATCACCCGGAAGACAACCACGGCGGCGATTTCGATCGGGTTGCCTTGAGTGTCATTAACCTTTAGTTTGTTGCTCGTGAAGTTGCGTACGCGCAGTGACACTTTCGTGCGGACCGTGAGCGGCACGGTGAAAAACAACCCGCTGTCGCGGATCGTACCGAAATAGCGGCCGAAAAAGGTGAGCACTTTTGCTTGATTCGGCTGGACGATCGTGATGCCGGTCGCGAGCAGCACAGCCATGACGAAAAACAAAATGGCGGGCAAAAACAATTGCTGGACGAGGAGGAGAAACCCGGCGATGAGAAGCATAGCGATGCCGCCGATACCGATGAATCCATCGAGATACCAAGCTTTCTGTTCTTTCATTAATTGCCCCCCCTAATTCATATTAACTTGATATTTTTATGATATCATACATTCAATAAAATGTAAATCGAGTATTATTGTGGTTTTTAGCCATTCGCTGCTTTCCCTCATGTGTGATCTGTCGGGAAACATTTATCAAGCACCGGGGTTTGGAAAACAACCTCACTTGTCATACCTTCTGACCATAGGCCTTTATTCCGATAACAAGTTAGCGTGTTAAAATATGGAAAAAACAATTGACTCTGTTTTTCTCGCCGGCATACAATAGAAAAAAAGAGGGAAACAGGAGTATCGACCATGGGAAAAGAAAAACCGGTGCGCATTGGCCGGCAGGCGCTTTTGCTGGCGATGCTTGACGAAGGAGAGGAAGGCCCGGTCCTTCATCAGCTTGAGTCGCTCGCTTGGCGCTATTGCCAAGGGCGCGTCGGGGCGATGGAGCCGCAAAAAATCGTCGCGGCGATCGAGACGGCGGCGAAACGGCATGAGGTGGTTGATGGCGGCTTGTACCGCGATATGCACGCCTTGTATCATGCGATTTTAGAGGCGGTGCACGGTGTGACGAGGGGGCAGATGGAGCTAGGAGATTTGTTAAGAACTGCCGGCCTTCGTTTCGCCGTCGTGCGCGGCACACCGTATGAAGGGCCAAAAGAAGGAGAGTGGATCGCCGTCGCCTTGTACGGGACGATCGGGGCTCCGGTGCGCGGGCTCGAGCACGAGGCGGTTGGGCTCGGCATCAATCATATATAACGCGGCGGCTCGGGCCATTCGATAGAGACGGATCAGCCTAAAGCAATGAGTCATGAGGAGGCGAATCTTGCCGGAAACGGCAGGGGCGCCTCTTTTTGTGTTTGGACATGAACGAAAGGGGATGAAATGATGATTGTGTTGAACGGACATTCGTTAACGCTTGACGAGGCAAGACGCGTCATTTATGGGAGAGAACCAGTGGCGGCCGCTTTAGAGAGCATGGAAGCGGTTCGAAAAAGCCGGGCGGCTGTGGAACAGGCGATTGCGAGCGGACGAACGATCTATGGGGTGAATACGGGCTTTGGCAAACTCGCTGATGTGCGCATTGAAGGAAGCAGCCTTGAGCAGCTGCAAATCAACCTTCTCCGCTCACACGCCTGTGCTGTCGGCGAACCGTTTGCCGAGGAAGTGGTGCGGGCGCTGCTTCTGTTGCGGGCCAATGCTTTGTTAAAAGGGTATTCCGGCGTGCGGCCGGCGGTCATTGAGCAGCTGCTTACGTTTTTGAACACCGGCATTCACCCGATCGTACCCCAGCAAGGTTCCCTCGGTGCGAGCGGCGATTTGGCGCCGCTGGCTCACGTGGCGCTGGCGCTTGTCGGCGAAGGGGAAGTGGTGTATCAAGGCCGGCGGATGCCTACCGTCCAAGCGCTTTCGCAAGCGGGAATTCCGCCGCTCTCTCTGAAAGAGAAGGAAGGGCTGGCGCTCATTAACGGGACGCAGGCGATGACGGCCGTCGGAATTTTAGCTTGCTTAGCGGCGGAACAGCTCGCTTACGACAGCGAGCCGATCGCCGCATTGACGATCGAGGCGCTTTATGGTGTGACCGATGCCTTTGACGCCCGCATCCACGAAGCCCGCGGATTTCCGGAACAAGCGGAGGTGGCGGAACGCATGCGCCGTTACCTCGCTGGAAGCCAGCTTACCACAAGGCAAGGGGAGCGGCGCGTGCAAGATGCGTACTCGATCCGCTGCATCCCGCAAGTGCACGGGGCGTCGCTCAGAGCGCTCCGCTATGTGAAAGAAACACTCGAAATCGAAATGAATGCCGCCACGGACAATCCGCTGATCTTTGCGAACGGGGACGTTCTTTCCGGCGGCAACTTTCACGGCCAGCCGGTGGCGATCGCCATGGATCTGTTGAAAATCGCGGTGGCGGAGCTGGCCAACATGAGCGAGCGCCGCATCGAGCGGCTCGTCAACCCGCAGCTTAATGAAGGCTTGCCGCCGTTTTTAAGCCCGCAGCCCGGTTTGCAGTCGGGGGCGATGATTATGCAATACGTCGCGGCTTCGCTCGTATCGGAAAACAAGACGCTCGCTCATCCAGCCAGCGTCGATTCCATTCCGTCATCGGCCAACCAAGAAGATCATGTCAGCATGGGGACGACCGCCGCCCGCCATGCGTACATGATCGTGCAAAACGCAAGAAAGGTGCTGGCGATTGAGCTCATTTGCGCGTTGCAGGCTGTCGAAGCGCGCGGCATCGAGCGACTGGCTGCGTCAACGAGGCAGTTTTACCACGAGGCGCGCCGCATCGTTCCTTCCATTGTGGCAGACCGCGTGTTTTCCCGCGATATTGAGGCAATGGATGCTTGGTTGAAGCAGCGGGCGGTCAGCAGCTGTTCGAACAGTGGAGCGAGCGTTTAAAAAATCATAGACAACATGCAACACCCGGTTAAGCGCATATATTAGAAGATATCGTCACCCATTTTTCACATCAAGTCATCACGGAGGCGGTGCCAATGTTTACCCATACAGTCCAACCGGGTGATACGCTGTTTTCCATCGGCCGCCGGTACGATTATCCGGTAGAAGATCTTCGCATTGTCAACGGGTTGACGGCGTCAAACATCGTCCCCGGCCAGGCGCTGCTTATCCCGCTTTACACATACACGGTGCAGCCAGGGGATACATTGACGGCCATTGCCCGGCGGGCGTTCGTCACACTTGAACAATTGCGAGCGGCCAATCCCCATCTTCAGCCGAATGCCCTGCGCCCGGGAATGAAAATCACAATTCCCAATATTTCATGGTATCAGGCGACAACGTTAGGCTACTATGTCGTTCGCGAACCGAGCGCCGACCGGGCGATTATTCGTGATTTTGCCCCGTATTCGTCGTATATCACCCTTTTCGAATATCACTTTGCCCCGAACGGCGATATGGTGAATGAACTGGATGATGCGGCTGCTGTTGAGGAAGCATGGCGAAATCGGGTGACGCCGCTTGTTGCCATTACAAATTTAACACCACAAGGATTCAGCCCGATACTTGCGAGCCAAGTATTGAACAACCCGGAGGCCAGGACGAATCTCATTGAAAACATTTTTTATTTAGTATCGCGAAAGGGGTATGGCGGGGTCAACATTGATTTTGAGCAAATCCGTGGCGAGGACCGCGATTTGTTCACGGGTTTTCTGCGCCAGCTGCGCGATCGGCTCAAGCCGGCCGGATACGTCGTGACGATCGCGGTTCCGGCGAAAACGAGCGAAGATATTCCATGGCTGCAAGGATACGACTATGGAGGAATTGGCGCTGTTGTTGATTATATGTTTATCATGGCTTACGATTGGCACCATTTGGCCAGTGAGCCTGGCCCTGTGGCGCCGATCGGCGGGGTGAGGGCGGCGTTGCAGTTTGCGGTTGAACGCGTACCTCGGCAAAAAATCTTGCTAGGGCTCCCGCTGTACGGATATGACTGGATCATCCCGTACCGACCTGGAACAATCGCCACGGCACGTTCCAATCAGGAAGCGGTGCGTACGGCTATGCGCTATCAATCTCCTGTTCAGTATTCATTGGCGGACGAATCCCCGTTTTTCCGGTATACTGATGAACTCGGAAACGTTCACGAAGTATGGTTTGAAGATAGCCGAAGCATGGGGCAGAAAATGAGGTTAGCCCGGCAATTCCAACTTGCCGGCGTTGGAGCATGGCAGCTTACGCTTGGATTTGCTCCAGGACCATGGCTGCTGCGCAAGTTTTTTACGATCCGAAAAGTTTGATGTGACGGCTTAGCACCGCTAAAACGGCCAAAGTGCCAGAAAGGCCGGCGGCTTAGCGATGCATAGCCGTCTTTCTTTGCGCTTTTTCGCTCCCTTTTCTCAATAAACAGCTGATTTCAGAGCTGTTGCCGTTTTTGTATAGACTCATCCTTTCCTATTGCGCGAAGTTGGCGAACTGAAAAAACCTCGTGCAAAGTCTTGTCCTCTCGCGGCGTATTGTACAGTTGTCCCTTTCCTTGATTTGCGGTAAGATGAAAAAGAGAGAAAGGGGAAGGGTGGACAGACCATTGACAATTTCTGCCGCGGCGTTGTTGGCCTTATGGAAGATTATTGCGATTGATATCATTTTGTCCGGGGATAATGCGGTCGTCATTGCGATGGCGACGCGGCGGCTGCCGAAACACCAGCAAAACAAGGCGATTTTTTGGGGGACGGCCGGGGCGGTGTTGCTCCGCATCTTGTTTGCAGCCATCATTGTCTTTTTACTGAACATTCCGTTCGTTCACTTCGTTGGCGGATTGCTGCTCGTATGGATCGCCTATAAAGTGCTTGTTGAGCGGGAAGAGGAAGCGAACGTACAATCATCAGACCGGTTGCTGAAGGCGATTATGACGATTATCATTGCTGATGCAGTGATGAGCCTTGATAACGTTGTTGCTGTGGCCGGGGCGGCCGAAGGGCATCTTGGCATGCTGGCGCTCGGGGTAGCCATCAGCATCCCGATTATGATTTTCGGCTCCAAAGCGATCGTCCGGGTGATGGAAAAACACCGATGGATCGCGTATGTTGGGTCGGGCATTTTGGCGTGGACGGCCGGGAAGATGATCGTTGGCGATGAAGGGGTGCTCCATTTGCTTCATCTTTCGCACGGTCCGTTCGTCTATGCCGTCGCGGCCGGTGTGACGATTTTTGTTTTGGCTGCCGGTTACATCGCGAATAAAAAAGCAGCGCGTGAAGAAGGGACGTTGATTTGAGCGGCTGGAGGTGGTGTGCGTCCATGAACGTCCAACGCATTCTCGTGACGGGAAGGCTTTATGCCGAGCTTGCCGCTCTTCTTCCGGACAAGCGGCCCGATAAAGCGTTTCGCTTTGTCGCTGAAGACGAATTGCAGGAGGCGGATTTTGCCTGGGCGGATGCGTACATCGGCTTTCGGCCGGCCGGGCCGTTTTCGCTTGCCCATTTGCGCTGGGTGCATTCGCTCGGCGCGGGGGTCGACGCGTTTTTGTGGAAGCGGAAATGGAAGCCGGACGTGCTGCTGACGCGGACGATCGGGTCATTTGGCGAGCAGATCGCTGAATATTGCCTCAGCCACTTGCTGCGCGACGCCCAATGCCATGACGTGTATGCTTGGTATCAAGAACAGCGGCAATGGAAGCCGGTCGCTCCGAAGCGACTTAGCGAACAGCGGATGGTCATTTACGGGACGGGCGAGATCGGCCGGCGCATTGCCGAAACGCTTCGTCTGTTTGGGGTTTCGCCCGTCGGCGTCTCGCGAAGCGGCCGAGACACGCCGCCGTTTTCGGCTGTTTACCGCCATGACGAGGCGGCGGAAGCGCTTGCTCGCGCCGATTGGGTGATCGCCGCGCTTCCGCTGACAGAGGAAACGCATCACCTCTTTGATGAGACGTTTTTTTCCTGCTTGCACAATGCGGGCTTTATCAATGTCGGCCGCGGCGCCACGGTCGAGGAGACGGCGCTTGTCGGGGCGCTGGAAAACCGAAACGTGCGCCTCGCCGTGCTCGATGTGTTCGAAGAAGAACCGCTGCCGCCGCACTCGCCGCTATGGGGTCATCCGCATGTCATCATCACTCCGCATATCGCGGCGCTCACTGCGGCCGAGGACGCCGCCCGCTCTATATTGGACACGCTTGCCTGCATCGAAACCGGGGAGCCGCTTGCCAATGCGGTTGATGTCAGCCGGCAATATTGAACGAAAAAAACGGTGCCCGATGAACAAGGGGCACCGTTTCGCGTTGCTTACCGGTCGATGACAATGATATACGCCGCTTTCATTGGCCCGTGGACGCCGACGACCAAGTTCATTTCAATGTCGGCGGAGTTGCTCGGGCCGGTGATGAAGTTGATGCATGACGGAACGAGGGCGCCTTGTTCGATTTGCTCGTGAATGAGCGCCGCCGCTTGCGTCATGCGCGGCACGACAGTACTTTTCGGAACGATGGCGATATACGTCTTCGGCAAAAAGTGAATGGCCCGTCCTTGCTCATTGCGGGAAAACAGCACGACCGTTCCCGATTCGGCGAGGGTGATGTCGCTAAAGGCGATGCCGACGTTCGCCTGTTCGGCGGCGTCAATGTTTTGGCGGCCGAGCGCCGGGTTCCACACGTGAACGCTCGTTTGTTCCGCCGGCCATTCCTCCTGAAGCAAGGGGGACAGGCCATACTCGGCAAAGCGCGGATCGTTTGGCACGATGACCGGTCCGCCGCCGTAGGCCGACACTTGTCGCTTCAGCACGCCCGCCAGTTCGGCGCTTGTTGTCTCGATGTAGTCCGTATGAATGAGTGTGCACTGTTGGCGAAGCGCCGCCAGCAAGTCGTCCTGGCTATAGCCGGCAAACACCGTCCATTGCGGCCCATAATCCCATTGCGGCCGGGAGACGCCGGACAGGCGGGGGCTTCTTCCGAGACGCCCGGCGATCGTTTGTAAAAACGCGTCACGGTTTTGAATCGTACCACGCGTCATGATGGATTCCCTCCTTTTTGCCGATCGCGAAACCAGTCACGGAACCGCTCTTTGCTTGGCGCCGGAAACTCGCGGCTTTCTGTCCACGCTTTCAGCGGGCCGGGGCCTTTTGTGATGCGCCCGTCTTCGGCAAACGGGGCGAAAGCGCTTGGCGCCAACTTCGTGCCGAACCGGTACAATGACGGTGAGGCGGTCCCGAGACGAAACGCCTTCATCGCCAGTTTTTCCGCGACCGGCGCTTTTCCTTCCCGCTCGACGATGATTTGGCGGTGTTTGATGAGCAATTCATGAAGCGGAATTTTCACCGGACATGCCTCCGTACAAGCCGCGCAAAGGGAGGACGCGTACGGAAGCTCCTTGTAGTCGTCATAGCCGCCTAAGAGCGGCGACAAGACCGCACCGATCGGGCCGGAGTAAATCGAGCCGTACGAATGGCCGCCGATATGGCGGTATACCGGGCAGACGTTGACACAGGCCGCGCAGCGGATGCATTGCAGCACCGGCTGAAACTCCGTGCCTAAGATCGATGAGCGCCCGTTGTCGACGATGACGAGATGGAACTCTTCCGGTCCGTCAGCGTCCCCTTCGTCGCGCGGGCCGGTGAGGACGGTGATGTAGCTCGTCAATTTTTGCCCGACGGCGCTGCGTGTCAACATGCTCACAAGCACTTCCATTTCTTCAAATGTCGGAACGATTCGCTCCATGCCCATGACCGTAATTTGGGTTTTCGGCAGCGCGGTCACTAAGTCGGCGTTGCCCTCGTTTGTAACGAGCGTGATCGAGCCTGATTCGGCGATGGCGAAGTTGCAGCCGGTGATGCCGATGTCAGCCGTCAAATAGTCGCGCCGCAGCGTTTCGCGGGCATGGCGCGCAAGTTCAACGGGATCCGACGATTTATCATAGCCAAGCTTGCGGCGGAAGACGTCGCGAATTTGCTCTTTGTTTTTATGGAGCGCCGGGCCGACGATATGCGACGGCGGGTCATGGTCGTCAATCTGCAAAATGTATTCACCGAGGTCGGTTTCGACAACGTCACAGCCGATGGCCTCAAGCACCGGGTTTAAATTGATTTCCTCGGTCACCATTGATTTGGATTTGACGATTTTTTTCGCTTGTTTTTCCAAAGCGATGCGGCGGATGTAGTCGTTCGCTTCTTCGGCCGTCTGGGCGAAAAAGACGTGGCCGCCCCGGTTGGCAACGTTTTCACTAAGCTGCATTAAATAATAGTCCAGGTTTTCGAGCGTATGTTTTCGGATTTGTTCAGCGAGCGAGCGCCACTCCTCCCAATGGCCGAGCTCTTCAATGACGCCAAGCCGCCGCACATAGCCGCGGTCTTGCATGCCGGCGACCGCCCCGCGCATAAAATCATTTTGCAAGTTTTCCTCGACCCGTTTCCAAAACGGCCCGTTTTCGATTTTCATCGGCATCGTCGTTTCCCTCCTTTTCGTTGCGTTGATTTAACACTTCGGCGATATGCATGACGCGAATCGGTTTGCCGAGCCGCTCGATACGCCCGCCGATGTTTAGTAAACAGCCGCAATCGGCGCCGATTACGTAGTCGACGTCCGCTTCGTCGATATGCGCGATTTTTTCATCTACCATTTGTTCGGAAATCGGACCCATTTTGACGGAAAACGTGCCGCCAAACCCGCAGCATTGATGAGCGTTCGGCAGCGGAACAAGCTCGAGTTCTTCGACATGTTCTAATAAGCGGAACGGCGCTTCTTTGACGCCAAGGAGCCTTGTCATGTGACAGGACGTATGGTACGTCGCCCGCCCGGGGAGTGAGGCGCCGACATCCTCGACGTTCAGCACGTCAACGAGAAATTGGGTCAGCTCGTACGTTTTCGCCGCTAGGCGCTTCGCTTCGTCTTCCCATTTGGGGTCGCCGCGGAAGAGGTGCGGGTATTCTTTTACCATGGCCGCGCATGAGCCGGATGGGGTGACGACATAGTCGGCATCGGCGAACGCGCGCATCATTTGTTTCATCGCCTCTTTCGCTTCTTGGACATAGCCGCTGTTATACGCCGGCTGTCCGCAACACGTTTGCGCCTCGGGAAAATCAATCTCACAGCCGAGCCGCTCGAGCAGTTCGACGGTCGCCTTGCCAGCATCTGTATAAAAGAGGTCGATGAGGCAGGTGACGAATAATGATACTTTCATGTATTCTCCCTCCTGTTTATCTAGTTGGGTGAGCGGGTCATCTGATGACTATATGTCTATTATAAACGATTTTTTCAGATTTGTAGTTCTTTTTTGTAAAAGACGCACTCAGTTTGGCTGCTGAGTGCGAATATAGCGGCGCAGCACGTTTTCGACATTGGTCAAATGCTCCAGCATGCGCGCCCGAGCCGCTTCCGGATTTTGATCGCGAACGGCTTCGAAAATGGCTTGGTGTTCGGCAAGCAACTTTTCGGTCGTCGTTTGTTTCGAAAACAGCCATATGCGGCGCGTCTCCCGCATCGTTTCGACGATCATGCCGGAAACGCTGTTCATAATGCTCATAAGCATTGGATTTTGCGACGCCGCCGCAATCGCCATATGGAAGGCCAAATCTGCTTTTTCGCCAAGCTCATCGCTGCCGATCCCTTCTTTCATTTGCCAAAGCGCTTCTGCCATCGCATCGAGGTCGCGGTCTGTCCGCTTGGCGGCGGCGAGCGAGGCGGCACCTGCCTCAAGCAGCTTGCGCACTTCAAGCAAATGCCAAATATCTTCCTTGTTCATTAAGACAGCAATGGACAGCGGAAATGTCATCATCGTCGGATCAAACTCGCGCACGTACGTTCCTTCCCCTTGTTTGAGCTCGATCAGTCCCATCGCTTTCAACGCAGTGAGCGCCTCGCGAATGGCGGCCCGTCCGACTTGAAACTGCTCGGCCAGCTGTTGGACGGAATCGAGTTTATCACCGGGTTTTAGCTCCCCGTTTTTAATCATATCAAAAATGGCTTCGGCCACTTCTTCATAAATTTTTTTTGTTTTAATCCGTTTAAACGCCAATGGATCCACCTCAAATACGATTTAAAGTAGATTTCCGATTGTGAGGAAGGAAATCTCCTGCACTATCTATTATGATACAGCATCATGGGCCGAGACAAGCGCTTTTTGTGGCTGGGGAGAGGATGCAGTGAATGGAAAGTTCAAAAAAATAAAAAAACACCTATTGTCTTTTGCTGAAAACGCTTTTATAATTTGAGACAGACGGCGTTTCTTATCCGGTCATCTGATGACTGGAAGAGTGAAACAGAAAGATAAGTGGGCGATCAGTTGCAAACGCCGCCAAGTCGGGCATAAAGGGGAGGAGAAAACCGCATGCAGTGGAAGCAAGATTTTACGCCAATTGCCGATCAGTTGTGGTTATCGGCCATTGTCGCACTCATTCCGATTTTGTATTTCTTTTGGGCGTTGGCCGTCAAACGGATGAAAGGGCATGTTGCGGGGCTGACGACGTTGCTGCTTGCTGTTGTGCTGGCTGTAATCGCTTACAGAATGCCGGCCGGAAAGGCGGTCATGTCGGTGACGCAAGGCGCGGTGTACGGGCTGTTGCCGATCGGCTGGATCATCATTACATCTGTCTTTTTATATAAGCTGACGGTGAAGACCGGCCATTTTGACATCATTCGTAACTCCGTCGTTTCGCTCACCGAAGACCGGCGGCTGCAGGCGCTGCTCATTGCGTTTTCGTTCGGGGCGTTTTTGGAAGGGGCGGCCGGATTCGGTGCGCCAGTAGCGATTTCGGCAGCGCTTCTAGTCGGGTTAGGGTTTAATCCGCTTTACGCTGCGGGCATTTGTTTAATTGCCAATACGGCCCCGGTTGCGTTCGGGGCAGTCGGGATTCCGATCATCTCGATGGAAGGGCCGACTGGCGTGCCGGCGATGGAAATTTCGAAAATGGTTGGTCGGCAGCTCCCGTTTTTATCGGTGTTCATTCCGTTCTATCTCGTGCTCATTATGGCGGGCTGGAAAAAGACCGTGGAAGTATTTCCGGCCATTATCGTCTCGGGTGTGTCGTTCGCGCTGACGCAATATTTATCGTCAAACTTTTTAGGACCGGAACTGCCGGACATTTTGTCCTCGCTCGTTTCAATCGTCGCGTTGGCTGTCTTTTTGAAATATTGGAAGCCGAAAAGCACCTTCCGCTTTGCGACCGAGTCGGAGGTGGCGGCTGCCGGGCAAACGGCTCGTGCAACGCATCGCGGTGGGGAAGTGTTCCGGGCGTGGTCGCCATTCCTCGTGCTGACAGCTTTGATCTCGCTTTGGGGCATCCCGCAGGTAAAGGCGGCGCTCACCGGTCATTATGAAGGAACAAACGCGTTGCTGAAGGCCATCAATGCGATCGGCTCGCATTTGACGTTTATGCCGCCGGTGCCGGGGTTGAACAACCAAATTTTGAACGCGAGCGGCCAGCCGATTGCGGCGGTGTATAAGCTTGAGCTGCTTGGTGCGGCCGGCACGGCCATCTTGCTCGCCGCGGTCGTGACCAAGTTCATTGTCGGCATTTCATGGAAAGACTGGTCGCGGACGTTTGTGGAAACGTTGAATGAACTGAAATACCCGATTATCACCATCGCCTCGGTCGTCGGCTTTGCGTATATTGCCAACTCATCGGGCATGAGCACGACGCTCGGGATGGCGCTGGCGAAAACGGGGTCGTTCTTCCCGTTCTTCTCGCCGATTTTGGGCTGGCTCGGCGTGTTTATTACCGGTTCGGATACGTCGTCGAACTTATTGTTTGGCAACTTGCAAAAAGTGACGGCGACCTCGATCGGCATGGATCCAGTGTTGGCATTGGCGGCCAACTCGTCCGGCGGGGTTGTCGGGAAAATGATTTCGCCGCAGTCGATCGCCGTTGCCTGCGCGGCTGTCGGCTTGACGGGCAAAGAATCCGACTTGTTCCGCTTCACGGTCAAACATAGCTTGTTCTTAATCATCTTGATTGGCATTCTCGTTTATTTGCAATCGACGGTATTGTCATGGATGATTCCATAACGGCAACGAAGGGGGGACGGGGCTTGGCGAAGGGGGAAGAGAGGCGCCAAGCCCGGCCCCTTTTCCGCTATCAACGAGCGTCAATCACTCTGGAGAGGTGAGACAGTTGATTCCAAACGAAGCGAAAAAACGGCTGATTCAAATTGTCGGGGCGGAAAACTATGATGATACAAAAGCAGGACGTCTCGTTTATTCTTACGATGCAACGCCGCAGTTTCAATCGCTTCCTGATGCGGTTGTTGCGCCGCGAAATACACAAGAAGTAGCGGAAATTGCGAAAATTTGTAACGAATATCGCATTCCGATCGTACCGCGCGGATCAGGAACGAACCTTTGCGCAGGCACATGTCCGGTTGAAGGCGGCATCGCCCTGCTGTTTAAACATATGAACCGCATTTTAGAAATTGACGAAGAAAACTTGACGGCGACTGTTCAACCGGGCGTGATCACGCTTGACCTTATGAAGGCGGTTGAGGAAAAAGGGTTGTTTTATCCGCCGGATCCGGGGTCGATGAAAATTTCGACGATCGGCGGCAATATTAGCGAAAATTCCGGTGGTTTACGCGGGCTGAAATATGGCGTGACGCGCGATTATGTGCTTGGATTGGAAGTCGTCTTGGCCAATGGCGATATCATCCGCACCGGCGGCAAGCTGGCAAAAGATGTGGCTGGCTATGACTTAACTCGCCTGTTTGTCGGATCGGAAGGGACGCTTGGCATCGTCACCGAAGCAACGTTGAAACTGATCCCGATGCCGGAGACGAAGCAGACGATGCTCGCTCTTTATCAAG
Source organism: Geobacillus subterraneus (assembly GCF_001618685.1). Classification (GTDB taxonomy): domain Bacteria; phylum Bacillota; class Bacilli; order Bacillales; family Anoxybacillaceae; genus Geobacillus; species Geobacillus subterraneus. The sequence goes on along the minus strand of NZ_CP014342.1, from coordinate 2,799,457 downwards.
ATTTAGAGGCGGCTGCCCGTTCTGTGTCGAAAATCATTGCCAATCAAATCATCCCGGCAACGCTTGAGTTTTTGGATCAGCCGACGTTGGAAGTTGTCGAGGACTACGCCCGCATCGGTTTGCCGACCGATGTGAAAGCCGTTTTGCTCATTGAGCAGGATGGGCCAAACGAAGTGGTGGAACGCGATATGAAGAAGATGGCTGATATTTGCCGTTCGGAACAAGCGGTGTCCGTTGAGCTTGCCCGTTCAGAGGAAGAGGCCGAGGCGCTACGGACGGCGAGGCGGGCGGCGCTATCGGCGCTGGCGCGTTTGAAACCGACGACGATTTTAGAAGATGCGACCGTGCCGCGTTCGGAAATTGCGAAAATGGTGAAAGCCATCAATGAGATCGCCGCGAAATATCAACTGAAAATTTGTACGTTCGGCCATGCCGGCGACGGCAACTTGCATCCGACCTGTCCGACTGATGCCCGCAACCGTGAAGAAATGGAACGGGTGGAAAAAGCGTTTGAAGAAATTTTCGCCAAAGCGATTGAATTAGGGGGGACGATCACTGGGGAACACGGCGTCGGGGCGATGAAAGCGCCGTATTTGGAATGGAAGCTCGGCCCGGCCGGCATTGCCGCCATGAAGGCGATTAAACAGGCGCTCGACCCGAACAACATTATGAATCCAGGCAAAGTGTTCGCGAAAAGCACAAGAAAGCGGGTGGTGGTGACACGATGACATCGAAGACAGACCAAGCACTGATTCAAAAAGCGTTTCAAGAGCGGATGGACGAGGATGAATTGATGAACTGTATGCGCTGCGGTTTTTGTTTGCCGTCGTGTCCGACATACATTGAATCCGGGCAGCAAGAAGCCCAGTCGCCGCGCGGACGGATCGCCTTAATGAAAGCGGTCGTGGACGGGCTGATCGAGCCGGATGAGGAAGTCGAGCGGTCGCTTCGCCTCTGTTTAGGCTGCCGGGCGTGTGAACCCGTTTGCCCGTCTGGCGTCCGCTACGGCCATTTGCTTGAAGAGGCGCGCGATATCATCGCCCAACATCAGCGAATGCCGCTTCATATCCGGCTTGTGCGCAAGGTTGTCTTTGCCGGGCTGTTTCCGCATCAAGAGCGGATGCGAAAGGCCGCGTCGTTTCTTGGATGGTATCAGCGCTCCGGCTTGCGGACGCTTGTTCGCAAAACCGGGCTGCTTCGCCTGCTGCCCGCTTCGTTCCGGCAAATGGAGCGCGTGCTGCCCGACGTTCCAACCGCAAAAGAACTGAAAAACCGGCCGCATCGCCTGAATCCGGACGGCTCGGCCAAAAAACGGGTCGCCTTTTTTGCCGGCTGTTTGATGGATACGATGTTTATGACGACAAACGATGCGACGATGCGCCTATTGCAGCTCGCGGGTTGTGAAGTCATCATTCCGCCGGCCCAAGGATGCTGCGGGGCGCTGCACGGACATGGCGGGGAAAAAGAACTGGCGAAAGAACTCGCGAAGCGAAACATTGCTGCTTTTGAACAGTTGGACGTTGAGTATATTGTGACGAACGCCGGCGGCTGTGGGGCGTTTTTGCTTGAATATGGTCATCTGCTAAAGGACGATCCCGCATGGCGCGATCGGGCGGCAGCGTTTGCGGCGAGAATCAAAGACATTTCTGAAGTGTTGGTCGAACTCGGGTTTCACCACCTACCGCTTCGCGTTGCGCCGCAAACGGTTACTTATCAGGATTCGTGCCATTTGCGCAACGTGATGAAAACGGCAGCCGCCCCGCGCCGCCTGTTGCAAGCGATTGACGGAGTCGAGTTTCGCGAAATGAAAGACGCCGACCGCTGCTGCGGTTCGGCCGGCATTTACAATTTGGTTGAACCCGAGATGTCGATGAAAATTTTAGATTATAAAATGGAAATGGCAAAGCAAACGAAGGCGACGACGATCGTCACCGCCAACCCGGGGTGTTTGCTGCAAATGAAGCTTGGCATTGAGCGGGCCGGGTTGACAGAAAGCGTTCGCGCTGTCCATCTTGTCGATTTGCTGCTGGAGGCGGCCGAAGGGGCGCAAGCGGCAAAAGAGGAAGAACGCATCCGGCAAACCTCATAAGGCGGGGCCGGTGTCATTTCGATGCAGACAGGCTGCGCCAAACGTGATGGAACGGAAGAAGGTCCCGTTATAAAAGAAAAACCCCGCCATGGACGCGGGGTTTTTCTTTATGGTGGTGAACCCTTCCGTTACGCTCGTTCGCTATGTTGCCGAACGATGAAACATGGTTTTCATGATGAATGGCGAGGAGTCGAGCTGCACCATGCGGCTGTCCGCTCGTTTTTGAGGGACATCAGCTCGCTACAGCGCCGCGCCGAGCCGTTTCGGCATCGCTCGCAATGCCTTCCCGGTGCCGATGGCGACCGCCTCGGCCGGGTTTGGCGCCACATGCACCGGCACATGCAGTTCAGCGCTGAGCCATTGCTCAATGCCGTGAAGCAAGGCCCCGCCCCCGGTGAGAACGATGCCGCGGTCGATAATATCGCCGCTCAGTTCGGCTGGGCATTCCTCAAGAACAGCGCGAATGGCTTCGGCGATTTGCAGAAGCGATTCCTTGATGGCATGTTGCACCTCGGCCGGATCAAGGGAAACGGCTTTAAGAAATCCGGTGACAAAATCGCGGCCGTGAATGGTCATCGTTTGCGCCAAGCCAGCTCCCGGCGCGCTGCCGATTTCGATTTTCACCTGTTCGGCCGTCTGTTCGCCGATTAGCAAATTGTAGCGCTGACGAACGTATTGCATAATGTCTTCATCAAGCTGGTTGCCGCCGATGCGAAGCGAGCGGCAGGCAACGACGCCGCCAAATGAGATAATCGCGGCTTCCGTTTTGCCGGCCCCTAAATGTACGATGACGTTAGCGACGGGTTCACCGACCGGCAAATCAGCCCCAATGGCCGCTGCGACCGGCTCTTCGATGAAATGAATGTGCTTCGCTCCGCAATGTTTGGCGATTTCATAAAAAGAGCGGCGCTCGACGGAGGTGGCGTGAAACGGAACGCTCATGACGATGCTCGGTTTTTTGAAGGCGAGGCCGAGCTGTTTGCTCGATTGTTTGAAGACTTGCTGCAACAACGCTTTCGCTTGGTCAAAATCAGCGATGACACCATTTCGCAGCGGATAGGTGACCTCGACGTGGGACGGGGCTTTGCCGATCATTTGCTTTGCTTTTTTGCCGATCGCCATCAGCTTGTTCGCTTGACGATTATAGGCGACCGCCGCCGGTTCGTCAAACAGCAGCCCCTTCGTTTGGCTAAACAGCCGGACATTCATCGTCCCTAAATCGATGCCCAGCTCTGAAGAAGCGAACAATGAAAACACCTGCCTTTATTCAAAATCGATGAACGGACAACAAATCATCATCTATAACATTCGACACCGATCGCCTATTTATGTCTGTCATGCGAGAAGGACGGTGATGCACGAAGACGCATGCTTCTCAACGACGGTTTTCAAATGGAGCAACTTTGTCATATCGGTTTCCCATTTCTTCGTTCTGTCCCACACCAACTAGAGGAGACGATTTTTTTCGTTTGGCTTTTAGGCGGATGCCCATGAATGGTTTATGTGGTTGATTCAGAGCAGGAAGTATAAAAATTTTTTTGTTTTCATGTATAAAAAATGAAAAGGGAGGAAATGAATAATAGCGTAACGTTTTCCAAGTATTCCCCCGATCCCCTATGAATACATATTGGGCTCTCCGGTTGCGGAGAGCCGCTTTTTTTTGCCATAATAAAAACTCTCTGCCTATCGTAAGCGAATCTAATAGGACAGAGAGCTTTTCACTCGCTGGAACCGTTACAACCGTTTGGCTCCGACGTATTTCGTTTTCCAGTAGCTGCTGTTTAAATTGTCGATTTTCACACCGCGCGAAACAGCGTGGATGACCTGGTTGTTTCCGATGTAAATCGCCACGTGCGAGACGCCTTTCGTTCGTTTCGACGTGTCAAAGAACACTAAATCTCCCGGCTGCAATTTCGATTTATGTACGTATGTCCCTTTTTTATACATCTCTTTGGAAGAGCGCGGCAAGGTGACGCCGACTTTTTTATGCGCATAGTAGACAAATCCCGAGCAATCGAATCCTTTTGGTGTCGTTCCGCCATATCGGTAAGGAGTGCCGACAAGCTTTTTTGCTTCGGCGATTAGCCGTGTTTTGTTAGCTGCTGCATCGGAACTGGAAGTGCTTACAAAGAAGGAGGAAAATAGAACGATCATGGATACAGACAAAAGAGTGAGCCATTTTTTCATTTTTCCTAACCCCCGACAAGATCTTTTTCCATTCGACGTTATCTGACTACAGTATAACAGAGGAAAACGGTCTTGTTTTTTACAGTTGAATTAAATAATGTTACAATGCGTTTACAAACATAGGACCTAGTCTTAATGGCTTGTAGAAATCTGTTTCTATGTTCCCTATTAGGATGTTCGTTTTTGTGGCGACAGCGATACGGCTTTTCTGATACTTCGGTCCTATGACTCATGTATAAATGTCGGAAGCTGTCGAACGAATAGGAACGGCGGAGGGAAGCGGGTAAGGAACACCGACTTTATAATGAAAGAAGAACGTCGAAAAAGCTATGACGGTGATGATTCATGTCGAATAAGTTCGAATATCTCGTATACATGTTCGGATTTCTCTTGACAGCGGGTGCTGTCTATATGTATGCCCAGCGGGTGACAAAGCGGCATGGGGCATTGCCGCCATGGAGGGCGGCGCCAAAGCTAACTGCTGCTTTTGCCGTATGTTCGCTCTTTCTTTTAGGCGCTGGAATGGCTTATATCTATGAGGCAGAGAATCATGAACGTGAAGAATACAAGGAAAGCGCGAAGCAAATCGCCGGCATGATCGCCGGCGATTTGGCCGCCATGGGGCATGAGCATCTTGATGAAAGAGCGGACCGTCTGCCCGCGTATCATACGATGCTGGCTGCGCTCGAGCGATGGCAGCAACACGGCCGCGTGCTTAGTGTATATACGTTAAAAAAGAATGCGCACGGTGAGCTGTATTTTGTTGTCGGCCCAGCGGCCGATGACAACCGGAATAGCCGCATCGGCGGCAAAAATGCACAAGCTGTTCCGCCTGGGACGATTTACCACCGCGATTTTCCAGAAATAGAAGCGGCGTTTCAAGGTCGGTTTGCGATGGAACAGCACCCGACAACGGATGAGTGGGGAAGAAGCATCAGCGCATTTATGCCGATTCATAGGTCCGATGGGACAGTGGATGCGGTCGTCGGCATCGATTATGATGCGAAGATGTATGAGCGGCGTCTGCAAAACGAACGGCAAAAGGCAGCCGCCATCATGATGACGATTTATTTCATCGCTGTCTTCATTTATTTGTTAGCGCTGCATCGACAAATGGAACGGAGGGCGTTTGCCATCTATAAAAAAACGCTGGCAGCGAATGAGCGGCGGCTGCGGCGGCTGGCCGAGATGACGATGGAAGGAATCATCGTGTATGCATCTAGGAAAATTGTCGAGGTAAACGAAGCGGCGTGCCGCCTGCTTGGCTATACAGAAAGCGAACTCGTCCACTTGCCGATCGATGATATCGTTGTCGCCGGATCGATGAGACCGGTCCGTTCGGACAGCGGATTGGAGCGGTTTGAGATCGAGCTGCGCCGAAAGGACGGAACGGTGTTTCCGTCGGAAATCGTGCAGCGCCGCTACGATTACGAAGGGCAAAAAGTAACGGTCGTCGCTGTCCGTGATGTAACGGAGCGAAAACAAAACGAAGAGCGGATGCACTATATCACCAGCCATGACGAACTGACCGGGCTGCCGAACAAAGAGGCGATGTACAAGGCGGCGGAGCGTTGTCTTGCCGATGCAAACAGGTTTCAGCAAGAAGTGGCGGTTATGTTTTTGGAAGTGACCGGCATCAAGACGATTAACGATTTTTACGGTTATGCCGTCGGGGACGAAGTGTTGGTTTATTTGTCCGGCATTTGGCGGGAACAGAAGGGAATAACGATCGGGCGTTGGAGCGGAAATGAATTTATCGCTGTGCTGCCGGATAGCGCGAACGAAAAAGCGGAGCAAGCAGCGAAGCGCTTGATTGAAGCTGCTGACGAACCGATCGTTGTCAACGGCCTTGAGCTATATGTAACGGTGAACATCGGCATCAGCGTCTACCCGAAAGACGGGGAGGAGGCGAAAACGTTAATCCGCAAGGCGGATATTGCCCGCTATGAGGCGCGGAAAAAAGCGGCGAGCGATTTTCTCTTTTTCACTGAACCGATGGCCGACCGCCTGCAGGAAAAGATGGCCATGGAACGCGATTTGCGGCGTGCGCTTCAAAATGGGGAGTTCGAGCTGTATTACCAGCCGCAAATTCGGCTTTATGACCGGCAAGTCATCGGCATGGAAGCGCTCATCCGTTGGCGCCACCCGGAGAAAGGAATGATCCCCCCCTCATTGTTTATTCCGGTCGCCGAACAAACGGGAATGATTATTCCGATCAACGAATGGGTGATCCGCACCGCCTGTCGGCAAACGAAACAGCTGATCGATCAGTTTCCGCATTTGTCCGTCTCCGTCAACTTATCACCGTATGAATTTGAAAACCGGCGGTTTGTCGACAAGCTCGCCCGCCTGCTCGCTGACACCGGGCTGCCGCCGCACCATTTGGATCTTGAAATTACGGAACGAATGACAATGGATACAGAGCGTGCACTCGATATTTTGGCGAAACTCAAAGCGCTCGGTGTGACGATCAGCATGGACGACTTCGGCACCGGCTACAGCTCGCTCAGCTACCTGACCGATTTGCCGATCGATCGGCTGAAAATTGACCGTTCGTTCGTCCAGCATATTCAAGGAAAAAAGATGTCATCTTGCCGTCCATTATCCGCCTCGGGCATAATATAGGTGTAAAAGTGTTAGCCGAAGGGGTAGAAACAGAGACTGCAGCAGCTTACTTGCAAGGAAAACGGTGTGATGAGGCGCAAGGGTATTATTTTTCCCCGCCGCTTCCGTATGACGAATTTGTCCATTTTTTAACCGAGCAGCATGCGAGGCGGCAGGCACAGGAGTTGACGTGAAATGGATGGATTTTGGCGCATTGCCGAAGAGAAAATTCGCGAGGCGATGAAAAACGGCGAGTTTGATCACTTGCCCGGTTTTGGAAAGCCGCTCGAGCTTGAGGATATTTCTCATATTCCCGAAGAGTTGCGGCTCGGGTATTTGTTGCTGAAAAATGCTGGGTATGTGACGGAAGAGACGGAATTGCGAAAAGAACTGATGACGCTTGAAGATTTGCTTCGCTGTTGCGAGGATGACGAGAAAAAACAAGAACTGACGAAAAAATGGACAGAAAAACAACTCCGCTTTGCGGAACTGATGAAAAAGCGGCAGCAGACGAACGCAAAGGCGCTGCGCGATTACGGACGGCGCATTGAGGAAAAATTCCGCTAAATGAGTTTTCTCAATAAACATGGGGAGGTTCGATTTTTGACGAACCTCCTTAACTTTTTTATGCAATGATGCCCAAAAAACGGGGAAAATAGGAAGGAATGATCATTGGAAAGGGGAGATCGCCATAGATGTGAATGAACGGTGAATGGAGCAGGTCGAAGTTGCCATGGAGAAGAACCGAAAAGAAAAGGAGTGAAAAAGCATGAAAAACGTATGGTTGGCGTTTTTTGTTTCCCTCGTGCTGGCGATGCCGTCGTGGGTGGTTGCCGGCCATCATGAAGCCGGCGATGTTCATTTGCCGGTTGGACATATGTGGAAGCACGGGGCGCTCGATGAGCAAAAGTGGATGGAAATGGTCCAAACGTATACGCCAGAGCAAGCCGGCGAGTGGAAAAAAGTGTTGGATGAACGGAACGCGCTGCGCGAGCAGTTCAAGGACAAAAAAGTGAAACAGGCGATGAAAGAGAAGCATAAGCAACTGAAAAAGGAGCGTGAGGCGGCCCTTGACCGGCTCATCGATCAGCTCGCGGACAAAAAAATAACGAAAGAGCAGTTTAAGCAAGAACTGAAACAGTTACATAAAAAGAAACGTTGGATGACAAAGGAAGAAAAAAAGCAGCTCCATATGCTTCATGAGCAAACAAGGCAAGCCATGGAGAACAATGACCAAGAGGCGATGAAAAAACTGCTCCCGCAATGGCTCGAGTATATGAAAAAGGAAAACGAGCGGCTGGCAAAATGCCTTCAAGAAGTCAAACAAGGGTGATATAATAGAAAAAAAGCCGTGTTTTGTGCACGGCTTCTTTTTTTATCCTCCGTTTGCCTAAGGCAGGGATGAAGTTTACCGCGAGAGGAGGAGTGTGTCATGGGATATTCGGTCATTCTTCAGGTGCGCGGCCGCCGGGCGGTCGTTGTTGGCGGGGGGAAGGTGGCAGCGCGGAAGATTCGCGGGCTGCTCGAGGCAGGGGCGGATGTTGTGATGATCGCTCCTAAAGCAGAACCGGAGCTGCAAGCGCTAGCGGCGGCGGGAACGATTGGCTGGTGCATCAAGACATTTGCACCTGGCGATTTGGACGGTGCGTTTCTTGTCATCGCGGCGACGAACGACCGCGGAGTAAACGAGGCGGTGGCACAGGCGGCAGCGCCGGGCCAGCTCGTCAATGTCGTGGATGACCCGGAGCGGTGTGATTTTCACGTTCCCGCTGTCGTCCGCCGCGGTCCATTAACGATCGCTGTCTCGACTGAAGGTGCAAGCCCGGCGGTCGCTCGCCGCATTCGTCGCGAGCTTGAGGAGCAATATGGGGAAGAGTACGGGCCGTATCTTGAGTTTTTGCAACGGGCTCGCGACATTGTATTGCGCGAAGTGGATGACGTCGAGGGACGAAAACGGCTGTTTCGGGCGCTCGCTGCTGATTCATTTCGGCAAAACGGCCGCTGGGACGAGGAGTTAGCCGGCTTGTTGGCGAAGGAAAAAGAACGAGGCGAAGAAAGAAGGGGCGAGAACGATGAGGATTCCAATATACATTGTTGATGCGTTCACCGCTCGGTCGTTTGTCGGCGACCCGGCAGCGGTCTGTCTGCTGCCGCAGCCGGCTCGGGACGAATGGATGCAACGTATTGCTGCAGAGATGAACTGATCTGAGGCCGCCTTTTTAACATAATTCCGAAAGAAGTCTCCCACTTCAAGCAAAGCTAAGTGGGAGTAGTTCACTTCCATACGAGGATGGCTATCGCCTGCGCTGGTTCACGCCCAAGGCGGAAGTCGATCTGTGCGGGCATGCGACCTTAGCGAGCGCCCATGTACTATGGGAGCTGGGTGAACGCCGCCGTGAGGAGAACATTTCTTTTTTGACAAATAGCGGCGGCGTTGTGCGGGTGACGGTAGCGGGGGAGCAGGTGCAACTTGAAGGCGAAGCGGTTACCGTGTTGAAAGGAGCGCTGGCTGCAGCGGCTAGTTTCTAAGCTTCGGCCAAGACAGCGGCTACCGGTGGAAAGATGAGGGTTACGCGCGGCTAGATGGGCATCTTTCCTCGCGGGCGCGAAACGAAAAGGGGATCCGTCGCGTTAGGATCCCCTTTTTAGACTGTATAGACCGCTCCTTCTGTTAATCATCCCACCGGTACGTCCAAAATCGCTCCGTTTTCAGCCACGCGAGCGCGTCGCCGCGTTTTGAAGCCGCCTGCATCAGCCCTTCCGTTTGCGAGCGGTGAGCGCGAATGGCGGCGAGTTTCGTATCAATCACCGAGCTGACATCGCGGACGACGTCCGGCTGGCCGAGATCCTGCTCGCAGTTTTTGGCAAAGGCGACGCAATAAACGGTCGGCCGTTGTTCTTTTGGCCACCGCTTCAACGCGCGAATGACAGCAGCCCCGCACGCATCATGGTCGGGATGGACGCTGTAGCCGGGATAAAATGTAATGACAAGCGACGGATTCGTTTCCGCTGCGATGGCGGCAATCCGGTCGGCCAGTTCTTCTTCATCTTCAAATTCGACGGTTTTGTCGCGATAGCCGAGCAAGCGCAAATCGTGAATGCCGAGAACGCGGCATGCTTCCTCTAGTTCCTGTCTACGAATGAACGGCAACGTTTCGCGATTGGCAAACGGGGGCACGCCCATATTCCGCCCCATTTCGCCAAGCGTCAAGCAGGCGTATGTCACCGGTGTGCCGCTTTGCACATGCTGGGCGATCGTTCCCGAGACGCCGAACGCCTCATCGTCCGGGTGGGGAAAGACAACGAGTACATGTCGTTCGTTCATCGAAAGCCCCTCCTTAGGCAAATGGCTCGCCGCTCAGCTCAAGAGCGACAGCCAGTTTTCCTTCATAGTCATGTCCCGCTAACAGCAATTGTCCTTCTTTCGTCCATTCCCAATGGGTTAACCCTTCGGCGTACACCCAGCCGATGTCGAGCTTCAGCCCGACGCGGTATGGCCCTGGGCCGGTGATTTTGCCGCGGGTGAAGCGGATGCGGGCGTTGCGGATGTAAGCGCCAGCGGAAAAAACTCCTTCATTATGGTGAGAGGCATACGCCCCGTTCGTCGTCTCCAAATGAATGTATATATCGCGGTTGGCAAGGTGGTTCAGCGCCTCTTGCACGGCGGCGGCGTCAATCGGCTGCACACGGAGTCCCTCCTTATCGTTGTTTTCTATATATTGTACATGACGAGAGCATAGGAACGGAACTATTTCGTCTTTTATTGTATAATAGAAAGAGACACAGCTTGGACTCATCCGCACCTTAGAGGCGTTGAATAACGATTCAGCGAAAGGAAAGGTGAGGGGACATGGGGTTTCAAGGCAACGGTGTCACTGTGCTCAATGTTGATGGCACATACCGGCCGCAAAAGCAGTTGTTTCGGTTTCCGCACGAGTGGATCGATCTCGCTGATGTACCGGAGACGAACTTGTATTGCAGCGAGGCCGCGCTTGTCGAAATGGAGAAGCGGTTGCGCCGGCGGCGAACCCGCGGGGCGGTGCTGATCGGGAGCGGCAACTATCATTATATCACGTATTTGTTGTTGAAAGAAATGAACGAACCGTTCACCCTTGTGCTGTTTGACCACCATACGGACGCTGAACAGGGTGATGACCGCCTTATTTCATGCGGATCATGGGTGGCTCATGTGCTTCAACATGCCCTGTTGCGAAAAGTGGTGATTGTTGGTCCATCGTTTTCTCCGCGCGATCTCCGTTTATCTCCGAATATTACTGTTCTTCCGTTTGATGACCATGACGAATGGCCGAATGCGCTTCTGCAAGCCATCCCGACCGAAAGCGTGTATATCAGCATCGATAAAGACGCGCTTCGCCGCGAAGACGCGGTCACGAACTGGGATCAAGGAAGGATGCCGCTTTTCCGCTTGCTCGCTTGTCTGCGTCTGCTATTATTCTATAAAAAGGTGTTAGGCGTAGATATATGCGGAGAATATCCGCAAGCGGCCGTCGATCTATTTGATCCGCTTTGCCGTGAGGCGCGGCGCAAAAATGAACAGGCAAACAGCGCCATTTTAGAGACGTGTTTTCGTTACGCCGCTTCCCATTTGCGTCCGGCTTGATCGGGGCATACTGAAAAGGCCGGTGAACATCGCGGCGCCTGATCATCGATGGTTGTGGAATTCATCTCCCGCCTGCTCATTGGGCGATCGCCCTGCACATTCCTTAAGGCGGGAGACTTCTTTCGGAAATTATGTTAACACCCGTACATAATGCGGAACTGTTTCTCATCAGGGCGGGGGTCGCGCGGTGCAATGTGCATACGCGTGACTTTGGCAAACATCGTTCCAGCTTCAATCGTATCCAAAAAGAGCTGGAGGGCGCTTTCATGTCCTTGGGCTTCCATTTCCACCGTCCCGTCGTCATTGTTTTTCACCCAGCCGGTCAGCTGCCGCTTCAGTGCTTCGTGCTGGACGAAATAGCGAAAGCCAACGCCTTGTACACGTCCTTCGACAATGACATGAACCCGTTTCATGGCGATGATGCCTCCTTCGTCACGATCACTCTGTTTTCATGATATAATAGATGAAGCAGAAAGTACATGAAAAAGGAGCTTGTTTGTTCAAGCTCCTTTTTTCGCAAGCGATAGCGACGATAGTTGTTGTTGAATGAGCGTTATGAGCCGCGGATGATAGCCTAAGTAAGAGCATAAATGCCACTGTTGGGGGGAAACACGGAGCGCCTCTAGTTTCCGTTCGATCGTTTTCATTAAGACGCCAGTAAACAATAAATACGGAACGACAAATACGTGTCGGTATGTGGATGCGTTCGCCTGCTTAAGCCCTTCATCGAGCGTCGGACGAATGGCAGCGAGAAAGCAAATGTCGACATGCGGCACGTTCGTTTTTTCTTTCAGGCGTCGGGCGATGGCGGCGATGTCGCGCTTTGTATCCGGGTCGCTGCTGCCACGGCCGATGAGTAAAATCATCGATTGATCATCAAGCGGCGTCGCTTGTTCACTGATGCGGTCAATGATGATATCGATCATCGTTTCATGGACGCCAAACGGGGTGCCGCAGGCGATCTCGAGAGACGGATGCCGCCGTTTCGCGCGCTCGAGCGCCGCCGGGATGTCGTGTTTCGCGTGCCCGGCGGATAGAAGCAGGAGCGGAATGACGATGACGCGCGTCGCTCCTTGGGCGACGCAACGGTCAACGCCGGTAACGATATCCGGTTCCGCCAGTTCGACGAAGCAAAGTTCTTGAATCGGGATGTCGATGGCTGCTTTGCATCGTTCGACGAAGCGAGCCGCTTCATAGCGGGCCGCAGCGATGCGGCTGCCATGGCTGACGTATAAAATGGCTTCCATCGCGATCGCCTCACGATGTCGCGCCAGCGGCCGCGGATGATGCCAACAGCTGTTCGAACCATCGAATGTTGGCGCGCAGCCGGACGACATCTCCGATGATGACCATGCTTGGATTTTCAATGTTTTCTTTGGCGACGATCCCGGCGATCGTCGCCAGCGTGCCGGTGACCGTGCGCTGAGACGTTGTCGTTCCCCACTCGATGACCGCCGCTGGCGTCTCTGGCGCCTTGCCATACTTGACTAGCTGTTCGCAAATATACGGCAAGTGGTAAACCCCCATGTAAATGGCGATTGTATCGATGCCTTTGGCGAGGCTTTCCCATTTGATATCTTCACGGCTTCCGTCGCGCCGATGTCCGGTGACAAAGGCAACGCTTGAGCTGAACTCGCGATGGGTGACAGGGATGCCGGCATAAGCCGCCGCAGCGATGGCAGAGGTGACACCGGGAACGATCTCAAACTCAATCCCGTGCTTGACGAGCGCCTCTGCTTCTTCGCCGCCGCGCCCGAACACGAACGGATCGCCGCCTTTTAAGCGGACGACGGTTTTTCCTTTTTTGGCGTGCAGGACGAGCGAATGGTTGATCGTTTCTTGCTGCATCACGTGGTAGCCGGGCAGCTTGCCGCAAAAGATGAGCTCGGCGCCCGGTTTCGCATACGACAGCAGTTCTTCGTTAATGAGGCGGTCGTACAAAATGACATCCGCCTGCTGAATGCATTTTAATCCTTTGACGGTGATGAGTTCCGGGTCGCCGGGACCGGCGCCGACAAGATATACTTTGCCCATCGTTGTTTCAGCCCTTTCTTGCATGATCCAGCTGGCCGTCGAAAGACGGTACGTTTTCATTGTAAACGGATCGGCCTGGTGCGAAAACGACTTTGTGAAATCATCTCCCGCTCTTTTTTTCGAGCGGGAGACAGGAGTGGTTAATTGGCTTTTACCGCCGGGATCAACCCGCGGTCGCGCAAGTAGGCGATCACTTGCGCGACGCACTCGTCGACGGAGTAGCGGTGTGTTTCAATCGTCAACTCGGGCGCTTCCGGCGCTTCGTACGGTGAGTCGATGCCGGTAAATTCGCGGATTTCTCCGCGGCGCGCCTTTTCATACAATCCTTTTGGATCGCGTTTTTCACATTCTTCAAGCGGACAGTTGACATAAATTTCGATAAACTCATCTTCTTCAACTAGGCGGCGGACGAGCGCCCGGTCTTCGGCAAACGGCGAAATAAAGGCGGTTAGCACAAACTGGCCACTGTCGACAAACAGTTTTGCCACTTCGCCGATGCGGCGGATGTTTTCCGTCCGGTCGGCGGCGGAAAAGCCGAGGTCTTTGTTGAGCCCATGGCGGATGTTGTCGCCGTCTAATACATAGTTTTGAATGCCGAGCTCAAACAGCCGTCTGGAGACGGCGTTCGCCACTGTCGATTTGCCCGAGCCGGACAGCCCGGTGAACCAAAGAATGGCGCTATGATGGCCGTTGCGCTCGCGCCGGTCTTTTTTCGTGACCGATGTCTGATGCCAAACGATGTTCGTGCTCATGACGCTCCTCCTTTAGCGCGTTGACGGGGTGACCGCTTCGCGTTCTTGCAATCCTTTGATCAAGACGGCAGCGACTTCCGGGCGGCTGAACGTGCTTGGCGGCACTTGGCCGTTGCGCAGCATTTCGCGGACTTTCGTGCCGGAAAGGACGACATGATGCTCAGCGTCATGCGGGCACGTTTTCGTCGACGCCATGCCTTCGCATTTCGTGCAATAAAAGCTATGTTCGAAAAAGAGCGGCGTGATCCCGAGCTCTTCAGCCGTAAAGTTCGAGAAGATTTTTTGCGCGTCATACGTGCCATAATAATTGCCGACACCGGCATGGTCGCGGCCGACGATGAAGTGCGTGCAGCCGAAGTTTTTGCGCACCATGGCATGGAAAATGGCCTCACGCGGTCCGGCATAGCGCATGGCTGCTTGGAAGACGCCAAGGAACACGCGGTCTTTCGGATAATAGTTTTCAAGCAGCACTTGGTAGCTTTCCATCCGGATGTCAGCCGGAATGTCATCCGCTTTCGTTTCACCGACGAGCGGGTTTAAAAATAAGCCGTCGACGATCTCAAGCGCGCATTTTTGAATGTATTCGTGAGCACGGTGAACCGGGTTGCGCGTCTGGAAGCCAACGACCGTGTTCCAGCCGAGTTCGGCAAACCGCTTCCGCGTTTCTGCCGGATCGAAATAAAACGCGGCGAACTGTCCTTTATCGGTCCGTTTGACAAGCGTGACTTCCCCGCCGACGTACACATCCGGTTTTTCAAACAGTTTGCGCACGCCAGGATGGGCGAGTTCATCCGTTTTGTAAACGAACGTGGCTTCTTTCGTTTTGTCTGGGCGGTAAATATCAGCAATTTCGATGACGCCGTAGACGTCGCCGTTATAAACGAGCTTTGCTTTATCGCCGACAGCAAGTTCTTTTGCTTTTTCTTCCGTCACCGCGAGCGTGATCGGAATGCTCCAGACGGTGCCGTCAGCGAGGCGCATCGTTTCCACAACCGCATCGTAGTCCGCTTTCGTCAAAAAGCCGGTGAGCGGGCTGTACGCCCCCGTGCCGATCAATTCCAAATCGCTTAATTCCGCTTTCGACAGTTCGATCGTTTTGGATGCTTCGTCAAGCGGATAGTCGGGATTCCAACGGTTGATTAATGTGCCGCCATGCGGGATGCTTACGCTCATGTTCATAACCTCCTAGAATGATAGATGGTAAGATTTCATGTTTAGAATTAAATGCCGCCGCCATGTTCATGAAGCGAGCGCTCTTCTTCGGCGACCGTTTTTTTCAGGCTGATGACGCCGAGGGTCGCTAAGCAAACACTGAAAATGGCGATGACCGTATAGACGTCGCTGTCAAGCAGCAGTTTCACAAGGCTGTACGAAATGACAAGGGAAAAAACCGGCGAAACAAGCCAAACTTTTAAAAGCTGGACAACGATTCGCTTCTGCCAGATCGATAAACCGCTTTTGGCTGTGCCGATGCCGATGATGGCCGATGTTGTAATTTGCGTGAGCGGCACAGGCAAGCCGAACAGCGACGCAAGGATGACAAGCACCGCTCCAGTGCCCGAAATGGCGCTCCCCTCGAACGGGGAAAAGTTCGTAATTTTCTTTCCGTTTGTTTCCAATACACGGTGTCCGAGCAGGAGCGCTCCAGCAGCGACGAACAAGCCGCCTAGGATCGTTGCGGGCCCGACCGCGATCAGCCCGGCGCCGACAAGCGGTCCGACAGCGTTCGCGACGTTGTTCATGCCGGCGGAGAACGCCTCGAAAAAGCCAGTGACAATGAGCAAGGCCATAAACGTTTTTTGCCAGCGGCCTTGCTCAAGCTGCGGATATTTTCGCTTGAGCGCTAAAAACCATTTGCCGACGGCGAATGTAAATGAGAAGGCAATGATCGGAATGATGACCCACACCGAGACGATAAACAGCAGTTTGTGAAAGTACACCGCTTGGTAGGCAATGCCGACACCGACGACCGATCCGACGGTGATCTCGCTCGTCGATAGCGGAATGCCCATGATGTTCGCAGCAAAAAGCGAAATGGCGGCCGCCGTTAAAATAATCACAACGATTTTGATGGTAAGGATCGAAGACGGGATAATGCCCGAGCCGATCGTTTTCACCACTTCTCCGCCGCCGAGGCTGCCAAGAAAAACGCCGATGCCGCAAAGAAGGAGGGCGACCGATTTTCGGGGAATGGCGCCTGATCCGTAAGCGACGCCCATCGAGGCGGCCGCGCCGCTCGCCCCGATGTTCATCGCGAAGAAAAAGGATACGATAAAGGCAATTGCAAGGAGCATATGGTGTTCTCCCCCTATGCGAGATGAAGCCCGCACTCTGTTTTCCCTTGGCCGGCCCAGCGTCCGGAGCGCAAATCATTCGGGTCTGATGCCGGCGCTGTACACGGGGCGCAGCCGATGCTCGGGTAGCCGCGGTCATGAAGCACGTTGTATGGAAGATTGTGTTTATACACATAGTTCCATACGTCTTTCCATGTCCAATGAATGAGCGGACAGACTTTGACCGAACGGAATTTGTCGTCCTTGTTGATGTATTCAACATGACGCCGCGTCGGCGATTGTTCACGGCGCAAGCCGGAAATCCAGGCGGTCACCCCAGTCAGCACTTCACGCAGTGGAATGACTTTGCGCAGCTCGCAGCATTTGTTTGGATTGCGTTTCCATAGCTCGTCGCCAAACTGCGCGGCTTGCTCTTCCAGCGTCAAGTGCGGCTGTTTCATGACGATGCGGAGGGAAGGGTATGTTTCTTTCACCTTCGCGATCGTATCGTACGTTTCTTGAAAGTGCAACCCGGTGTCTAAGAAGACGATCTCTGTATCAGGCTTCACTTTCGAAATCAAATCAATCAGCACAATCCCTTCGATGCCAAAGCTGCAGGCGTACACAATTTCATCCCCGTACTCGCGGTACGCCCAAGCGAGAACATCAAGCGCTCCTTTTGTTTCATTGTCAGACGGAAAAGACGGTTTTTCTGACGTTTCCCACCGATCATACGTGAGCATCGTTTCCCCTCCTTATAAATCAAAGAAAATCCACGTAATTAGTCGGATATTTACTCAGCAAGCGGCAGCCCGGCGACAAAAATGCCCTTTCCATTTTGGAAAGAGCGGAAGAACTAGCGACGCCTTATCTTCCAAAATGGAACCCATTTTGCTGGAATTGGCACCTTGCTAAACAGAGCAGGTTGCCGGAGTTCATCGGGCCAGTCCCTCCCTCGCTCTTGATAAGCGTATGTAACGGATGTAATTGATTAAAATTTTAGCACAATTGCCGCCAATGTCAATCCTAGTTTTTCGATAGGAATTATTTTTTTATCATTCCAATGCGGGAACCTGGCATGAACGAAAGTGAGGAGCGTTCAGCTATGGGCGGCAGCCTAAGCATGCTGTCCTGGCGAAAGGCAGAACATCATTTTTTGCGCAAGTTTCCGAGTTCTTCAACGATCGCCTGCATTTCGCTCGGACTGAACGTCTCGCGCTTCATAACCATCTCATAAATGTCTTTCAGTTCATCATACCATTCTTCGGAAAAATGGGACGGCTTAATGGCATCAAAGTTCAGCACTTTCAACTTTTGCTTCAGCTGCTCGATCATATATTCGACGTTTTCCGCCGACCGTTTCGATAAGTCCATCGTCTGGCTCCTTTCATGGCAAGATATCATGTATTGTACCATACAGGCGGTGAAAATAGGGAGGGGGATGACTTGTTTGCCTGCCGAAAAGCGGACAATGTAGTAAAATATAGATGCATGTACACGATATGCCCGAAAGCGGCATAAAAGGTCTAGACGGAGGAAAAAGAAGAAAGACTAACGATAGGAGATATGCTGTCGAAACAGCGAAAGGGGTTGTTGTTCGGATGATCAAAGTGTTGTTTGTTTGCCTTGGGAATATTTGCCGTTCACCGATGGCTGAAGCGATCTTTCGCCACTTAGTGAAAGAACGCGGGCTCGATGGGCGTATCGCCGTTGATTCGGCGGGAACGGGTAGCTGGCATGTTGGTGAGCCGCCGCATGAAGGGACAAGGCGCATTTTAAACGAAAACGCCATTGATTATTCTGGCATTCGCGCCCGGCAAGTCGGCCGCCGCGATTTGGAGGAATTTGATTATATTATCGCCATGGATGCCGCCAATTTACACGATTTGCGCCGGTTGGCCGGATCTAATTCACCGGCCGTCATCGCCCGGCTGCTCGATTTTGTGCCCGAACGGGAAAAAGACGACGTGCCGGATCCATATTATACGGGGAATTTCGCCGAAGTATATCGCCTTGTCCGTTCCGGATGCGAGCATTTGCTTGAGGCCATCATCCGTGACCATCAGCTTGTCGCCGGCGAATAAAGAGCGTCAAAAAGGGATGCGCTCGGTTTGAAAAAACGGGAAAGGAGGGCAGCCCATGTTCTTGAACATGACGTTCATCCGCGAGTTGGCCCGGCGCTTTATGGAGGATGAAATTCCGCGGTTGTCGGCGGAATTGGCGTACTACTTTCTCTTGTCGCTGTTTCCGTTTTTGCTGTTTTTAATGACGCTGTTGGCGTATTTGCCTATTCCGCATGAAGATGTGCTCGCGCTCGTGCGGCAATACGCGCCGAAAGAGGCGCTTCATCTCATTGAGACAAATGTGCATCGCCTGATGGACGAGCAAAATGGGAAATTGTTGTCGTTAAGCATTATCGGTGCCGTCTGGTCCGCCTCAAACGGGATGGGCGCCATTATGCGGGCGTTCAACCGCGCTTACGACGTGGAGGAAAATCGTCCGTTTTGGGTGGCGCGCGGATTGTCGGTCGTGCTGACGCTCGGGATGATCGCTGTGATCATCATCGCGCTCGTGCTGCCGGTGTTCGGGCGGATGATCGGGCTGTTTTTGTTCTCAGCATTAGGGTTATCGGAACACTTTTTAACCGCATGGAATGCATTCCGTTGGACGACGAGTTCGCTGTTATTGTTTGCCGTTTTCACCGCCCTGTATTATTTTGCCCCGAACAAACAACTGCGCTGCGTTAATGTCGTGCGCGGCGCTTTATTCGCCACTGCCGGCTGGATTGCGACGTCGCTGGCGTTTGCCTATTATGTCAACCACTTTGCCAATTACACGGCCATGCACGGAAGCCTCGGCGGGATGATCGTCTTGATGATTTGGCTTTATTTATCCGGCATGGTTCTCGTTTTAGGCGGAGAAATGAACGCGATTTTTGATTGTGAGCGTGAAGGGAGGAAGAGGATGCGCTAACGCGCGCATAAACGGCCCGAAAACCGGATAACGTAACGGTGTGGGGGACTTTGATACAGGGGGGATGACCATGGCCAAGCATACGAAAAAAGACGGGGGCACGAAACAAAAAGGAAAAAACAGGCCAAAGCATAAAACGAGCGGCAGTGCCAACGGCCAAAACGGCTATCATTGAAAAAGGGTGCTCTGGAAAGAGCGCCCTTTTTCATGCGGAACAGCCGCTTTACTCAACGCTTTCTTCGTGATGATGGTAATAGCGTTCGTAAATGTACTCGATTTCCGCGTCGGTCATGTAGGCCAGCTGCTCCCGCGATAACCCCCGCACTTTTTCGATAAACTCGATCATATTTTTCCGTTCCGCTCTGCTCATCATCGCCACTCCTTTACCCTGTTTTAAAACAGTAACTTTATATCTTGGTTTTATTATATAACAGAAGGAACAAAATGGTCAACGATTTTTTTGAAAAAAACAAAAAATAAAAAATGCGGTCAAGCCGCTTTTTCCTGTTCCTGTCGTCTGGCAAGGCCGACGGTCGGGATGAGGAGAACGGCACTGACCGCAAGGAAAAAGGCGTCCGCCGCCGCATCGACGGCGCTGCCGGCAAGCGGCGGACCGATCATGCTGCCGAGGCTGTATAACATTCCGGACAACAAATTGCCGGCCGGAAGGAGCGCTTTCGGCAGCAGGTCGGCCATATAGGCAATGCCAAGCGAGAAAAGCGATCCCGTAAACATCCCGGCGGCAAACAAGCAGGCAGCAAGCCCGACAGTCGATGAGCTAGCGGCGAGTGCGGCCAAAAAACAGCTGATGCCGGCCAGCAGCGCGCCAATGATGGCAATGCGGCGTCCGAACCGGTCGCCGAGCGCACCGAGCGGAAGCTGAAAGAGGATGCCGCCGAACGAGAAAAACGGCAAGATCAACGCGATCTGTTCGGTGCTCATCCGTTTATGCAAGGCATACAGCGGAAAAACGGAATGAATGGCCGCTTCCAAAAAGCCATAAGTAAGCGGCAGCAAGAGCGCCGGCCACGCATACCTCCATGCGCCGATCCATCGCCCGGCAGCTGAGGAAGAGCGCTCAAACGGCTTCGGTTTTTCAGTTGGCAGCCAAAAAACGGCAACCCACCCGACGAAGCTGAGGAGCGCAGCCAAAAAAAACGGCAGCCCCCTGTTGAGCGAGGTGAGCGAAGCGAGAAGCGGACCGGCTGTAAAACCGAGGCCAAATGCGAGTCCATACAGCGACAGCCGCCGCCCGCGCTCAGCCGGCGGCGAAAAGTCGGTAATCCACGTTTGGGTCGCAAAATGAAGCATATGGTCGCCCACCCCGATCAGAAGACGAAGAATAAGCCAAAAGAAAAATGAAGGAAAAAGTGGAAAAAGGATGAGCGAGCCGATTACAATAAAACCCCCAAGGAGAATCATGGGTTTGTATCCATATTTGCCTAATGGGCGCTCCAAAAACGGTGAGATGGCAAGCACGCCGATATAGAGCGCGGCAGCGTGCGCTCCGTTAACGGTCGAGGAGACGCCGCTTTCCTCGAGCAGCATGGCCAACAGCGGAAGCAACATCCCTTGGGACAAGCCGGAGATGGCGACGATTCCGGTTAAAATGGCAAAACGCATCGTACATCCTCATTTCTGCTAAAATGGTGGACAACGAAACAAACAGGGTCTCCGCTTTTTTGCGGATCGACGTATCGTCCGTATTCATCGTACATACGAATGACGGCCAATGCAACGAAAAACGTTACGAAGAAAGGTGGAATGAAAACGAATGAACAAATTTCGCTTCCTGAGCTCATCGCGATGGGCGCTTCGGTGCTGTTGATGATCGTGCTCTCCAATGATGGGGATACGAACTGGTTTGAGGGAGCAACGCTGCTGGCGGCATATACGATGATGGGAATCGGCTTTTACTTGTTGTAAGCATGCACCCGGACGCCCGCCGTCCGGGTGTTTGTTTGCCCATGCGCGGGAAACGGAGCGCCAAAGCAGGACGAAATTTTCATCGCTGCGGATAAAGAGTGTATTTTGAAAGAAAATAACAGTGAATACGGGACAGAAAGGAGCGAATAGGATGAAAAAGTGGACCGTTTCCTTATTGACGAGTGCGGTTCTTCTCTATGCGGCGGCGTTCCCGGTGCTGGCGGCCTCCGGAAAACCAGCGCCCGGAACGGTGATCGACATATCAAAAGAAAATACGTATCCGAATCCGACGCAAGATTTGCCGCATTTAGAGCCGAGCTCGTTTACGAAACAGCTGTTAAAATCATCGAACGTAAAAATTGAGAATCCCGAATTGATTCATCTCTTTAACGAATCGTCAGCGACGAATACCCCTTGGGCTGTCGGCTACCGAGCGACGATTTATTTAGGCCAATGGCCGCTCAATTACCAGTCGCTTGAGACGTCAACGAATTGGGAATACCAAAAGGTCAACACGAATTTCCTCGACAACCGCGGCGGCGACACAGCACAAAAACTGTATTACAAACAGGAAATGCAAAAATACGTCCGTGGCGGCTTGACGGTGAAAGTGCCGAATGAAGACGCCGTCAAACGGATGATGTTGAACAAGGCCATGGCAAAGACAAACTTGCCGCTGTCATTTAGCACTGTCATCGGCATCGGCACGAAAAAGGATCAGCCATACAACGTGCCGGCGAAAAAAATGGGCTACTTGTATGCGTATGCTCCAGCCGTGAATGAAAAAGGGAAAGTGACGTACGGCGAAGTGTACGTTGTCTTGAGAGGAAACAAAAAGAAAATTGTCGTCAAAAACGTGACGACAAGAGGCGTCGGAGCGTGGATTCCGGTGCAAGATCGTCTATACGTATCTTATGTTGTCAGCGAGCAGCCAAGGTAACGAAGGTGTCCCAAAGGCAATGGGACACCTTCTCTTATGGCAAGATATGTGCGTGACGCTATCGATCGGCCGTCTGTTGTTTGAAACGAACCGCTTGATCCAAGCAGCTTTTACCGGGCAACGCGTGCCGAGCGTTTTGTAAAATCGACATCCCGGTAATAGGTTTGTTTGACGAGCACGTTCGGTCCGAGGCAGCGCGCCGCCGGGCAGTGGCAAAGAAGCCCGCTTGCGAGCTTTGAACGGCGCCATTGGTCATACACGTCCGGCAGCGAATCGTGAATGATGTTGCCAAGCGGCGGTTCATCCCCGAAATCGGTGACGATGACATCGCCGGTGAAAATGTTGACATTGAGCCGCGAGCGGCCGTCCGGGTCGTTGCGCACGGTGACGTTTTTGCTTTCATACAGCCGTTTCAATAGAGCCACATCTTCTTCATTGTCGCTGCACGGGTAAAACGGGAGCGTCCCGAACAACATCCAGACGTCCTCGTTGCGAATGTCAAGCAAATGGTGGATCGCTTGGCGCAATTCGTCCAAGCTCAACGTCTCAAGTGCACTGGCAAAATCGCTCGGATACATCGGGTGGATTTCATGCCGCCGGCAGCCCATGTCCTCAACCACTTGGCGGTGGATCGTTTCCAAATGGCGAACCGTGCGCTTGTTGAGCATCGTTTCCGCCGACACTAAGACCCCTGCTTTCGCCAATGCTTTCGCATTGTCGAGCATGCGCTGAAAATACTTTTCGCGCTGGGCGCGCGCCGGCTTCCGCTCCATCATGGCAAATCCCCCATCGACAAAGTCATCGATCGTTCCCCAGTTATGGGAGATGTGCAGCACATCCAAATACGGAATGATTCGTTCGTAGCGCGCCAAGTCAAGGGTCAAATTTGAATTGAGCTGCGTCCGCACCCCGCGTTCATGCGCATAGCGGAGGAGCGGAACAACGTATTGGTCAACGGATTTTAATGACAGCATCGGCTCGCCGCCGGTGATGCTTAAGGAGCGCAAATGCGGGATTTCCTCGAGCCGGCGGAGCAACAAGTCAAGCGGCAGCGCTTCGGGGTCCTTGGCTGTCAACGTATAGCCAACCGCACAATGTTCGCAACGCATATTGCAAAGTGTCGTTGTCGTGAACTCGATGTTCGTCAGTTCAAGTTTTCCATATTCTTCAATATCGACATACACCTCCCACGGGTCATACGCCGGTGTAATCGCTGGCATGGTCGATGAACGCATGTCTTTCTCCTCTTTCCATTCAAAGTCTCAACGTTCATTATCGGCAACAGTTGCTTCGCTTGTCAATCGTTTTAGCCGCTGATCCTCTATCCCATTCCTATGAGGCGGGCTTGGAGCTGATGAGACCGAAAAGAAAGATTTTTTCCATAACCGAGAAAAAGCAGTATAATAGAAGGAGATGAGACAACTGCCGATAGGGCGATCAAAAGGGAAAGGGCGTGGAACCGACATGGAAAAATTCCAGCAAAGCATGTATGACTTGATCGTTGAGACGTCAACGAAGCTGCCGAAGGACGTTCGCCGAGCGATCGCTCGGGCGAAAGTGCGCGAAAACGCCGGCACACGGGCAGCGATGGCGCTCGATACGATCGTCGAGAACATTCAAATGGCGGATGAAAACGTGTCACCGATCTGTCAGGACACCGGCTTGCCGACGTTTAAAATCAAAGTGCCGGTCGGCGTGAATCAAATCGAAATGAAAAAAGCGATCCGGGCGGCCATCGCTGAAGCGACGAAAAACGGCAAGCTGCGTCCGAACTCGGTCGACTCGCTTACCGGCAAAAACAGCGGCGACAACTTAGGGGAAGGCGTGCCGGTCATTAAATTTGAACAATGGGAAAACGATTACATTGACGTCCGTTTGATTTTAAAAGGCGGCGGCTGTGAAAACAAAAACATCCAATACAGCCTTCCTTGTGAACTCGAAGGGCTCGGCCGCGCCGGCCGCGACCTTGATGGCATCCGCAAATGCATCTTGCATGCGGTGTACCAAGCGCAAGGGCAAGGATGCAGCGCCGGCTTTATCGGCGTCGGCATCGGCGGCGACCGCTCATCAGGCTATGAGCTGGCCAAGGAGCAACTGTTCCGCTCGGTTGATGACGTCAACCCGATCGAAGAACTCCGCCAGTTGGAAGAATACATTATGGAAAACGCCAACAAACTCGGCATCGGTACGATGGGCTTTGGCGGCGAATCGACGCTGCTTGGCTGTAAAATCGGCGTCATGCACCGCATCCCGGCGAGCTTCTTCGTTTCCGTCGCTTACAATTGTTGGGCGTTCCGCCGCATGGGCGTAAAAATCGATCCGGCAACGGGCGAGATCATCGAATGGCTGTACCAAGACGGCGAAGACGTCGATTTCGCGAAAGAATTGGAAAAAGCGGAAGCCGCCGCGGCGCTTGAACAAGGGGAGACGCGCGTCATCGACCTCGTTCCGCCGCTGTCGGAAGAACAAGTGCGCCAGCTTCGCGTCGGCGATGTCGTCCGCATCAGCGGCATGATGTATACGGGCCGCGACGCCATTCATAAATATTTGATGGACCATGACGCGCCGGTCGACTTGAACGGGCAAATCATTTACCATTGCGGTCCGGTGATGCTGAAAGATGAAGAAGGCCGCTGGCACGTCAAAGCCGCCGGTCCGACGACGAGCATCCGCGAGGAGCCGTACCAAGGCGACATCATGAAAAAATTCGGCGTCCGCGCCGTCATCGGCAAAGGCGGCATGGGCGCGAAAACGCTGCAAGCCTTAAAAGAACATGGCGGCGTGTACTTGAACGCCATCGGCGGCGCCGCGCAATATTACGCCGATTGCATCAAATCCGTAGAAGGCGTCGATTTGCTGGAATTCGGCATCCCGGAAGCGATGTGGCATTTGCGCGTCGAAAACTTCACCGCCGTCGTCACGATGGATTCGCACGGCAACAGCCTGCATGAAGATGTGGAACAATCGTCGCTTGAAAAGCTCGCTCAGTTCAAAGAACCGGTGTTCAAATAATAAAGAAAGAAGCGATTTCAAACGAACGGCTGGCCGATCAGCTCACCTAGCCCCAAACGCGTGTGCCGCAGGCGCGTTTGGGGCTTTTTTTGCAAAAAATGGCGCGCGTAAAGCGCGGAGGCGGGAAAACAATAAGAAAAAGGAAACGACCGTGGCCAAGGAGGCATTGTGCGCATGAAATGGCTTCTTTCTCTTTTGTTGCTGTTCACGTTGATCCCCGCCCCCGCGTTCGCGGCAAGCCATGCCCCGATCCATTGGGGATTCAAGCGGAGCGAAAACCATGAGCCCCCATCAGCGGGAAAAGAGCTTGACGAACTGCTCGCCAAATACGATGCCTTTTATGTCGGCGATACGAGCGAAAAAACAATTTATTTGACGTTTGACAACGGCTATGAAAACGGCTATACGGCGCAAATTTTAGACGTGTTAAAAGAAAAGAACGTGCCGGCTGCCTTTTTTGTCACCGGCCATTACTTGCAAACCGCCCCTGAGTTGGTGAAACGAATGGCCGCCGAGGGGCACATCATCGGCAATCATTCATGGCACCACCCCGATTTGACAACGGCAAGCGAAGAGCGGTTCCGTGAAGAGCTGGAAAAAGTAAAAGAAAAGACCGAGGAATTGACCGGGCAAAAAGGGATGGCGTACCTTCGCCCGCCGCGCGGCATTTTCAGTGAACGGACGTTGGCGCTCGCCCGCGAGCTTGGCTATTACCACGTCTTTTGGTCGCTGGCGTTCGTCGACTGGCAGACCGACCGCCAGCACGGCTGGCAATACGCGTACGATCAAATCATGAAGCAAATCCATCCCGGGGCGATTTTGCTTTTACACTCGGTCTCGAAAGACAACGCCGACGCGCTGCCGAAAGTGATCGACGACTTGCGCAAACAAGGGTATACGTTTGCCAGCTTAGATGAATTGATGGCGAAAAAGATGGGCCTCCATCCGTGGCTGTTTCGTCCGTAAGGCTTTCAGCGCGGCCTGTCTGCTCATGGAAGTGAGCGCTTTTCGGTGCAGAGGTCAGCGCCGACGGCTTCTGTCCCCGTGTCCGTCGTCGTTGTCGCGTTACGGATAGTCAAAACAACAGGGTGCGCCGCTAGGCCATTCCCCCGCCTCGCCACCAGAAACGGATCGGCTGCTTGTCCGATTCGTTGGTTTGGCGGGGGGTTTTTCGTTATAATAAGGGCACGGACGAACGAGAAAGGTGAGAACGATGTGGAAGCAAACGATTACCGTGCCCGCGCCGTACGATTTTGCCCATGCGTTGGAGCGATTGGCGCTCGATCCGCTGCTGGCGGTTGATCTAGAGCGGCAGCGCGTCACCGTGCCGCTTCATCTCGATGACGTAAAGGTGCCCGTCGCGGTGGAAAGCATCGGCACAAAAGACGCCCCACGCTTGATCGTGTCAGGGCCGCATCCCGAGCGGCAACAGGAGATCATTGAACGGATTTCCGATCTGTTTCAATGGCGGACGCCGCTCGCTTCGGTGCACGGCCATTTTCAGGCGACCGAGCTGGCGCCGCTGTTTGCCCGTTATGAAGGGCTGCCGTTGGTGCTTGATTTTGATTTGTATTTTTGCCTCGTCAAATGTTTGATCCACCAACAGCTTCATCTCAAAGTCGGCTATCGGCTCACAGAGCGGTTTGTGAAAACGTTCGGCGAGGAGCGGGACGGCGTTTGGTTTTACCCGTGCCCAGAAGAGATCGCCGCCCGCTCGTACGAGGACTTGCGCGCCTTGCAGCTGAGCGGACGGAAAGCGGAATATATCGTCGATGTGTCGCGCCTCATTGCCGAGGGGAAGCTGCGACTTGATGAACTCAGGCAGATGGAGGACGGCGAAGTGATGGAACGGCTGACCGCCATCCGCGGCATCGGGCCATGGACCGTGCAAAATTTTCTCGTGTTCGGGCTCGGCCGCCCGAACGTCTTCCCGCCGGCGGATATTGGCTTGCAGCGGGCGGTGGAACAACTTTTTCAGCTGCCGAAGCGGCCGACCGCCCACGAGCTGGCGGCGCTCGGCGAACGGTGGAAGCCGTATGCGAGCTACGCGGCGCTTTATTTATGGAGAAGCATTGAATGAGAGGGACCGATATGGCAAAGCGACAAACGAAGGTGAAGATTCGAAAGGGAGACCAATTTCCGCTGATGATTCAGCGGATCGGCATTAACGGCGAAGGGGTCGGCTATTTTCAAAAACAAGTCGTCTTCGTCCCCGGCGCCTTGCCGGGTGAGGAAGTGATCGTCGAGGCGACCGACATCCACCCTACCTATGCCGAGGCGAACATCAAGCGCATCCGCAAGCGCTCGCCAAACCGCATCAAGCCGCCATGCCCGCTCTATGACCAGTGCGGCGGCTGCCAGCTGCAGCACTTGGCGTACGAAGCGCAGCTGGAGGCGAAGCGCGACATTGTCATCCAAGCGCTGCGCCGCCACGCCCGCCGCCTCGATGTTGACAAACTTGACATCCGTCCGACGATCGGCATGGATGACCCGTGGCATTACCGAAACAAAAGCCAGTTCCAAGTCGGGATGAAAGAAGGGAAGGTGCTCGCCGGGCTGTACGGCCTCAACTCCCATCGGCTCATCGACTTGTCGGAATGCCGCGTCCAACACCCGCAAACGACGCGCGTGACAAACATCATCAAAACGATTTTGCAAGACTTGCGCATCCCGATTTACAACGAGCGGACAAGAACCGGCGTCGTGCGGACGATCGTCGCCCGCGTCGGCTTTCATACCGGCGACATCCAAGTCGTTCTCGTCACGGCGACGAAAGACATCCCGCGCCAAGAGCTGCTCATTGACGAAATTCGCCGTCGTCTCCCCGAAGTCAAATCGATCGTGCAAAACATCAACGGCGAAAAAACATCGCTCATTTTCGGCGATGAGACGGAAGTGCTCGCCGGCGACGAATACATTCAAGAAACGCTCGGCGATTTGTCATTTGAGCTCTCCGCGCGCGCGTTTTTCCAGCTCAATCCGATCCAAACGGTGAAATTGTACGATGAAGTGAAAAAAGCGGCCGCTCTCACCGGAACAGAGAGGATCGTGGACGCCTATTGCGGCGTCGGCACGATCGGGCTGTGGCTCGCCCGCGACGCCAACGAAGTGCGCGGCATGGATACGATTCCAGAAGCGATCGCAGACGCAAAGAAAAACGCCAAAAAACACGGGTTCACGAACACCCATTATGTCGTCGGCAAAGCGGAATATTGGCTGCCGAAATGGGTGAACGAAGGCTGGAAGCCGGACGTCATCATCGTCGACCCGCCCCGCGTCGGCTGCGACCGGGCACTGCTCGAAACGATCCTCCGCGTCCGCCCGCAGAAAGTCGTCTACGTCTCGTGCAACCCGTCCAGCCTCGCCCGCGACCTCGACACCCTAGCGGCCGCCTATCGCGTCGACTACATCCAGCCGGTCGACATGTTCCCACATACGGCGCATGTGGAGTGTGTCGCGCAGATCGTGTTACGAGAAACGTAAGCAGGAAACGGGTTTGTTTCCTGCTATTTCATTTTCGGAACAGAGAATCGACAAAAAAGTTTTTGGCGTTCCATCGGGTTTCCACACAATCGATGAGGCGAGGGGAGAATTTTCGTTGTCCATCCATCATGGATGATTGAATCCCGCGAAACCAAAGTTTCTAACACCGATAAAACTATGTATAATTAAATTTGGAAATAATAAGGGGGCATCTATATGATGACAGGAGAATTAAAGAACAAAGTCGATAAAATATGGGAAACATTTTGGACGGGCGGCATTACGAACCCGCTGACGGTTATTGAACAGTTTACATACTTGTTATTCATCAAAGGTCTCGACGAAGTCGAAACGCAGCGCGAACAGGAAGATGCTTTGCTGGGCATCGAATCGGAACGCATCTTTCCGCCAGATAAGCAGCACTTGCGTTGGAGCAAATTCAAACATTTTGAAGCCGCCCATATGTATGAGGTCGTTTCCAACGAAGTGTTTCCATTTATCAAAAACTTGCATGGTGACAGGGAGTCCGCCTATGCGAAATATATGGGCGACGCCATGTTCATGATCCCAACGCCGCAACTGCTCGTCAAAATTGTCGATGGCATTGACCACATTCCGATGAAAGACCGCGATACAAAAGGCGATTTGTATGAGTATTTGTTATCGAAAATCGCCACCGCAGGGACGAACGGCCAATTCCGGACGCCGCGCCATATTATCAACATGATGGTCGAACTCGTAAAACCGACGCCGGAAGACATCATCGTCGACCCGGCCGCCGGGTCCGCCGGGTTTTTAGTCGCCGCCGGCGAATATTTGCGCAACCATCGCAGCGACTTATTTTTAGTGCAAAGTTTAAAAGAACATTTTCACAACCAGATGTTCTACGGTTTTGACATGGACCGCACGATGCTGCGGATTGGCGCGATGAACATGATGCTCCATGGCATTGAAAACCCGAATATCGAATATCGCGACTCCTTGTCGGAACAAAACAAAGATCGCGACAAATACACCCTTGTCTTGGCCAATCCGCCGTTTAAAGGCTCGCTCGACTATGAAGCGGTATCAAGCGATTTATTAAAAGTGGTCAAAACAAAGAAAACGGAGTTATTATTCTTGGCGTTATTCTTGCGCATCTTAAAACCGGGCGGCCGCTGCGCCTGCATCGTGCCAGATGGGGTATTGTTCGGCAGCTCGACGGCGCATAAAGCGATTCGCAAAGAAATCGTCGAAAACCATAAGCTCGAAGCGATTATTTCGATGCCAAGCGGCGTGTTTAAACCGTACGCCGGCGTATCGACAGCCATTATGATTTTTACGAAAACAGGCGCCGGCGGAACCGATCACGTCTGGTTTTACGACATGAAAGCCGACGGCTATTCATTGGACGACAAGCGCACCCCGATGGAAGAAAACGACATTCCGGACATCATTGCGCGCTTCCATAACCGTGAAGCGGAAAAAGACCGAAAACGAACAGAGCAATCGTTCTTCGTGTCGGTGGAAGAACTTCGGGAAAACGGCTATGACCTTTCGATTAACAAGTATAAAGAGATTGAGTATGAAGAAGTGCAGTATGAAGCGCCGAGTGTGATACTTGAAAGAGTGGAAGCGTTGGAAAAAGAGATTATGCAAGGGTTGCAAGAGTTAAAAGAAATGATTAGAGGGTAGTGAATTTTACTATGGTGTTTCATTATAAAAAATTAGGAGAATTAGTTGCGATTGTCGGTGGTGGAACGCCCGATAGAAGAAAGCCACATTTTTGGAATGGAGATATAAATTGGATTTCTGTTAAAGACTTAGTAGATGATAGTATATCTTCATCATTGGAGACTATAACTAGAGAAGGATTAGAAAAGTCGAGTGCTAAGTTAATCCCAAAAGGGAATATTATATTACCTACAAGAATGGCTCTGGGTAAGGTTGCTATAAATCAGATTGACGTAGCAATTAACCAAGATTTAAAAGCATTGATAATAAAAGATAATAGCCAATTAGATCTTTACTACCTATTTTACTTTCTAAAGAGTAAATCTAGTTTCATTGAATCTAAAGGAAAAGGTGCCACTGTTAAGGGGATTACGGTTAGTCTAATTTCAGATTTACAAATTCCTTTACCTCCTCTTACACTTCAAAAGAAAATTGCATCAGCTCTGGGCAAAGCACAAGAATTAATAAATAAAAGAAAAGCCCAAATTGAAGCGTTAGACCAGTTAACGCAAAGTGTGTTTTTGGAGATGTTTGGGGATCCGGTTAAAAATAATAAAAACTGGGTCATGCAGAAGCTATCCGAGACAGGTGAGCTTAAAAGAGGAATATCGAAATATCGACCAAGAAATGCTCCTGAACTTCTGAATGGTCCTTATCCTTTGATTCAAACTGGGGATGTTGCAAATTCAGGTATATTCATAAAAAAATATAATCAAACGTACTCTGAGTTAGGTTTAAAGCAGAGCAAAATGTGGCCAAAAGGTACGTTATGTATTACAATTGCGGCTAATATAGCCCAAACAGGAATATTAACGTTTGATGCTTGTTTTCCAGACAGCGTTGTTGCTTACATTCCAAAAAATTATATGTCTAATATATATGTTCATTTTTGGTTCACGTTTTTACAAAGAATCATTGAAGCTAATGCTCCCGAATCAGCACAAAAAAATATTAATCTCAAAATTTTAAGTGAGTTAGAAATACCGGTACCACCTGTTGAACTTCAAAATAAATTTGTAGAGATAGTAGAAAAAATAGAATCTCAAAAAGACCTTCTTCAAAAAAGCCTAGAAGAACTAGAAAACAACTTCAACTCCCTCATGCAACGCGCATTCAAGGGAGAGTTGTTCAACGATTGACCGACAGGAAAGGAATTCGGTACCGGTTAAGGGAGGGGCGTTGATTGCGATCCAACTTTCAGTTTTTAATCGGCAAACCTCATTATGAGAGCTTTGCGAATGCGTGTTTGGAGGCGGAGAAAAGTTTGGTTGTCAGTCCGGCGACGTGCGCGATTTTGACGCGCCGGGCGCTGGAGCTGGCGGTGAAGTGGGTGTACAGCTTTGATGGTGCGTTGAAAGTTCCGTATCAAGATCGTCTTTCGAGTTTGATTCATGACCCCGGTTTTTTGGCCGTTATTGATGAAGCGTTGCTGCCGCTGTTGCGTTACATTGTCAAACTGGGAAATGTCGCGGTTCATACGAACTCGATGATTACGAGGGAAGAAGCGATTCTTTCCCTCCACAATCTTCATCAGTTCGTCTCTTGGATTGATTATTGTTATTCGGATGACTATACGGCGGCGGAGTTTAATGAATCGTTATTGCCCATCGGCGAGGAAAAGCGCGAGCGTCCGGAAGAGCTGAAAGATTTATACGAGCGGCTCAGTTCGAAAGACAAGCGCCTGGAAGAGATGATGAAAGAAAACGAACAGCTTCGCGCTCTGCTTGCCGCCAAACGGGAAGAAAACACGAAAGAGTCCCATTTCCAAGTCGATGCACTGAGCGAATGGGAAACAAGGAAGAAATACATTGATTTGGATTTGAAATTAGCGGGCTGGGAGTTTCAAAAGGACGTTGTGGTCGAATATCCCGTCGTTGGCATGCCAAATCAAGAAGGGGTCGGCTATGTCGATTACGTTCTGTTTGGCGACAACGGAAAGCCGCTGGCGGTCGTGGAAGCAAAACGGACAACCGCCGACCCGAACAAAGGAAAGCAACAAGCCAAGCTATATGCCGACTGTATCGAAAACATGCACGGCCAACGTCCCATCATTTTTTACACCAACGGTTTTGAAACGTATCTTTGGGACGACCTTGCCTATCCGGCGCGGAAGGTTTCCGGCTTTTACAACAAGGAAGAATTAAGCTTGCTGATTGACCGCCGGACGATGAAGAAGCCGCTAAAACATGTGCAAATCAATGACAACATCGCGAATCGTTATTATCAAAAAGAAGCGGTGCTGGCGGTCTGTGACGCGCTTGAGAACAAACGGCGCAAAGCGCTGCTGGTCATGGCGACGGGGAGCGGCAAAACGCGGACAGCGATTTCGATTGTCGATGTTCTTACCCGTCACAATTGGGTGAAAAATATTTTGTTTTTAGCCGACCGCAAAACGCTGGTTACGCAGGCGAAAAACAGCTTTAGCCATCTGCTGCCGAACTTGACGCTTTGCAATTTGCTTGACAACAAAGACAATCCCGAGGAAAGCCGCATGGTGTTTTCGACGTACCCGACGATGATGAACGCGATTGACGAAGCGAAACGAAAAGACGGCAAACGCCTCTTTACCGTCGGGCATTTTGATTTAATTATCGTCGATGAATCCCACCGCAGTATTTATAAGAAATATCGGGCTATTTTTGACTATTTTGACGCAATATTGCTTGGGCTTACCGCCACACCAAAAGATGAAATTGACCGCAATACGTATGAAGTGTTTGATCTGGAAAACGGTGTGCCGACGTATGCGTATGAGCTGGACCAAGCCGTTCAAGACGGCTATTTGGTCGATTACCGTACGATCGAAACAAAGCTTAAATTTTTGGAAGAGGGCATTCATTACGACCAGTTGCCGGAGGAAGAAAAAGAACGATATGAAGAAACATTTGATGAGGAAGTCGGCGACGATATTGACAGCGCGGCGTTAAACGAATGGCTGTTTAATGACGATACGATTGATACGGTGCTGAGAGATGTAATGGAAAAAGGAATTCGCGTCGAAGGCGGAGACAAACTCGGCAAAACGATCATTTTTGCGAAAAACCATCGCCATGCGGAACGGATCGTGGAGCGCTTTGATCAATTGTTTCCCGAATACAAGGGCGGTTTTGCGCGGGTGATTGATTACAGCGTGAACTACTACCAAACATTAATCGATGATTTTTCCGACCGCAACAAATGGCCGCAAATTGCCGTATCGGTCGATATGCTTGATACGGGAGTGGATATTCCCGAAGTCGTCAACCTTGTGTTCTTTAAGAAAGTACGCTCGAAGTCGAAGTTTTGGCAAATGATCGGGCGTGGCACCCGTTTATGCAAAGACTTATTCGGAGCCGGGCAAGATAAAACGCATTTCCTTATTTTTGACTATTGCGGCAACTTTGAGTTTTTCCGGGAAAATCCGAAAGGAATCGAAGGAAAAGCGGTGGAAAGCTTAACGGAGCGTTTGTTTACCGCCAAACTGGAAATCATTAAAGAGCTGCAACATTTACAATATCAAGAAGAAGAGTATATTGCCTATCGCCATCAATTGATTGACGAGCTGCTGGCGGAAATCAATCGGTTAAACGAAGAAAACTTCCGCGTACGCCAACATATTCAGTACGTACACAAGTTCCAAAACCGGGAAGCATGGAACTGTTTAACGGCCATGGATGTCAATGAAATCAAAGAACATCTGGCACCGCTCATCGTTCCGCTCAACGATGATGAGCTGGCCAAGCGCTTTGATTTGCTGATGTATACGATTGAGCTGGCGAAGCTGCAAACGAATAATGCCACAAAACCGATCCGCAGCGTGATTCGCACCGCAGAGGTGCTATCTAAGCTCGGCTCGATCCCGCAAGTGCAGGAACAAAAATACATCATCGAAAAGGTGCAGACGGAAGAGTTTTGGAGCGAAGCCGATCTGTTCGAATTGGAAGCCGTTCGCGAAGCGTTGCGTGATTTAGTGAAATTCCTTGAAAAAGAAACGCAAAAAATTTACTATACGAACTTCAAAGATCAAGTTTTAGAAGTCAAAGAAAACGGCCCGATGTTTACTGTCAATGATCTGAAAAATTATCGCAAAAAGGTGGAACATTATCTGCACGAACACCGCGACCAGATGGCCATTTACAAGCTGCGGAATAATAAAAAGCTGACCATCCAAGACGTAAAAACGTTGGAGCATATTCTTTGGAATGAGCTTGGCACACAGGAAGATTATCAAAGAGAATTCGGCGCCACGCCGATTACAAAGCTCGTCCGCCAAATCGTCGGCCTTGACCCGCAGGCCGCCAACGAAGCGTTTTCCGAATTTTTATCAAGCGAACGGTTGAACATCCAGCAAAGCCGCTTTGTCAAACTGATCGTCGATTACTTTGTAAAAAACGGAGTCATGGACAAGCGGGTGCTGCAGGAAGAACCGTTCAAAACCGTTGGCAGCATTGTTGAACTCTTTCAAGACAACATGGACGACGCGCGGAAGATCATTCGCATTATCGATGAGATTAACCGGAATTCGGAAGATATTGTGGGGGCGTAGCAAAAGCGTTCCTTGTGGTAATCTAGTTAGCCGTTGGGTTTTTTGTTAATACTTTCCATATATTTTGTTTTTCTTCGGTGTTAAGGGATCTTTGAGGCTGGAGATGTCTTGAAGGTACCTTATATTTCATCAAGTACAAAAATTGTCAAGATAGCTTATATTGAGTCAAAATGGTCCGGCAACTATCCAAGAAAAGTTCAATCTTGGGCCAATGAGTTGGGGATCCTCCTTACATTTATGGATGATTCAAGCTGTATTCGAAATGTGATTGACACAACCAATACTATCGAACGAACGATCAAGGAGATTCGGAAACGTCTAAAGTCGATGAACAGTTTAAGCAGTTTAGAGTCTGTAGAAAAAGTCGTGCATTTAACCATCTAGGACTTTAATGAGAAAGGGCAGGACGAAAGTTGTGAGGATTTGCCGAAGCACATGAAGCTCTTCAATGAATGTTTGAAGAACGTTACAATTAACCAAATAATGTAAATAAATGAGATAAGGAGATTCTCTCTTTCCACACAGGAGACTGAATATTAAGTCTCCTGTGTGGAGGAAACCGTCCCTTATCCATTCCAAATCTATTTCAGAGATACCCATCTTGCATTACACAAAATTCTTGATGGTACCCAAAATTTCGAGTTCTAGAGGGGCGGTGATTTAGTACAAAATAGTGCTATTCCATCTGTTTCTCAGTTAGAAAAACCTGGCGAAATCAGCCTTCTTTTTTGGCGAGATGCCGCTGATTTGCTCGTGGCAGCCGTTTTTCACCGGCCTTCTAGAAGGCCGGTGAAAAAAGTACACCCTGAGGCAGGGATTTAGGGGGCTTATGTCGAAAAAGGAAGAAAAATCGTTGGAATGGAGCGTGAGCGGATCATGAAAGCCCCCAAAAACCCTTCGACTCAGCCTCGTCTGTTTCAAGTCATCGACATGGAAGAACTCGTTCCTCCACATCATATCTTGCGCCAAATCAACGAAGCGGTTGACTTTTCCGTCATTCACGATTGGGTGGCTCCCCTGTACACGGAAAAAACGGGTCGCCCGGCGGCGGATCCGGAACGGCTGCTTCGCCTAATGCTGCTCTCGTATTTGTTCGACCACTCTGAGCGGGAGTTGTATGAGATCCTCCCCATGCATGCCGGATACTTGTGGTTTTGCGGTCTCGACTTTGAATCCGTGCTCCATCCGGATCCTCATCACCCCACACTGCCGGATCGAACGACGCTCGTCAAAACACGGAAACGCTGGCGCCAACATGGAATCTTTGACCGGCTGATGACCTATGTGGTGGATCAATGCATCGCGGCGGGGTTGGTCTCGCCGGATGTCCATGCGGCGGCTGACGGCACCCAAGTGCGGGCGAATGCCTCGATCCACAGCTTGCGGGAGGTCAAGCTCGCTCCGGTGGAGACGTTGGAAGACTATCTGGCCCGCACTGCCCGGGAAGATGAACAGACCGAGGCCCGGGATCCGGATGACGACCCACCCTCTCCGTCTCCAAAATCAGGGGAACGCGTCCATGCCGAAGAACGGGGAAACTTCCGTGGAGCCACGTTTTCCAACCGGACCCATCGAAGCGTGACGGATCCGGATGCCCGGTTGTACAAGAAAGGCAAAGGGCAGGAAGCGTATCCTCGGTATCTGGTGCACGACGTCATCGATGTCCAGTCGCGCGTGATTTTATCCAGACGGGCCAGCCTCGCCACTGGAACGGCGGAACGGGAGACGAGTTTGGAGCAGCTGGCTTCGATTCAGTTTCGCCACCCGTCGATTACGATTCGGACCTTGTCTGCGGACAAAGCGTATGGCACCACCGAGTATCTGGAAGCGCTCTTCGTTCAAGGCATCACACCGCTCGTGCCGTTGCGCCGCAAGGAGATGGAGGAGATTCCAACCTGGAAGCGCCGGGCGAAGGATCCCGCTCAGGAAGCAAAGCGCCAGGCGAAAGTCCGAGACGTTCAGATTCGCAATCAAGCGAGGCTCATTCAACAACAGGGCGGCTATCGATCCATTCAAGCCCTTCGCACGCGTTGTGAGCATGTGTTCGCCGAAGGGAAGGAATGTCACGGGCTGGACCGGGCCCGAAGCCGGGGCCTTTACGCCATGGAAGAACAGGCACTGTTGACCGCCGTCGTGCAAAATCTGAAGCGATT
Source organism: Geobacillus subterraneus (assembly GCF_001618685.1). Lineage (GTDB taxonomy): Bacteria > Bacillota > Bacilli > Bacillales > Anoxybacillaceae > Geobacillus > Geobacillus subterraneus. The sequence continues at coordinate 2,762,172 of NZ_CP014342.1, read as the reverse complement.
GTGCCGGTTTCGAAAAAAACGAGGGGGGACCGGCTCTTTGGCGTGCGCAAAACCGGAATTGGGAGCAGGAAGTCCTGCTCGTCTTCCCATCCTTTGGCGCCAAACGGCGGGGAGAATGGCCTCCAAAATTCGACATGTGGGAAGTCTATGCCCCATTAATTCACCGGCCTTCTAGAAAAATTAAATTAAAATCCAAAGCAATTAAAGTATCAACTTAATCATTGTTAGGAGAATGTATATGAGAGTAGGTCTTATGTATATTGATAGTATCTTTAATAATGAAGAAATTAAAGAATTAAAAAGTTTTTTAGATATAGAAGGAGTGAATTTTAAGGTCATTGATAAGGGAAGAAGAATTACTGCAAATATTGATGAGTTAAACCCAGTAATAACTATTTTTATTGACTTTGTAATTAGTAGCGGTCTCCTTGTATCTTTAGGTGCGAGTGCGGTGTGGGATGGATTTAAAACAATGGTTAAATATGTTGTTTTAAAAACAAAAGGTAAAAAATTTTATAAAGTGACATCTAAGAAAGTTGAAGAACGCGACCGAACTATAAGTATCGTAACACGTACTAACAATAATGAAATATTTTTTAAGTTGGAAGGCCTTGAGAGTGTAGAGGAGTTAGATTTAGCGCTTGAAAAATTACTTCCTATAATTGAAAAACAACTCAATGAAATGAAAAGTAATAATCAAATTTATATTGCTAGTTTCGATAAAATACTAAATGAGTGGGTTACCGAAAATTTTATAGAGAAAATAAGAAGGGAAAAGGGCTTATAAAGATAAGCCATACTGATAATTAAAGGCAAACACTGCTACATCAAAATATCTGCGATCACCACTCAACGCATGTGGAAGCAATAGCATGACCACCTCGCTTCATATTTTGAAAAATACGCCTTGAGTCGTAGTCAAAATATATCTTCGGAACGTGATGGGAGTTTGCAGGGATGCGATACGATAGGACTCACATTTCGCACCCTAACAGGGTAGAAAGAAAGGATTTTTTATTTCATTTTTTCAGAATAACATTTCGACCAACACAACGAGCGATGACAATCCTTTTTTTACCATCGCTAGTCGTTCCGTATGACGTTACACGTAAATGCTCTCATCCATGCCCAATCCGTGCAGGATCCTTCGCTGATCAGGGGTGAGCGGTTTCCCTAACGCGCGTTGGATGTGCCCATCCGGCAGCTCCAGTAGGACGACTTTCACATACCGGAACAACTGAAAGATCGCCTGACCGGTCGGGCGGGTCAGTTTCCGGCCTCCCGCGCCCTTTAATGGGCGTTCCGGGGTGATGAACTGACGCACCCGGCGCTGGAAGACGCGGTAAATGGCCAAGGCCAACAGAAACAAATAGCCCAATACCGCGACCCGTTCTGGTTTTTTGACGTAAATCTCATCCGTAAAGAACGGGTCTTTCAAGAAAGAGAAGTTCATCTCCACGGAGATTTGGCCTTTATACAACTTCAAGATTTCTTTTGCCTCCATCGGTTGACCCTTCCATTCCTTCGGAACGGTCGTAACGAGGACAAACCGGGACGCTTTCCGTCTCGCCTGTTCCCAAGCGTTTTGGTCGAACTCGATGCCAAGACGCACGAAATACAGCGTCTCCATCTCGGGTTCCGCCCCTTTTTTCGGTCGTCCGCGCCGTTTTTTCGGGCGCACGATCTCTTCGACCGCGGCTTCCACCCGATGAAACTGGGGGCGAAGGGACGCCTTGAGGGAGGCCAAGGCTTGTTCGGCGTCTTCCCGACAAGAGAAGGGGTGGCGTTCCCAACGGGCTTGTTCCTCGCGAAGAAGCTCCGCTTCTTTGGTCCGCTCTTTGTCGAGCGTCTTTCCTTTTCGCTGGTCGAGCGCGCTCGATTCGACGACGATCAGTCGAACCGGATGGCCTTCATAAGTCGAGGCTGTTTCCCATACTCGATACGTGGCACCGTTTTTCTCCGCCAACGTAAAGGGATCGCTCCACGCCGAATCGGGTTGGGCATCTGCCTCCAAAAGCGCGGCTTTGACGATCCGAAGCGATGAAGGGCCTCGCGTGATCAAAAAGGCGTTGGCGGTCTTCGTTTGCGTCAGTGTGTCTTTCGTCATCGCAGCGGAATCCGCCACGTAAATCCATTCGTCTTGGATCTTGGCTTGCTTCAGCTGTTCATGGACACGGGAGAGTACCTCGGGATTCCACGTTTTGTCCGGCACGTTGCCGTCGTGCACATCGCCGTAAAACGGGATGCCGTCTTCGTTGCCGATCAGCCCGAAACCGATCTGTTTTTGCCAACGATGATGCCGGTTGTAGCCATGCGTGATCTGCAGGGCCTCTGACGAGACCGATTCATACGCGCCGTAAACGGTCTTGTCCGTCGTATCGGCGTGGAAGACACGAAGAGAGAGGCCTTCTTTCTTGTAGATCTGCACGAGGCAAGACGAAAGGACTTGATGGATATTCGCCTCATACAGGCGATCCAAATGACGCGCGATGGCATCGTCGTTGAACCAAGACGGCTCCAGCCCTGGCCGAATCAGCTTCGGCAAATCGATGTCGTGCGCCCATTGTTCCAAATGAACGAGCGCTTGCCGGCCGCTCAAGATATCCAGAATGATTAGCTTGACGATATCGCTGGCTCGAGTTTGGCATTGCGGATTCACGGGAACCAGATGATCAATCAACTGAGGAAGGTCAAGATCCTTGAACAGGGTGCTTATTATATTCAAATAAGAACTTTCATAAATGGCCCGAATTCGAACGTCCATGATGGGCAAACTCCTTTGCTTTCCTTGTGTTTCAAGGTTTTATTCGACAGGAAGATAAAAAAATCCTCCCGATTTTTGTCGAGAGGGTGCGAAATGTGAGATAGGAAGCGAAAGGATGGCAAAAAAGATCGGGTTGTTCGTTGCCGGGGCGGCCGCCTTGTTGGTGCTCTTGTTTCATCTCGGGCCGCTTGTCGGGCTGGCGATCACGCTGGCGATCTTGTACTATGCGTTCAAGAAATGGGACGCAAGCGGTGATTTATGCGTTTCGCCATGGGCTGGTGAAGTGAGGAGTGCATCATTTGGCCGCGATGGGAAAAAGATCGCCATATTCAGACGAAAACCGCTCCATTTCATCAAACGGAACAGGAGGATGAAACAGGAGCGGTTTTGTTCGTTGCGGTGGGTCAAAAAGGCTAACGTTTCGAGAGGAATTACGCTTGTTTGGCCAGTTGGCGAAGCTTTCGGTCGTGATGGAGCACCTTCGTGGTCAACACGTCGACCGAGGTTTGCGTGTCTGCGAGTTCTTCTTCGAGGCGATCGCTTCGTTCGGTCAGTTGTCTGTTCATCTGTTGCATTTCCTCACGAAGGGAATCGATTTTGGCTTCAAGACGGGTTTCGACAGCATGGATTTCGTTGCGGAGCTGCTGGCCCATTTCGTGCATTTCCGTGCGGAGTTGTTGGCCCATTTCATGCATTTCACCGCGCAGTCGTTGTTCCATTTCCTCCATTTTCGAGCTGATTTTGTCGGAATGTTGTTCGAGGGCGTGCAGCACCGCTTGGATGATCGTGTTTTCTTCCATTCGTTTCACCTCCTCATAGCCATTATAGGCGAAACGGAACAGAAGCGAAAGAGAAAAGATGGCGGGTTTCGTCGAAACAGGGCGGTCGAATTTTTGGGGCGAACCGCGTGTTTTCGATTTATTATGCCGCCGGTTTTACCATACAATAAAACCATAGCTTGGCCGAAAAAAGGAGATGATCAAATTGGATGCGGGGTGGACGTTTGACAACCGTTATGCAAGGCTGCCGGAACGCTTTTTCAGCCGCGTTCTCCCCACGCCGGTGCGCGCGCCGGAACTGGCGGTGCTCAACCGGCCGCTTGCGGCAGAACTTGGGTTGAATGAAGAAGCATTGCGAAGCGACGCAGAGGTGGCGGTGCTGGCGGGAAATCGGATTCCGGACGGGGCTGAGCCGCTGGCGCAGGCGTATGCCGGGCATCAGTTCGGCTATTTCACGATGCTTGGCGACGGACGGGCGGTGCTCATC